>JAISFP010000082.1 GCA_031263525.1 Deltaproteobacteria bacterium | reverse complement strand
CTTCTTCCATCTTTAGAGACCGAATCATGGCGAGGACATACCAGAGCTGGTTGGTTTCATAATCTTTCGACCTATAAGTTGATAGCCTAAATTCCGACATTTAATTAAACGGGTAATATTTTCTTAAACACTCTACTTTCTCCCCCCGAACTTCAGGACTCCTTCACGCAACAACCACTGCCGCTACAGTCTTTGCCAACTCTTCCAGTTCATGCAAAATATATTAATCATTAACAAAATATTAAATTTACAAATTGCTTTATCACACAGTGGTTTTGAATTGCTTTATCACACAATGGATTTAACAAAATTCGTCTTCCTTTCAAATAATTTAAAATTTATCAATCTTATAATATTTCTATTTCAAACAACTATTGACTACTTAACAACAGATTAATTATAACTATTTAATTTGATTTGCCATAATTGACACCATCCTTCTCTCCTTCGCAACAAGTACGGAGCAACCCTCCTTCCTCTGCCGAACACACTCAGAGAACCCTCCATTTCAGTGTCGCCCGCACCCCACAGCTCCAAAATCTGGAATACATATCCCGCCAGCACCTCGCCAGTCTCAGTCTATCGCCAGTCTCAGTCTATCGCTAGTCTCAGTCTATCGCCGGTTCAGCCCTGTCTTCCAGAACAGGACAAGACACCTCAAGTTCCTTCCCATGTCCCGTGCTCCCCAGCTCAGATTCTCGCCCTGCCCCCTTATCCCCTTCCTCTCCGGCACTTCTACTCTTATAATTCTCATACCCTCCTCACCTTCTGTCACCTTATCCTCCTCCTCTCTGACCTTCAGGACCACTGCTCCCTTTGCCCCAGCTCTCCACCCCTCCGACCATCAGGACCGCTGCTCCTTTTGCCCTCCTGCCCTCTGACCATCTGACCCTCCGAACCGTTGCTCCTTCTACCCTCCTGCCCTCTGACCATCTGACCCTCCGAACCGCTGCTCCTTCTACCCTTAAACTCTCTGCCTATCTGACCCTTCTGACATCAGGCTCTGCTGCTTTCCGCCCCTCAGGCTGCCCCGCTCTCCGCCCCTCGGGCTACCCTACTCTCCGTCACTCAGGCTGCCCCGCTCTCCGCCCCTCGGGGGCTGCCCTACTCTCCGTCCACCAGGCCGCCCTCCTCTCCGCCCCTCCTGCCAACTGATACTCCAGCCCTCTGACGTTCTGCTTTCCGGTCTTCAGACTGCCGGCCCCTTGCCCCCCGCCTCCGGCCTCGGCATCTCCTTACCTCCCGCCCGTTGCCCCCCTGAATTCCGGCCTTCTGATCTCCCCTCCCGGCCCAGGCCGGTTCCCCTCCAAATTTGCAAACCCCGCCCGAATCGTATATAAACTACAGCAGATGGTGTCCATTCGGTATCGTCTCCCCACTTCCAGCCTGCTCCTGACGGTGCCGGCCCGCAGGATCCAGACAGTCCTCCGGCCATACCGTCCCATGCCGTCCGCCAGCCTGACGCCCATGACTTCTAGCCCCATACCCCATGCCTCCTCCGAGGATTTCCTTCGCCCCGTGCTGTCCCTGGCCGGCAGGGAGGAGCGGATCACCGAGGAGTCCGTCGCCGCCCCCCTCATGAGCGTCCTCGGCCTGCCTCCCGAGTTCGCCGAGGAACGCGTCGCCTCCGGGGAGACCACCAGGCTGGCAAGCTGGATCCGCTGGTCCATCGTGTGCCTGGGACATGCGGGCCTCGTCGAACGGGTCGCGAAGGGCGCGTACGCCATTACCGAGGCCGGCCTCGGGGTCCTCCGCTCGGGTCCGAAGAGGATCGGTCTCAGGTTCCTCCTGCGCTTCCCCGGCTTCAGGAAGTCCTGCGGCACTGAGGCACCGCCCGTCCCGGAGGACGCCCCCCTGGCCGGGAGCCTCCGCGCGAACCTCTCCGGGCCGCCCCGCCCAGCCGGTCGCGGAACGAAGAGCCGCCGGGGCGCCCTCTCCTGCAACGAGCTGTTCCTCCCGCTCCTCACGGCCGCAGGCTCCAGCGGCCTGGCCACCCGCGAGGAGCTCCAGGGCCCGGCGCTGGAGCTCGTCCGCGCCAGGCGGCTCGCGGCAGGAGGCGAGTCCCCGGACCTTGAGCGCACCAAGGCGGTCGAGAGGTTCGGGACGGCCATCTACTACCTGCGGGTCGCCGGCCTCCTGAAGAGCCCCTCAAGGGGACGCTACCTCATCACCGAGGAGGGCCTCGAGACCCTGGCCAGGAACCCGGCAGACCTCACCTTCGCCGACATCGGGGTCTCCGCCTCCTTCCGGGCTCTCTACGTCTCGAGCCGGGAGTGGAAAAGGATCGACAGGGCCTACCGGGAGCTGGCCGACGGCATAGTCTCCGAGACTGCCGCCCGGATCCGCGGCATGGGGAGGGAAGGTTTCGGGCGGCTGGCGTCCGAGCTCGCCCTGGCCATGGCCTCCCGCGCCGGGGGCGAGGGGACGGGGAGCGTCACGGTCTTCAGGATCCTGGACGGGAAAGACGGACCTGAGGTTGCGGAGGCCCTGGCGGCATTCTCCCTCAACAGGCTCGAGCGGGGGCAGGGCGAGTGGATCCTCTTCACACGGGGCGACCTCCCGCCCTGGTCCGCCTCCGTCGTCCGTGAGCTCCCCCTGGGCGCGTCCGTCATGGACGAACGGGCCATGGCCGCCCTCATGATCGAGCTCGGGGTCGGCACCTCGGTCCGCAACGTCTTCTCCGCCAAGGAGGTGAACCAGGACTTCTTTGACATCCTGAACGTTTAGTCCGGCCCGCCGATCGCTCCGGCAACGCCCACTGCCTGACTCAGCCAGCTAAGCAAGGCTCACAACTCAGCCGGCAACGCCCGGAACCTGACTCAGAGAGCTAAGCAAGGCACATCATTCAGCCGGCAACTCACGGGACCTGACTCAGAGAGCTAAGCAAGGCCCATCACTCAGCCGGCAGCGTCCAGTACATTGCTCAGCCAGCCAAGCACGGCCCATCACTCAGCCGGCAACGCCCGGGCCACCCCCGCCGGCACAGTCCGACCCGTTCCCCGCCTGCCCCGGCTGCCCTTCCCGCCTTCCTGGCACCTCCAGAGAGCTTTGATGACCATTCCCCGTCCAGACGACTTCCTGCAGCCCGTCCTCATGCTCTCCTGCGAGACGGCCGGCGCTACGGCGAGCTACGCCCTGACGAGGATGCCCGCCATCCTGGGCCTCTCCCACGCCGACATGGAGGCCGCCGTCCCAGGGAAGTCCAGGACCCGCGTGGAGTCCCGCGTCGCCGAGGCCTTCATGCTCCTGGAGGCGGCAGGTCTCGTGGAGCACCTGGGACGCGGGGTCTATGCCGCCACCGACGACGGCTTCGTGGTGATGACCCTGGAGACGGACTTCCTCGTGAGGGGCTTTGTCGAGAGCTTCCCCTCCTTCGAGGATAATCTCGCACGGCTGAAAGGCATGCGGCGGCAGAGAAGGTACCGGAAGACCGTGCCAGGACCTGACGCCGTCCCGGAGCCGCCTGCCGGTGAGCCGAGGGAGCCTTCCGCCTCCACGGAGCCGCCCGTCGGGGAGCCGAGGGAGCCTTCCGCATCCCGTGAAACGACGGACCCGTCCCTTCCCCAGGATACCGGAGACAGGCCGGCTCCCCATGCGCCCGAACCTGCGGCCCGGGGTCCAGAGGCGGCTTCCGCTTCGCCTGGTCCCGAGACGCCTGCCGCCTCTCCGAGGCCAGAGACCCTTTCCGCCTCGCCCGGAACGGAGACGACTTCCGGCGCGGCGGAAGCTCCCGCCCCTGGAACTACTCAAGCCGCCCTGGCCACCGAGAGGCGGCCGGGGTGGCCCCTCTCCCATGAGAGGGCCTCCAAGGGCATCCTCCCGAAGGAGACCGCCCTCAACGCCGCCGTCCTCGCCATCATGGGCAGGACGCGGGGGAAGGCCAACACCCAGCGGGTCTTCAACCGCGTGAACGAGCTTTACCACCTTGCCATGCGGCCCGTGCGGAAGCACCTTTCCGCCAACGCCAGGCAGGCCCTGAAGTCCAGGACCAGGGAGACCTTGAAGTTTCTCTGCCGGGAAGGCCTTCTGGACCGCGTGGACGTGGGGACCTACGTTATCAACGTGGCCGGGAGAACTCTCCTGGCCACCTCCCCGGCGGAGGTGAGTTCGGCCCTCATACGCCGCCTCCGCGCAGAGTCCGCCGACGCCGCCCTGGCACCGGACACCCCGACCTCCGCGCCTCTGCCCGATCCGCCCTCCTCCCTGGAGGTTCCGGAGGAGCTCTCCCGGAAACTTCCCGAGGAGATCCCCGTCCGTCCGCCCGCCGACGAGCCCGCTGTCACCCCTGACGCTGACGCGCAGGAGGGCGGTCCCTCTGCCCCGCTCTCCACCGGCATCCAGGAGGACGGACCCTCTACCCCTTCTCCCGCCGATGCACCGGAAGACGGGCCATCTTCCCATCCCCCAGACCCGGAGCTTCCGGAGGAGCTCCTGACCCCGGTACCAGAGGCGCCTTCCGGGGCCCCCGCCCCCATGCCGCGAAGGGTGACGCGGCCGCGTCCGCCCGCAAGGCCGCCCGCCCCTCCGGAAGACAGGCTGGCCAGCTCCTTCGGGAAGCTGGAGACCACGGTCCTGGCCGTGGTCAGGGACAAGATCTGCCGCCTCCGGGCAGGGGGCCTCCTGGATCTCTCCCGCCAGCTCGCGGAAAAGGCGCGCTCCTCCTCCGAGAGCGGCTTCCCGCCGTCCGCCGGAAGATGGGGGCGCCGGGTGAAGGGGCTCTTCGACGGCCCGGAGACGCCGGGAGCCGACGACGTCGTCATACGCGCGGTCCCGTTCGCGGACGGGCCAGCCGGCATCCAGGTCATGGAGGAGCTCCGGGCCGAAATGGAGGGGGCCGGGGCGAAGCGGGGCATCGTCTTCGCGCCCGCCGGCTTCGCCCCCGGGGCAGTCACCCTCGCCCTCGACAGCGCCGGCAGGATTGCCGCCGTGGACGCGGACGCCATGGCCAGGCTCATGTACCTCCACGGAGAGGGGGTCAGGGACAGCCTCGTCCTGGAGATCCGTGTCCCGGACCCGGACTTCCTGGACCGCCTCGACACGCCCACCGGCAGCTGACAGGCGGTCCCGTTCACTTTCCAGCGCCCCGGGCGGGCCGCATCCGGAATGCTCATGGCCGAACCATCCCTGTACGACTTCATGCTCCCTATCCTGCGCCAGGCCTCCTGGACGGCCGAGGTTTCCCCCCGCACCCTGGAGGAACCCGTCCTCCGGATCATGGGACTCCCGGAATCTTTCAGGAGGGAGAGGCTCCCCTCCAGCAGCTTCACCCTCCTGGCCTCGAAGCTCCACTGGGGCTGCCACCTGCTCGCGGCCGTGGGCTTCCTCTCGCCGGTACCTGGCGGCTCGTACGCGATCACCCCCAAGGGCCGCACCCTCCTGGGCACCGGCATAAGCCGCATGGACGCCGAGTTCCTCGCGATGCTCCCCGGCTTCCGGGAGGCGGTGGAGAGCCTCCAGGCCAGGCGGGCTCCATCCGGACAGCCCGAATCGGCACGGCAGGGGGAGAGTGCGGGCAATGACGCGAGTCCGGAGAGGCCGGTTGAGGCTGCGGGAACGCCACTTCCCGGAGAGCCGCCGGAAACGGAGAGGCCGAGCGAGGCATCAGGAGAGGGGGCGAGGCCGGTGCAGGCTCCTGGAGCTCCCCTGCCCGGCGAGCCCCCGGATAACGAGAAGCCCAGAGAGGCCGCAGGAGAGGAGAGGCCCGCTGAGGCCCCTGGAACTCTCCAGCCCGGTGAGCCTCCGGAGAGCGAGAGCCCCCGAGAGGCCGCGGGAGAGGAGAGGCCCGGGGAAGCCCCTGGAGCTCCCCTGCCCGGCGAGCCTCCGGAGAGCGAGAGGACCCGCGAGGTCGCTGGGGAGGCGGCGAAGTCCCCGGAAGCTCCTCGAATGCCCTTGCCCGGTGAGCCAGACGAGGCTTCCAAGACCGCAAAGCCCGAAAGGGCACCTGTCAACGAAGAGACCGCCGAGGCGGACAAGCCCCTGGAGGCCGAAGGGACACCCTTGCCCGCCGGAGCCGCAGGGGAGCGCTCGCCCGGCATGGCACAGGTTACCGGGAGGCCCGCTAAGGGCGCGGGCGCGGCCAGGACGGCGGGCTCCGGGCCGCGCGGCAGGCCCAGGCGATCCACGGGGAAGCCCCCTTCCCTGGACGACATCGCGCCGGCCGAACTCCTGCTCCCGATCCTCCAGGTCACGGAAAAGCTGGGCGCCGCCACCCGCGAGTCCGTAGTGGCCCCGGCCCTGAAACTCGTGTCGGCGGCAAGGGAACGGCTCGGGAGCTTCATGCCGCAGCTCCCTCCCGAAACCCTGGCAGGCCGGTTCGGGTCGGCATTTCGGTGCCTCCTGGCCGCTGGCCTTCTCCAGGGCCAGGACCGCCTGTCGTTCAGGCTGTCCGGTGAAGGCGCGGGGCTCCTGAAAAGACGTCCTGACTCCCTGGACTTCTCGGATCTCGAGGCCTACCCAGCCTACCGCGCGGCGGCAATCGTGGCCGACGAGAGGAAAAGGCTCCAGCTCGCGGCCATGGAGCTCCGTGCCGAGGCCCTGGAGGAGACTGTCGGGCTCATCCTCCGGATGAGCCCGGACAAATTCGGGCGTCTGGCGGAGGACGTCTTCCGCGCCATGAAGGACACGGGCGATGCCGGAGGCCCGTTCGCGGTGCTGGATCCGCCAGGAGCCCCGGATGCCATTGCGAGACTTGACGCCCTCGCCGCCGGACAGGACGGGGGCGGGGAGCCGACAGTCTTCGTCCGCGGCGGCCTGCCTGAGGATGCCCTCGCCATCCTGGACGGCATGGCCGAGGACGCCGTCGTCGTGGACGAGCGGGCCCTGGCCGGGCTCATGCTCTGGCACGGCGTGGGGACTCGCAGGAAGGTGTCCATAAAAATTAAGGAGGCCGACCTCGAGGCTTTCGACGCCCTCCTGTCCTAGCCGTTCCCCTCCGGTCCCGGTCCTTTCCCCGTGGTGCTCCCTCCAGGTCCGCCACGGTCTTCCTCTCTCCTGCCACGACCGTCCGGGGCATCACCCTCACGGTCCGCCCAGGTCTTCCCATCGCATACCGCGGCGTTCAGGGGTCTCCCCTCCCGGTCCGCCTCTTTCTTCCTCTCTCTGGCCGGGGACGTCCGGGGTCTCCCCTCCAGGTCCGCCTCTTTCCTCCTCTCTCTGGCCGGGGACGTCCGGGGTCTCCCCTCCCAGGCCCGCCTCTTTCTTCCTCGCTCTGGCCGCGACCATCCGGCGCTACCCCCTTCCGGTTCGCCGAGCTCTTCTTCTCTCCGACCGAGGCCGTCCGATCCGCGCCCCACGAAACGGGCCGTCGTGAGGCTCAGCCCGGCCTGGAGCCCGCCCCGTACGCAGATTTCCCGCCCCCGAAAGGACGCCATGACCATCCCGCCCGTTGACGATTTCCTGCTGCCCGTCCTGAAGCTCTCCTCCGAGGGGGCCGGTGCCTCGCTCCTGTCTGCGGCGGAAGGCCTTCCGGGCTCGATGGGCCTTGACGCGGCCATCAGGGGAGCCCAGGACCCTGCCCTGCCGGGCTCCCCCGAGACGGCAAGGGTCCAGGCCCGCCTGAAGGCCAGGGTCTCTGACGCCTTCAGGCGTCTCGAGGCCGCCGGCCTGGTGGACCGCGTTAAGGCCCTGCGCAACGCCTACGTCGCCTCCGACAAGGGCCGGAAAGTGGTGGCGCTCAGGACGGGGTGGCTGGTAAAGGAGTTTCTTGAGGGCTTCCCCCGCTACGAGGAGAGGCTCGCCAGGATCGAGGAGCAGTGGGAGCTCGAGCAGGAGCTCGTGTCCGAGCCACCTCTCCTGTGGCCCGGGGAGACCCATCCGGCGGCGGGGGCTGCCCCGCCCCCCACTCAGTCCTTGCCCGGGCACCCGTCCGGGACGCCCGAAGGTTCCGGACTGAAAGGGCCAGAGGCCCATGGCGATGCCGGGGAGCCTTCTGAACTGGAGGAGCCTGCACTTCCCGGAAGATCCGGGGAGCCCGACGCCCCGGACGCCACCGGGGAACCTCTTCCCGCTTCCGGGACCGAGCCGGGGCAGGCGGCCCCGGGGCCCGGCTGGCCATTCCGCCACGAGACCGCCTCCAGGGGCATCCTGCCGAGGCCCCCCGCCGTGAACGCCGCCGTCCTGGCGGTCGCGGGGGCGGCGAAGCGTCCCCTGGACCCCGGGCTCGCCTCCGAGCGGATCTGCCGCCTGTTCCGCGCGTCCATGTTTCCGGAGCGCAGGCGCATGACCGGGAAGGAGAAGAACGCTCTCGAGCCCATGGTCGGGAAGGCACTGAAGACGCTGTGCCGTTACGGTTTCCTGGACCGCCCGTCCAGGGACCTCTACAGGATATCCGAGGCCGGCATGAGGCTCTGCGCGGACAGGCCGCAGGAAATCTCCGAGGCCTTCCTCCGGAGGCTCCGGTCGGAGGCCGGCAGCCGCCCTTCCTCCGCCCCCTCTTCCGCTTCGTCATCCCCCCCTTCCGATTCCGCTTCCGACTCCTCCGCTTCCGGCTCACCCTCTTCCGATTCCCTTTCCGCCTCTCCCTCCGCCGCCGCCTCCGACGACTCGCCCTCCCCTTCCGCTACTGCCGCCTCCGGCTCCCTCCCCGGAACCGCTTCCGGTACGTCCGGCCGGAACCCCTTCCGTCCGCCGGACTGGGCTGGACTCACGGAGTCCGGCCCGGCCTGGACCCTCCCGTCGCTTCCGGGCCGGCAACTCCGCCCGGGAGGCCCCGCAAAGTTGACTGCCAAGGGCCCCTCCGCCGGGGAGAGGCTCATGGAGGCGGTCGGAAACATAGAGAACGCCGTCCTCACGCTCCTGGAGCACAAGTGCCGCTGGCTCGGCGCGAAGGAGCTCAGCGCCTTGGCAGCCGAAATCGCGGGCAGGATGGGCGGGGAACCCGGCACCCAGGGCCGCGGCACCCCGCAGTTCCGCATTGCCGCGAGACCTTTCCTGGACGGGCCCGCCGACGTGGCCGAGCTGGAGGCACTGGCCGCTTGGGCGGAGGGGCAGCCCGGCAGGAAGGCCCTCTTCATCGCCCCCGCCGGCTTCACCCCCCGTGCCGAGGACTACGCCTGCGGCCATCTCCAGGTGCGCGCCGTGGACGGGGCGGCTCTGGCGCGGCTCATGTACGTCCACGACGCGCTCGTGACCGTGAAGGAGACCGTGGAGATATTCGGGCCAGACCCCGCGTACTTCGGGGAGGACGCGGACTGACGGGGACGCCGCCACCGGCGGCGCCCGTTCCTCACCTCCTCCCTCCTGCTGGCTCAAAGACCTGAGCCTTGAAACATGGGCAACAAAACGGACCGGGATCCCCCGCCTTGCCCCGTCGGCACGAGTCGCAGTCCGCCTATCTGCCTGGCCGGCTAAATGACCTGACTGACGGCCCGGCCTGCCTGGCCGGCTATACGTCCTGGCTGACGGACCGGCCTGCCTGGCCGGCTAAATGATCTGGCTGACGGCCCGTCCTGCGTAGCCGGCTATACGATCTGTCTGACGGCCTGTCCTGCGTGGCCGGCTATCTGGCCTGGCTGACGGCCCGGCCTTCACTCCGGCCATCCCCTTCCACGCCTCCGAGCCCGAGCCTTGAAAAACAGGCCCGAAAACGCGAAACGGCCGGAGAGCTCCCCTCTCCGACCGTTTCGTGTTCCCCATCCCAGCCTAACCGCAGGACTGGTCTCGGGAATGCCGCCCCGGAGGACCGTCCGGGCGGCGCCAACAGGCCGGGCCAGGCCCCCCTAGGCCCAGCCCGGCCCGTGATCAGAACATGAAGACGAACGCGGCTGTCGCGGTATGCATGACGGTGTTGGATCCTGCCGCGCCGTCATAGTTGAGCGCTATCACCATTGTCTCGGGGATGACGTAGCTGAAGCCCAGTCCCCAGGTGCCCACGGTCTGGTCCCAGCAGCTCATGAAGCCCATATTGGTGGCGTTGGGGGCCATGGCCCTGCTGGCGAAGCCGGGGATGGGATCCTTGCTCAGGCGGTGGTTCGCGCCGACCCTGAACGAGAAACCCGCGAGGCCGGAGTTGTACTTGAACTTCACCCCGTAGCTCACGAGATTGGTGACGGAGCTGTCGCTGGTGTAGTCCCCCGCTACTCCTTGCCAGTCGTTCATGTCATTCAAGACCACCTGGACCGTTCTCCAACCGACGTAGGGGTCGATGAGCCAGTTCTCGGTCAGGGTGAAGTCCTTGTCCCACCAGGCGATGAACGAGAAGACCCTGTCGTCGAAGGCGGAGACGGACCTTTTGTCAGGGTTCCCGTTGAAATACAAGGTCTCGTGACCGCTGTAAATGTCCCAGGCCTCCATGATGCTCACCTCGAAGTTGCCGGCCGTCTTGGAGGTGAAGTTGAAGATGAAGCCCGTCAGGTGGGAGGCGAGGTTGATGTCCGAACGGCCATCCAACCCTGGCAGATCCGGGACAAGAAGGCCCGCATCGTACTTGGTGTAGGCGTACTTGTAAAGGAAGGACACCTTCAGCCAGTCGGTGAACTGCTTGCCGGCTATGAAGATGAGGGCGTAGGACTGGGAGGTGCCTTCGGACACCTTCAGCTTGGTGCCGGCAATGGTGCCGGTCAAGTTGCCGTGGTGGGTGTAGTCCCACTCCGGAATGATCGAGAAGGTCACGCCCGCCCCCCCGTCTCCGGTCGAGGGCGGGGTGTGGAGTGGGGCGGCCTGCGCCTTGAGCATCACGTCGCGGAAGGCCTTGGCCCTTTCGAAGTCGCCGCCGCTTCCGGCGAAGGCGGTGCCGGAAACCGCGAGGAGCAAGAGGGCGGCGGACAGCGCGAGAGCCGAACGTGTTTTCATGGAAGCCTCCTGTGTCGGCCGGCCCTCCGGAAGAGCCTTCTCCGCCCGGCACCCTCTGTGGGCGGGCCGGGGCCCGGCTGGTGGATTAAGAAGATGGGGGACAATCGCTATATAGCTTTTTGTCGCTGAAAAACGGCGCAAAAGCTTCACTCGGCCCGGACATTCCGAGGTCCCGGGCTCCGCAGGGGGAGCCAAAAACGGCCTGTTTCCTAGAACAGGGGGATATTACTATTTAGTGGTTGCGGTGTCAATCCATTTTTTTACAAATTCAAATTTTTTTATCGTCCCCCCTCCCCCTCCCGGGACACGCCCACATGAGCCCCGGCCCGCCCCAGGCCACAGCCCCGGAACCGCGAAACTGGACGTTACAGGCGCGACAAGGGCTCCGGAAAGCACGGGGCTCCCAGACCGGGGGTTAGCGGCTCAATGCCGCTTTGCCCTCCGCTTGTCCTTGGACCCTGCCTGGCTCCTCTGACACCAGGGAGGCGAATAAGCCGAATCGGTGACGGACCGCTAAAGAGGATTAGTCTACCATCCGGATCCACTTTGCTCTCCATAATCTGGCACTGCAGGCCTCCTCTCCTCCTGCAGCGTTCCGCCTGAACCTGCCAATAATTGCTCCTCCCCTGTAAATTTAAGCTTCCGCTGACATCAAAGCGCCTTCAAAACCCTTTCCCTCTCCCTGCACGCCTCTGCCAGCCTGGACGCCTGCCGCTCCCCCGCCTGGACCCTGGCTCTCACCGGCCCATGCCCAGATTCACGGTTGCCTTCCCCCCCACCACTCTCCTGGCCGAGAGCTCCCCCCGGACTCGAAACTGTCCCCTGGCCGGGCACGTTGCTCGCCCCTGCCGGACAGAATCCGACCCGCGCCGGACCGGAGCCGGCCCCCCTCCGGACAAGGACTGGAGCCAATCCGGACTGGATGCCGACCCCCTCCGGACAAGAATCGGAGCCCATCCGGATAAGGATCGGAACCCCTCCAAACTGGGACCCTCCCCCCGCCAGGCAGGAAGCTACCCCCCTCCGAACAAGGACTTGAGCACCTCCGGAAAGGGAGCCGACCTCCGCCAGGCAGGAAGCTACCCCCCTCCGAACAAGGACTTGAGCACCTCCGGAAAGGGAGCCGACCTCCGCCAGGCGGAAAGCTCCCCCCTCAGGACAAGGACTGGAGCCCCTCCGGAAAGGGAGCTGACCTCCGCCAGGCGGAAAGCTCCCCCCTCAGGACAAGGACTGGAGCCCCTCCGGAAAGGGAGCTGACCCAAACCAAGGAAGAAGCTGACCTTTCCGGAAAGGATTGGAGCCTTCCCGAAAGGGATCCGACCCCCGTCAGGCAGGAAGCGGCCACCTCCGGACAAGGACTGGAGCCCGTCCAGAAAGGGAGCTGCACCCTCCGGTCAAGGAATGGAGCTCCGCCGGAAAGTGATCCGCCCCCCCGCCAAGCAGGAAGCTGCCACCTCCGGACAAGGGCTGGAGCCTCGCCGAAAAGGGAGCTGACCCCTCCGGTCAAGGACTGAAGCCCCGCCGAACAAGGAGCTGACCCCTCCGGTCAAGGACTGGAGCCCCGCCGAAAAGGGAGCTGCCACCTCAGTACAAGGACTGGAGCCCCGCCGAAAAGGGAGCTGCCACCTCCGGACAAGGACTGGAGCCCCGCCGGAAAGGGAGCTGACCCAAGCCAGGGAGGAAGCTAACCTCTCCTGCCAGGGATTGGAGCCCCTCCGGACTGGAAGCCGACCCCGACCGTCCCCAGCTCCGGGCAGACCCGGACCAGAACCGAACCCCCGCAGCCGTTCGGCCCCGCTTTCAGCGGCCTTCCAGGCCGAAATCCACTTGAAAGAGGGCGATTCGCCGACCCGGAGGCGGGTCTCCGGAACCCGGGAGGGTCCGGCCCGGTCGGAAATCCCGGCAAAACCTCTTTAGGGGCTTGACATCCGAAGGGGCGGGGGGGTATAAAGTGGACGATCAATGCTATATAGCATTCTCCAGTCCTGTCCAGGCCGACTTTCCCCGCCCTCCCCGGCCGCTGATGGAGGGAACCATGAAACGGTGCGTGATCCAGATGGCCGATGCCGAAAAACAACGCCCCCAGATTCAGCTGCCCGGCGAGCGGGAGGTCCCGCAGTACCGGCGCCTGGCCGATCTGGTAAGGAGCCGCGTGGCGGACGGCACCTACACGCCCGGCCAGCGCATCCCCTCCGAGAATGACTTCGCCACTGACACGGGCCTCTCGTTCCTGACGGTGCGTCAGGCTCTGAAGGTCCTCGTGGACGAGGGCATCCTGGAGCGCTTCACCGGCCGCGGAACCTTCGTGACGGGAAAGAACTGGCGCAAGTCGCCCTTCTCCCTGAACGTCACGGACCCCGGTCTCTCGGGGCAGGAGTTCTCCTGCGAGCTCCTGTTCACCTCGGTGGAGAGGGCCCCTGCCGGGCCCGCGGCGAAGCTGGGCGTCCCCCAGGGGACCCCTCTCGCCCTCATGCGGCACTCCTTCAGGCTCCCCGGGGAGCTCCCCTTCATGTCCGAGGAGGGCCGGGTCGTCCTGGACCCCTACCGCCCCCTCATCGAGGCCGAGCTCTCGACGTCCTTCCTCAAGGGCCTCATCCAGGGCGGAGCGCAGGGGCTCCTGAAAAGCGCCGCCCTGAACGCCGGCCCCGCCTGCCTCTCCGACTCCGAGGCGGCCCTGTTCGGACGCGCCTCGGGCGATCCGGCCCTCCGCCTCGACTACCTCTTCTTCGACTCCTCCTCCCGCCCGGTCGCCGCGGGCTCCTACACGGCCCCGGATGGAGTCTTCACCCTCACGTCCGAACTGGGGCTCCCCCTGGACGCCTGCGCCAGGAGGCAGGAGGCCGCGACCTGCTCGGAGGTCCCGGGACAGCCGGTACCCGCCGCCGAAATCGCGGCGTCCGGAGGCGGCGACGCCCCCAAGTCCCGTAGCGGGGGGAAGTCCGATGCCTAAGAGGCTTCAGAAGGCCAGGGCCGTCCGCGGTCCCGCCGTGGCGAGCTACTCGAGAAGGATCGTCGATGGGCTCGCCGCCTTCGACGAGGAGGCCGTGCTGGGCATTGTCCGGGAGGCCCTGGACGCCGGCGAGGTACCCGGAAGGATCGTGGAGGCCCTGACCGAGGGGGCGACGGAGCTGGGCAGGCTGTTCGACTCGGGCGGATGCTACATCTCGGGGCTCATGCTCGCGGGAGAGATCATCCGCTGCGCCATGGAGATCGTGATCCCGGCCCTGGAGGCCGCCCGCAGGGGCGGCAGGAAGGGGCTGGTGATCCTGGGGACCCCGGCGGGCGACTTCCACGATCTGGGCAAGAACCTAGCCGGCTACCTCCTGAGGGCGGACGGCTTCGAGGTGGCGGATCTGGGCGCTGGGGTGCCCGCCAGGATCTTCCTTAAGGAAATCCTCCAGAGGGAGCCGGACCTGGTCGGCGTCTCGGTCCTCCTCCTGGAGAGCGTCGACGAGGTCAGGCGTCTCACCCGCCTCCTGAAGGACGCCTACACCGACAGGCCCGCGCCCCCGTTCTTCGTGGGCTGCGGCTTCCTGGGCCCGACCTTCCCCAACGGGGGAAAGAGGGGCGGCCGCCGCGAGGAGGCCAGGCGTTTCCTGGAGGTCGACCACGTTATCCTGGACGGCTGGGAGGCCGTGAAACTCTGCAGGTCGCTGGTCGAGGGCAAGGGCGACCCCTTCGCGGGGGAAGCCGGAGAGACGGGAGGCGGCTCCCGCCCCGCCTGAAGGCGGCGACAGAGGTTTCATGACGGCGACCGGGCCCGGAAGCATGCCGGACTGGACGATGGCCAGATCGAAAGGCGGGGCCGAACGGGATGAAGGCCGGGCCCGGAGGCTGGCAGACGACATGACAGCCGTGCCCGGTGGCGGGCCAGACGGGATGAAGGCCGGGCCCTGAAGCTGGCAGACGAGATGACAGCCGTGCCCGGTGGTGGTCCAGACGGGATGAAGGCCAGGTCCGGAGGCTGGCCAGACGGGTTGAAGGCCAGGTCCGGAGGCTGGCCAGACGGGTTGAAAGCTGGGCCCAGAGGCTGGCTTGACGGGACGAAGGCCGGCCTGGAAACGGGTCGAACGGGATGAGCACCGGGCCGAAAGGCAGGCCGGACGAGATGAAAGCCAGGCTCAAAGGCCGGCCTGACGGGATGACGGCCGGGCCCGGAGGCCGGCCAGACGGTAGGAAGGCCGGACCAAAAGGCAGCTCGGACGGGATAAATGCCTGGCCCTGAGGCTCGCCAGACTTGACGAAGGCCAGGCTTGGAAGCTGTCCAGACGATGAGGGCCGGGCCGAAAGGCAGGGCCATGCGGTTTCAGCCGACTGTTTGAAGCCCCTGACCGCAAGGCGGGCGGGGCGTCACGGGTTTCTACCCCTCTTGTAGGTCCCCTCATTCACTCGGGGGGGCAGGCAGGGCACACAAGGGGCGGAAAGGCCCCGGAGCGGGCTCTCACAGGCCCGCTGCGGGGCATCTTTTCGAGTGGGTTTCCTGGCGGGATCGGCAGGGAGCCTGGGAGGTACGGGGCGGATGCACCGCCGCTGGCGAGGCCCCGTCCCGGTTTTCGGTCCCAGCCGATTTCAACCTCCTCCTGCAGGCTCCTCTTCCTCACTCCGGGGGAGCCAGGCAGGACAAAGGAGGCGGGAAACGCCCCGCCGGACCTTGCACCCGAACAAGGCCCGGCGGGGCCTTTTTTTGGGAGTTGAATGCCTAATTGATCAATTGCAAATGTTCGACTTAAAATATTAAATAGTCAAACTTACAGAAAATAGATCTCTTGCTTTAGCGGTCAACTATGGCATATCGTAGAATTATATTCGAATCATATTTTTTTGCAATAACATCCTATGTTATCATGAGTTGTAAAATCGTCTAGACCATTTAAAATTAATTTCAAAACTATCATTATTTCAATTAATAAATTATCGATACAAATATTCTATAAGGCATAAACTGTAGTCATTAAAACAATGATAAAACATTTTAAATTAATATAATTTCTAGATAAAATAAAAAAATTGTAATAAGCAATATTTAACATAGCATTCAAGCTGTTAATAAAATAATTATGAATTTAAAACGTTAAATATTTTAAATATAATTACAGTATTATTATTTTTATTCATGGGATAATGGCAATAGCAGAAGTATTAAGATAATAATAGAAAATACAAATTTATAGTTGATCATTTAAGGTTTATTATTACGCTTCCGGATAAACATTAGAAAATGTTGAAAGATTTTCCCACATTATGGGAGTGAGTCATGGCAAATAGATACCAGATATGGGGTCTAACACTGATTTCTCACCCATGGAACGATAGCCCAAATTATAACATTTAACCGAACTCGTAATAAATTAATTACATTATACTTCGGAATATATAAGATGACACGCCAAACAGTAGCTTCAAGGTCATCTCAAGCTACATCACCCCGGTAGTTCAGATGAAGTAAGCAGTCCAAGACAGATCAAAAAAAAAACAGGGCTAACAGGCAGAAACTGGGCTGTCGCAATCCCTTTGATAGAAATTGGAGAGCTGAGAGCGTTCAATGTCTGGAACATGCCTTATTGAAAACCTGGTTTTCCTCATCATCTTCAAAGATGACAAGTTGTTAATACTCATAGACTTTGAAGCATTCTTTTGCGTCATAAATTGATTCAATTAATTGAATAATCATCGATAAATTACGATGTCATATACACATTTAATCATTTGAAATTAAACTGAAACACGCTAAAAGAGAATATAACAATATAATATGGAAAAGTAAGGCGAACTGTGCAAAGAAGATAAGTAACAAGTAAATTAAAAAAATTTGAAAATTTTGGAAATGCAGAAAGACAATGGGATGTCCGACTAGCGGGAACAGGTATCAGTCACCAAGAAGTCACGACTGCCCGCCAAGCGGGAAGAGGCATCCTGCCATGGAAAACGCCCAGACTGCACCTCTGTCGGCAAGGCGACACGATCTTGAAGGCATCTGAAGCACGGAAGCCGACAACAGGCTCATGCTCGAGCGAACGAAGATTGATAATGCATTTACTAAACCTAGAAATGCAATAATACTTAGCAATTTAACGATTTATAATTATTACCCTTTCACAAAATCATGAACGAATGGGGCGTCAAACCAGTGAAAGCCGACCGGCTTTGGGGCGACAGTCCGCCGGCCCATTATCCCCGCATGACGTGCATTTAGAGGACTGAGACACAATTTGCTGCGGCTTGGTCCCAAGTTTTTTATAAGGCCCTGTGTCCCACCAGCCGTTCATATTTACGTGAAATTGTAATATTACCCGTCCAGTTAAATCTCGGAATTTGGGATATAAGTACAGAGGTGGAAAGTTTGCATAAATCCCCAGTACGGGTATCTCCTCAATATGATTCGCTCTCAAAATATGGAAGAAGATTCCGAGATTTAAATGGACGGGTAATAATGAATGAAAGTAATTTAACAGCGCCCCAATTCCTTGCCTCCGAATCTCTCCCAAGGCTACCGGTTGCAATTTTGAAACCTTCAACGAATACAGGGAGCGACTCGGATATGATTCACCAAGATTAATTGCATAGGCATCTGTGGTCCGCAAAACGGACCTTGGCAGAAGCAGGCGCAAAAGCGTACCAGAACAGCCCTCCTGAGGGCTGTTATCATGAAAGGACAGAGAACAGGCCACATCTGACATGAACGATATCGAAAGGAAAACGCGGAAAAACGAAAGGCCTGTTTCGTTTCACCCTGAGAAGACGGCACTTATGATTGTGTCATGTGTATGCGTCTTAATAATCTTGAGCTCTTTTCAGGAAGCTCCCGCGGCAACTGACTGTTGGGCCGTATTCGGCCAGGTGGCATCCGGTACGGTCCAGACCGGGGTCCTGGACCCACAGAATCCGGACGCCGCACTCCTGAACACCGGGCCAGTGCAGTTGTCGACTTATGAGAGTTACTCGGTCTCCGTCGTCGAGAAGTGCATTGCCGCCGAGCAAGGCATAACAAGGGAAACGATAACAACGCTCGACAGCATTGCCACGATGATTGGAAATTTCAACATTTCGCTAGAATCTTTGACATTTATCTCATATGCTCTCAGGTTAGCAGTAATAAAGCTGTTCAGCCGTTTATGGATTAGGGACAGTTGTCCATCTGATTGGAACCGGCTTCCAAATGCTTACAGCATCTGGCTAGATCACTTCTCAAACAATGCATCTGAGAAGTCAAAGGCAAAGAAGAAAATTTCTGAACCAGGATTGCCGGAACCGGAGAATGAAGAGATATCGCCTATAAACTGGAAACTCTCTATCTTTAAAGCATCGTGTATACTCAAGGAACAGGTACCATCCGGCAAGGGATATTGTCTAGTTCCTGACACTAATTTATTTAAAGACAATAGCATGAGTAATGTTGGTCATCATTTGTCATCAAGTAAACGTTACTAAAAATACCATAAATTTTTAAGATAATGATTTGCTAATTAGTAAAACAATATACTGTTTTGAACGTTGAAGAATTTAAATTTTTTGAAGAAGCCCCACGAAATCTTGCGACTGTGACATACGGTTTAAAGCCGAAGGCAGGAGTTATCATGAACCGCACTATTTTCCGTTTCGTCAAGTTTACATTGATTCTTATCTGTCTCGGCTTCTTCCATGCGACACTGGCCACGCCCCCGATTTTCGCCGGGGAAAACGTCACCTATACAGGTGCCGAAGCTTTGAAAACAGCAAATATTCCCAACACTGGTGCGGACAAGTCGCCAGGCAGTGTGTTTGCCGGTGTCACGAACTCTCCGCTGGCTTCCGGAAATACAATCATTATAAATTATTCATCCGGAACCGACCCGTACCGAGTATTTGGAGGGATGAGCAATAGCGAGAAGGTAATGGATAATATTGTATATTATCAGAACGGCTCTAATGTTGATACCATTTACGGTGGTCTTGAAGTTTCAATGGATGGAAAGGATGCTGAAAATAATACGATTAGCATTTCCGGGGGAACAATAGCCGGATACGCGATAGCCGGCTACAGTACTTACGGAAACTCCAAACACAACAGAGCATTGATGACAGGAGGTTCAGTGGCAATTGGCCTATATGGCAGTCTCAGCTATGGAAGTAAGGACGTGAGCGATAACTCAGTTACCTTGTCAGGCGGTTCGGTAGGAGATTATTTGGTGGCTGGATTTGGATTGGGGAGCGGAGACGTCACTCAAAACAACATTCTCATGACCGGAGGTTCTGTCACGGGAGAGATTTACGGTGCTTATGGAATGGGCGATGTAAAAGGCAACACCGTAGAATTTTCAGGAGGGACTGCAGGTAAAACAGTAATTGGGGGAGTATCTGGTAGTAACGGCATAACCAGTGACAACAAGATTGTCATAACAGGTGGCACCATCACAGGTACCGCCTACGGAGGTCACGGTTCGGGAACTGGAACTGTCTCAGACAACAGCATAGTCATCGACGGGGCGAATGCAAGACTGTTAAATTTTGTTACCGGTGGATACAGCCATTCATCCGGAAGTGTTGAAGGCAATAGCGTAACTCTACGTGACGGAACAATTTCACAGTCAATCTTCGGCGGTGAAAGTGCCGCAGGGACAGTCAGCGGAAATTGGGTAACCATGTCCGGAGGAACCGTAGGATATGTTTACGGAGGCGGCACTTGGGGTCCTGGAGCAGTCTCCGGAAACAGGGTCAACATTTCAGGCGGCAAAGTCAACTATAATGTGCTTGGTGGATTTAGCAACTTTACAGGTGAGTCATCTGATAATGTTGTCTCTGTTTCTGGAGGAGAGGTAAACGGCGTCATTGGCGGCGAGTCACAATACTCCGATACCAGAGACAACAGAGTGATCATATCCGGCAGTGCCGTGATAAATTGGATTGTTTATGGAGGAAACAGCTTTTCTTCCGGAGATGCAACAGGAAACTGCATCACAATTCTGGGAGGATCCATTGCGGACAATGTCATTGGAGGCATGAGCATTTCCGGACAATCTACTGGAAACTCAGTATTCATAAACGGAGGCACTACGAATAAAGGCATCACTGCCGGGTGGAGCGGAGGAACAGGAACAGATGCCACTGATAATCATGTGGTGATCAGCGGCGGAAATATACGAGGCAACGTTGAGGGAGGATTTAAGGCAACTCTTACCACTGGTAACGCAAGCTACAACACGATTACCATCAGCGGCTCCCCGACGTTCGGTCCAAACACAATGGTTTATGTCGCTTCTGCATACTCAGGAAATGCTACCCATAACACGTTGACCATTTCAGACAGCCCGACGTTCGGTGCTGATACCGGTCTTTATGGCGGAGAAGTTGTCGACAATGGCGACAAATTTTCTGATAACACGCTGAACGTATGGAATTATTCCGGCACCTCCGTAAAATCTGTCCAAAACTTCCAGTTCCTTAATTTTATTCTTAAAACTCCTGATACAGGTGCCCTCACCGTTACCAATACTGTAGATCTGACGGAATATAACGGATCAAGAACTTCTGAGGTTACGGGAGTGGACATCATGAGCGGCGGAAACGGTCTGCCGGACGGTTACCGCATAGCCCTGATACGCGTTGATTCTGGCAGCTTCAACGGCACTGTTGAAAACATCGGGCAGACCCTGTCAGGAACGAAGGGTGCCACGTTAAATGTCCAGTTCCGAATCGAGCAGGACAGTGACACTCTTTACGCAGTAGTGGAAACCTCAGGAGCCGTGCCTGCAGCCAAGGCACTTGTGGAAGGCTTCCTGACCGGCACGATGTTCATTAACCAGGGAGCAGATCTCGTGTCAGGGCCCGGCATGGCAGAAGCGGTCGATGCCGCGAGTGCCGCTTCAGCCGGCGAGGACGGCGGTTACGGGATCGGATTCTTCGCGACCGCAGCGGGAGGCCGGTTCCGCTACGAGTCCGGCTCTCACGCGGGAGCATCAAGCTACTCGTTCATGGCGGGTGTGTCGCTCTCAAGAGAACTTTCGCCTGGACTCCTGACACTGGGTGCTTTTGTCGAGCACGGGAACGGTTCCTACGACACCTTCAACTCCTTTGCAGGTGCCGGGACAGTTCGGGGCGACGGGGATACCCGCTATCTTGGCGGCGGGTTGCTCGGTCGCATGGACTTCAGAAGATCGGACAGCGGACGGTTCCATGCCGAGGCCAGCCTGAGGGCGGGCCGCCTCAGAAATAAGTACAGCACCTCAGCGCTCACTGACGCTATCGGCACTAATGCCAATGGCTACGAGAGCTCTTCCGGGTACTTCGGGGCGCATGCCGGACTCGGCTACCTCTGGAACCTTTCAGAAAGCACAGTTCTGGATCTTTATGCAAAGTACTTCTGGACCCGTCAGGAGGG
>JAISFP010000011.1 GCA_031263525.1 Deltaproteobacteria bacterium | reverse complement strand
ACTTGCTGACAATATCATGAGAGATCTCACGAACCTGGCCAACGAGGCATTCGTTCACCTCGTAATGTTTGCTTTCCTGCAGAGGGTCTTGAACGGAGGTGCCGACATCCATAGAGAATACGGCTTGCAGAATAAAAGGTGTGATATAGTCGTGAAGTACAAGGGACTTTTCTATCCGCTGGAAATAAAAATTAAGGATAACCAGATACCAAAAGAAAGCTATGAACAGCTGTATGGATATATGGACATAGCCGGTTCCCCTGTCGGTTGGCTTATTGTCTTCGACAAGGATCTCAAAAAATCCTGGGACGAGAAAATCTTCTGGAAAGAGACAGATTACAGGGGAAAGACAATTCACGAGGTTGGTTGCTGACCGCAATGCCTGAATTATATGCTTGATGTTTATAACTTTTATCAACCATTGTGTTTACTTGTCAGTCTACAACTAATATTCCAGCTTCCGTCCCTTAAACGTCTTTCATTTGTTTGAGCTATGGTTTAACTCGTTTGAAATTTTAATTAATTGTTTAATATTTCAGCGACAAGTTTGATATAGTATGCAATATCAACGAATTAAATTTATCATAATTTAATTATATTGCATGAAAATAATTTTTATCAGCGGTATTTTTTGATTGTACAAAATAGTTAAATTTAATTGAATAGCCAACAAATTATGTTGTATATCTATTAATGCTCGAATATAGTGTTAATTTAAAATATTCCATCATGTCTTGAACTTGCAATAGCCTCAAATATTATGGTATATCATGTAAATTTTTTGAATTTAATATGCATATGTGTCAACAGAAAGTATGTTGATAATAATTCTTTTCGTATATCTCTATAATCTAACATATGGCTTTGATTTGCAATGGGTTTGACAAAGCGTCTATCGCCAATATATTTTTTCATCGAGTAATATGGCAGGATGAACGTTATCAACAATTCGTAATATTATAACAAATTTAAAATATCTAATTTGCATCAAAATATATTATTAAATTTTTATCCATTTTCTGTATAAGCTCCATAATTGTGTTTTTCCCAGCAAATATTTTCAATATTAAATTTGACGAGACGGCTATTTTCTAATCCAAATCCATTCTGCCATCACGCGGCATACGCTTTCGAAGACGCTGTCCACACATTCTGCATGATTATTTTCCTAAAAGGCCTTTCCCCCTACTCGGCTTGAACTCCCATGGCATGGTATTACCACGGAAATTACAAGTGGCCATCAGGTATCTTTTTCAGGACGAGATTGTTAAAGGGTAAGGACAGGAGCGTGAGGACTTTGGGGCAGGGTTGAGGCAGGCAGGGGCGATGGGCGAGAGGGCTTTGGGGCGGGGTTGAGGCAGGCAGGGGCAAGGGGCGAGAGGGCTTTGGACTGGGGCGAGTACTGAATGGGTGAGAGCTTTGAGGGAAGGGTTAGGGCGGGAGGGGGAGAGCACGGCCAGTTTCACGGCCTAGCTCACCGAGAATAGGAACCCGAGGGCCAGATTTAATTTCCGAGGTAATATAGTAAGCAGGCACCACGTCAGCGTTAGAATATCGCAGCAGTGTGATTAATCCTGCTGTCCTGATCTTTCCTGCAGTCCGGAGCTACTCTTTGAGGCTGAGGAGAACCGGCCTGCAGGTGCATGGAGCTCCCGGACGGGAGACGGTGTGAGGACGGTCCGTCAGGTTGCGGAAGCTCCATGCCGGGAGACGGAAAGATCCGTTCGGGACGTGGGGGTCCTGCCACGATACATGAGGACAGGGGCAATTTTTTTCGCTGGCTGAGAACGGGCCCTGGGGGTCGGGTGTCTGGAGGTGAGCTCCGTGCCGCAGGCTTCCCCGGCTCAGTCATTCCCAGTCCCGTAGCCTCGGGGCTCACTGGAATCCCCTGAATGCCCTCTTCAGAAACTCTCCCCCCCCACATGAAGCATTCATGATTGACTTTTCAACTTCAAGGGCTCATCATCTGAGTTCTCTTCCTCCGAAAATGTCCTCAACAGAGGGGAACCTGAACGGTTAGCTGTAGTTGATTGCCCATGCCCTGCCTTGCCCATGCCTTCCCTAGCCCGTCCCCTGCCTTGCTCTCGCCTTGCCTTGCCTTGCCCTCGCCCTTGCCTTGCCTTGCCTTGCCTTGGCACGGCACGGCCTGGCCTGGTGTGGCCTGTCTCCGCTCCAGCTGTCTCGCTACCTTCCCTGGCTCCGTCTCAGCGGCCCCGATTTCGGCCAGGTGTCACCATCCCCCCCCCTTCAGGACCGGGTGCCTTTTCAGTTGACGTAGTTGTCGGGATCATGAGCTATGCCCTTACCCGGGGCCCCGTTTTGAGGTATCATCCGTGATTCTGTCCCCTCGACACGCCCAGGGCGCTTTTGCCCTCGGACGGGGGAAGCGATTTCCCCGAAGGCGGCCCGGATCCCATGCGCTCCGGAGCAGGCCCCAGGTGCCGCGAGACGGCGCGGAAAGTCTAATGCCAAGGTTGTCAGACGATCAGACTGGACTTTCGCGGGTCCCGGAGCTCCGTGCCCGCGTTCCCTTCCGCATCACCACCAAGAGGGCGGCGCTCTGGACGCTGGCCCTGACCGCGCTCCTGTGGAGCTCCTCCGGGATTCTGGTGAAGAGCGTCCACTGGAATCCCATGGCCGTGGCTTCGGCGAGGGGACTCGTCTCGGGGCTGACCATCTGGGTCCTGTCCGCGGAGGGGTTCAGGCCCAGGAGGCTCACCCGTTACCACGTGCTCTCCGGGATGTGCCTGTGCATGCTCTCGGTCTGCTTCATAAGCGCCATGACGCTCACCACCGCCGCGAACACGGTGATCCTGCAGTTCACGGCCCCGGTCTGGGTGGCGCTTTTCGCCCCCCTGGTCCTGAAGGAGAGGACCCGGGGCAGGGACTGGGCCTTCATATCCGTCATCTTCGGGGGCATCTTCCTCTTCTTCATGGACGAGCTCTCTCCGGGTCGCATGCTCGGGAACCTTCTCGCCATAGTGTCCGGGGTGTTCTTCGCCGCACTGGCCCTGAGCCTCAGGCTGGTGAAGGACGACTCCCCGGTCCAGGGCATGATCCTCGGGAACTTCCTCTGCTTTCTGGCCGGTCTGTGGTTCTGGAGGGCTCCCTTCCCCGACGGGAAGGGGATCCTGATGCTGGTGCTACTGGGGGTATTCCAGCTGGGGATCTCGTACTGGCTCTACACACTGGCGCTTCCAAAGGCCGGGGCACTGGAGCTCGTGATGATCACCATGCTGGAGCCAGTGCTGAGCCCCCTCTGGGTCTTCCTCCTAATGGGGGAGAGGCCCGGGCCCTGGGCGCTGGCGGGGGGGCTGGTGGTCCTGGGGTCGGTCTTCTCCTGGAGCGTCCTGAAGGCCCGCGAGGAGGAGCCTGCCGTGAACGCGGATGGGGGGGCAGGGGGCCCTCCTGCCTCAGGGCTGGACTTGAGGAAGGACCGTGACGGTCAGGGGAGTCCCGGCCCTGCGGAAGGAACGGAAGTCGTGCGGGATGCCCCGAAGGCTGGGCAGGGCTTCTGATTTTGAGGTTCCGGAGCCCTCCTTGGGTGGGCCTGGAACGCTCGGCGAGCCCTGAGCCCACGATTTCCTGCTGACCTTCTCAGGTTCCTGAGTTTCTGCAGGTTCCTGAGTTTCTGCAGGTTCCTGAGTTTCTGCAGGTTCCTGAGCTTCTGCAGGTTCCTGAGCGCCTGTAGGTTCCGGAGTCTCGGGAGGGGCAGAGGGGGTCCTGATGAGGTCGACAGGCCCGGCGCCAGGCGTGCAAGAAGTTGCCGTTGCGGGGTCGCGGGGGTGCGGATTCGGATGGTCTGTCCTGTTTCAGAAATCCGGAGGTTTCCTGAGTTTTCAGATAATTTCTGGACATGTCCAGAGATATTTCAAGATTTCTGGAGATTGCTGAAGATTTCTGAAGGCTGGGGAGGGGCTGAAGGTCCAGGTGCGGTCGGACTGCCCTGTGGCCGGGGCAGTCCGGAGGTTGCCGGAGGCACGGGAGGGGGGGGCCGGGGTTCGGGCGGTCAGCTCCTCGTCTGGCGCTACGGTGGTTTCTGGAGGCTCTGGACCAGTCCGGATTCGGTCGGTCTGCCCCGTGCCAGGCGCACCTGATGTTTCCGGAGGCTCGGGAGTGGCCGGAGGAGGCATGGTTCGGTCGGTCCGCCCTGTACCGGAGCTCCGGTGGCTCGGGAGGGGGCTGAGGCGGCCTTGTTCGGGCGGGTCAGGTCTGTGCCCGGCTGTCCGGAGGTTCCCGGCGGCTACGGGGGGGCGAATGCGGTCGGCCTGGCCCGGGTTCGGCGCTCCGGAGGTTTACCATGCCAGGGAGAGGTCAGTGGAGGCGTTTTTCTGGGAAGGACCCTGCAAACATACCACCGGGGTGCGGCCAGTGCCTGCAGGGTGGCATCCCTGGGAGGGTCGGTCTGCGTGACAGCCGGGAGGGCGGTTTTCAGGGGTTCAGAGGTCCGGAGGGGCGGCCGTTCGCCGGCAGCTGCGTTATTGACACCATCTTCAAAGAAACTATATTATGATCGGCCATGAGGCGCACGGGCGGGCTCCGCAGGGGGGCCCGGAGGGCGCCTGGGCCGGAAATCGCGCGGGGCCGTCCCGCCTGGAGTCAAATGAGCCTCGATCCCTACAAAGTGCTGGGCTTGGACAAGGGTGCCGGGCCCGAAGAAGTGAAGAAGGCCTACCGGAAGCTCGCCGTGAAGTATCACCCGGACAAGAACCCGGGGGACGCCTCGGCTGAGGCTAAGTTCAAGGAGGTCTCCGAGGCCTACGACATACTCTCGGATCCCGCCAAGAAGCAGGCCTTCGACACCATGGGGTCCGAGACCTTCTACAGCCGCGGCACGGACGGGCGCGGCTATTCCGGGCCGGACCCGTCCTCCATAAACCTGGACCTGGACGAGCTGATCCGCACCATGCTGGGCCAGGACTTCGGCGGGGGAGGCGGCGGAAGCGGGTACGAGTTCTTCGGCAAGTCGCGCTCCAGGGGCCGCTCCTCGCGGAGGGGGGACGACTGGGGCACCGCCCGACGCCCCACCAAGGGCGAGGACCTGGAGTATTGCCTGAGGATGAGCTTCAAGGATGCCGCCCTGGGCACCAAGGTGAACATCAACGTGGACGTGCCCCGCAAGTGCCCCGTGTGCGGGGGTGTGGGATACCTGGTTGCGGGGGGAGGCATGCGGTCCTGCCCCGAGTGCGGCGGCGAGAAGCAGGTGATGACGGCCCGCGAGCTCTCGGCCACCATACCGGCCGGGGCAGTGGACGGCCAGAGGCTCCGCATCAGGGGGAACGGCGGCCCCGGGGACAACGGGGGCCCGGCTGGGGACCTCTACCTGTCGGTCAAGGTGGAGCCGGATCCGGACTTCCGGAGGGTGAAGAACGACATCCACCTGGAAAAGCGCATAAGCCTCTACACCGCCGTGCTGGGCGGCCAGGCTGAGGTGAAGACCCTTTCCGGGCGCTCGAGCATAAAGGTGCCCGCCGGCACCCAGAACGGAGGCCGGGTCAGGCTCAAGGGCCTGGGCATAGCCCCGGCCAGGGGCAAGGCTGGGGATCTCATAGTGACTTTCAAGGTGATGCTCCCCCTGAAGCTGGACGACGAGGCCAGGGGCCTCTTCGAGCGCCTCTCGGAGCTCGCCCCCGTGAACGGGCTGGAGCCCGGTGACTGACGGGGTTCCGCGCGCGCCCGGAAGGCGCGCCCCGCAGGGGGTGCAGTCCGGCACCAGTGCGGAGGGTGCGGCCCCGAAGGCCGGGGACTCTCCCGTGAAGGCTGGGAATGCGCCTCCGAAGGAGGGGAACTCTCGCGCGATGGCCGGGAGCGTTGTCCCGAAGCCCTGTGACTCGAGCCCGAAGGCCGAGAACTCTAGCCTGAAGGCCGGCTCCCCGGCCTCGAAGGCCGGGAATTCCAGTCCGAAGGTCGGGGATTCTGACCTGAAGGCTGGCTCCTCGGTTGCGAAGTCCGAGAACCCTAGCCTGAAGGCCGGCTCCCCGCCTCAGAAGGCCGCGAACTCCAGTCCGAAGGCCGCGGATTCTAACGAGAAGGCCGGTGCCTCGCCAGCGAAGGACGGGAACTCTGGCCTGAAGGCCGGCGCCCCGCCTCAGAAGGCTTGTGCCTCGGCAGCGAAGGACGGGAACTCTAGCCTGAAGGCCGGCTCCCCGCCTCAGAAGGCTTGTGCCTCGGCAGCGAGGGACGGGAACTCAAGCCTGAAGGTCTGCACCCCGCCTCAGAAGGCAGGGAACTCCAGTCCGAAGGCCGGGGATTCTAACGAGAAGGCCGGTGCCTCGGCTGCGAAGGCCGGGAACTCCAGTCCGAAGGCCGGGGCCTCGGACCCGAAGACTGGGAACTCCGGCCCGAAGGCCGGGAACGGTCGCGGTGTCCTCGGGAAGGCCGCCTGTGCCGTCCCTGTCCCCGCAAAGGCCGGGTCAGGGAAGGGGGCCTCGAAGCCCGCCGATCCCAGGGCTCTCGCTCGCGGGGGTGCGGGGCCCGTGCGGGCCTGCCGCCGCGGGACCTGCGTCTCGGAGCTCCTGAAGGTCTTCTCCCACGACGACAGGGTGCTCATCATCATCACGGCGGACCCGGACTCCATAGCGAGCGCCGTGGCCCTGAAACGGCTCCTGTGGAGGCGGGTTGCCCATGTCCATATCTGCTCCACGAACGAGGTCCGCCGCCCCGACAACCTGAGGCTCCTTAAGTCCCTGGAGCTGAACCTGCCGCTCCTGGCCAAGGAGGACGTCTCCCGTTACACGCGGCTCGCCATGGTGGACGGCCAGCCCAGCCACAGCCCTCAGACGGCGGAGTTGCCCTTCTGGGTGGTGGTGGACCACCACCCGCGCTGCCACCGCGGGCCCGGGGTCCCCGGCCCAGCGTTCGAGGACATCCGCCCTGAGACCGGTGCAACCAGCACCCTGTTCACGGACTATCTGCGGGCCGCCCGCATCAGGCCCAACAGGATACTCGCCACCGCGCTCTTCTACGGCATCAAGACCGACACCCAGAACTTCGTGAGGCGCGGACGCGAGGAGGACATGAGGGCCTTCCAGTGGCTCTACCCGTTCATCCACCAGCCGCTCCTCTCGGACATAGAGCGGGCGCCGGTGGACCGCTCGGCCTTCGAGGTGATAAAGAGGGCCCTGACCCTCATGAGCTTCAGGAAGCAGTACGCCTTCGTGTTCGTGGAGGAGCTGGACCACGCCGACACCCTCGTCATCGTCGCCGACTTCGTGATGCAGATAGAGGGCGTGACCCGGGCCGTCATATCCGGCGTCTTCGAGGACCGCCTGGTGGTGGTCCTGCGCTCCGGAGGCATCCGCGGCAACCTGGGGGCCCTGGCCGCCAGGGCCTTCGGGGAGTTCGGCTCGGCGGGAGGGCACAAGAACATGGCCCGTGCCGAGATGAAGCTAGCAGACCTCGACCCTAGGCTCCACGGCAAGCCGCAGAGTCTGGCGCGGTTCGTCCTGAAGCGCCTGGCCGTGGCCCTGGGACACTCGAGGCGCCGGCACCCGGACCGGGGGGAGAGTCACGCCGGCCACGAGGCGGAGCACAGGGAGCGGAAGGGCAACAGGGATCTGATGGCCCTCCAGCCGAAGCCCCCGAAGATGCAGAAGCAGCCGGAGCCCCCGAAGGCACAGAAGTAGCCGGAGGCCCCGAAGGCGCAGAAGCAGCCGGAGGCCCCGAAGGCGCTGAAGCAGCCGGAGGCCCGAGTTCAGGTCACGGGGCAGTCCGGACGTCAGGCCAGAGCCCTTGGCCCGGGCAAGTCCTGAGGCCAGGCCCGAGTCCTGGTCCCGAAGAGGACGGAGGAACGCCAGGGCCCTGCTCGGAGGGGCCGGAGGAAGGCCGAGCTGCGGCCACGAAGAGCGGTGGAACGCCGGGGCCAGGCCTGGAGAGGCCGGAGGAAGGCCGAGTTGCGGCCACGAAGAGCGGTGGAACGCCGGGGCCCGACCCGGAGAGGCCGGAGGAAGGCCGAGTTGCGGACTCCAGCGCGAGCTGGGGCCGGGCCCGAGTCACATGAGAGTTCCGTTCCCCGTGAAAGCCGGAGACAGAGGTCTAGTCCGGGGCACATGCGAACCCGTGTCAACGGGCAGGCCGGTGCCCGCGCCAGCTCCCTCCACTCATTCCGGCGGGAGGGAGGCAGGTCCGCGGCCCCTGGGCCGGAGGTTGCTGGAGCCTGGCGGCGCGGCAAGGTCACGTGCCGGAAGCGGGCGGACGCAGCCGGCCACGGGAGCTTCTGGACTTCAGGACGCGGACATCAGCATGCGCACGTGGGCGAGGTTGGCCCTGGTCACGACAGTGGTGAAGTGATCCTCCCCGAGATCCCTCTCCCTAGCGCTGACGACCCGGACGAAGATCTTTTCCGCGTCGGCCAACTTCTTCTGGAGCACGTAGGCGCAGGCGAGGTTGTTGTCGGCGTTGAGGCTCAGTGGGTGGTCGGGGCCGAGCAGCATCGTCCTGGCGCCGCTCGTGTGCCTGAGGAGCTCGACGGCCCTGTCGCCCTCCTGCGCGAGGACGTGGGCGCAACCCAGGTTGTTCTGGAGCTTCAGGAACCCGGCGTGGCCGTTCCCGTAGCTCAGCTCGCAGGTCTCCAGGGCGGGCTCCAGGACCTCGACGGCCTTGCCGGGGTTCTGCATGCGGAGGCGGATCTCGCCGAGCGCGTCCGCCATCTGGAGGGTCTCGAGGCTGTCCGGGTTGTCCCGTGCCATGATGTCGTGCTCCCGCTCTAGAAGGCGCTCCGCGCTGGCGAGATCGCCGAGCGCGAAGGCGGTGGCGGCAGGCTTGAACGGGATGCTGGGGAGCGACTCGATGTTGGGGACGCAGGGGTTTTCGACCGATATTTCCATGTTGCAGTCCTCCTCCTGAGCGTGAAGCGTTGAGAGCAGCTGGCCCGCATTACGGGTGCCCTATGCGGCCGGCTCCGTCTCGCGGAAGGGTCCGGGCGGCAGGATGCCGAGCCGGGAAGATTCGGGAAATGGACACGGTGATCCTAGCATAATTTTCAGGAACTCACACTCAGACTGGACCGACAGTCGAAAAATGGCGTCAAATATAGGTTTTGGGCCGTGAGGCCTGCTGGACGCTGAACGGGTCGGGGAAGGAGGCGGGGATTTGAAAGCTCTCCGGTCGGGCTGCAAGGTGTCCGCAGGAAGGCGATGCGGCATCCGGAGCCGGTGGCTCGGGGCAGGGGGGGAAGTCGGGTGCCGGGATTCCTGGAAGGAAGGTTCAAGGCGAGGGAAAGCGAAAGACAGGGATTCGGGGCAGGCGGGGGCCAACCGAAGGGCGGGATTCGGGGCAGGCAAAGGCAAGCCGAAGTGGCGGATTCGGGGCAGGCGGGTGCAAGCCGAAGGGCGGGATTCGGGGCTGCAGGCAGACGGGTGCCGGGAGCGGCAAGCTGAGGCGTGAAGATGGTGGCGGGGGGAGGTCAGGCTACTGGTGGCGGTAGCCAGTTTTGAATTCGGGACCGGGGCGTGACTGCTTTGGCCGGTGGTCCCTTGGGAAGATCGGCAAGCCTTGTTCTCGGGATGGCCGGAAGTCAGTGTCTGGGCACGGACGAGTCCGGGCCCTGACAAGGCGGTTTTGGGGCCGTTCCGTCGCTGGTTTTGAAATTTGGCGAGGTCGGGCGGGGATAGCGCTCCTGGGCCTGGCCGTTGAGCGGGTATGGAAGGGTAGTGCGGAGGCTTTTCCGGACGCATGTATAGCGGGGTCCGCTTCCTTCGCCAGTGGGCTCCGGCACGGACTGCTGGTCAGGGATGCGCGGATGCCAGCCTCGGGCGGAAGGCTCATGGAGCAGACCGTCCGAACGATACAGGAAGCCCGGACGGATTTGTCCGATGGAGGACGCGGGTTACCTCTTCCGGCTTCTGGTTGTTCCTCAGTTCCGGCCTCAGAACGTCGCGCCGCGTGCCTCGCGACAAGACAGGAGGATCTTGGGCAGGGCGTCAGCGAGCTGCGGTATCGGCTCAGTCAGGCACTGGGCCGGGAGAGTCCGTGAGGGCAAGGCCCAGTCTCCGCTACGGCGGAGCCGGCCCGTGCCGAAGCTCCGCCGCGGAGAGGTGAAGGGGAGAAGGAACCGGAGGATGGCCATGGCCCCTCCCAGTCCGCTCAGTCCATGGACAGGATCGGGAGGTCTGAAGAAGAGGAGGCATAGGCAGGACGTTGACGGAGGCTTCCGCCTACTTCACCTGCTTGACGTCCTCGATCATGACGTCGTCCTTGGGGTACCTCTGCTTCACTCTGTTTATCGCGATTTCCTTGGCGGTCGACTCGGAGTCGGAGGGGACTGTCTCGCTGGTGTGAATGGGCGAACCGCCGGTCGCCGGCATCCTGACAAGCTTTATGAAGTACTTCATTTTCGGTGCTCCTTTTCTAGGGAATTGTCCGGGGCCTCCGGACGTGAAATCTGGCATGAAGAACTGAGCCGGACAAGAATTCCGGATCAATCCTGAAAAGATAAAACGGAAAATTTATGGTGTTCCGCAAAAGGAAAATTCCAGATTGCGGTCTTACCCCTCCCCTGATGCAATTATGCATCCGGAAGAGGGGACGGCCATTCCCGAATGTCTCCGCGCCGATCTCCGCGCCGATCTCCGGGGAGGGATCCTGGCCGGAATCCGAGACGTAGCCGCGAGCCGAGGCTTTCAGGTTCTTTGGAATCGGCCCCTAGCCATCATGCCGCCGACGGTGGCCATCATGCCGCCGACGGGCGCGGCAGATTTTGTCCGGGGTAGCAGGAATAACGGTCACGGTACTGTCGACTCTGACTTTGGGGCAGGCTAGACAGAGTTTCCGAGCTCACGGCCACATAGCCTCCCGGCGGGCGGGCACTCCCAGCGACGTGCCCGCCTGCGGCAGGCTCAGGTGCGGAAAGGGCGAAAGGAGGAAAGGAGGAAAGGGCGAAAGGAGGAAAGGGCGAAAGGCGGAGATGAGGGGATGCCGCTATGGCCTCGGCAGCTCGGAACCTCCTGAAGGGCAGGAAGCGGTATAGCGGACGCTGCGGAGTGCCGGCAGGCCCTGGACGGTGGCTTCCGCCTACTTCACCTACTTCACCTCCTTGACGTCCTCGACCATGATTTCGTCCTTGGGGTACCGCTGCTTCTGCCTGCTCACCGCAATCTCCTTTGCGGTTTCCTGGGAGTCGCTGGTGACTGTCTCGCTGGTGTGAGTTCTCGAACCGCCGGATGCAGAAATCCTGACAAGGCCTATGCGCCATTTCATGATAGAATTCTCCTTGTAGTTCCTGTGGAACTGGCTTCTGGTGTGAACGGCAAATCTGGAAACCTGTGTCAGAGCGGGAAAACGGCGAGAAGTTCCATGTTGTGGCTTATGGTACTTCCGAAGGAAACGAGAGAAATGCCGCGCATGACATCAAGTATGTGTGAAAGAGCAAAAGTAAAGAATATAATTTTAAAAGTTGCCTTTGAATTGAAAGCTTCAATAGTCTATGAATTTGAATGAAGTTTAAGTTTTAAGAAAATATTTAAAACGAGAAATGGACAAACATTATATTTTGAAATGGCTAAATAGAAAGAAATATGGAAAAGAATATTTGAATTGGATAATAACTATGGGAAAAATTATAAGATATAAAATTTTGATTATTGGATAATATTAGGTATTGCAAAGGATATGACATAATATTATGATCATAAAAAGGTAACTGAAAGTAAGTTAAAACAGAATTGCAATTATCAAGTTAAATTTTAAGATTTACAATTAAGATTTCATTTTAGGACATTTGCGATGGTCTAAGCTGAAAGCATTTTCACACAACAGTTTTCCAGATTGTGGAATCTGTAGCTTTTTGAGATAAAATTTTAAAAATTTATTTTTGTTAAATTTATTTGTTCAAAAGAAGAAAATTGAATTTTGATTTAAATTTATGATTAAGTTCTTAGGATAAAACGAATATCTTATCTCATAGAAATTTTAAAATAATACCGTTCCAAATTATGGAACATGAGACTTCTTTATCCAATATCTGAAATAATTTTTTTAAGACTTTGACTTTGTAGCATTGTCGACTTTCCAAGTCAAGAAGATTTTCGATTGAGTCCACTTTTTTTTGCCGGTTCGCCCGGGAGAACTGGATATGTCTTCTGCTCACCGTTGTCACATAACTTCTCATGCCTGGCTGGCCTTATCTAGCTCAGGCCTCCGGCCTTAATCGGGGGAGTCTCAGATGACACGTTCCGTGTCTGCCCGGCGGCATTGTTCCGTCGCAATGAAAAGTAAAGGCTGACACTCCTCCCGTCCGGAGGGGCGGAACTGGCGGCTCTCCGACCGGAGACTGGACCTCCCTCCGGAAGAGCCCGCCGGAGCCAGAGTCCCGGGATTTGGAGTGCAGCTTACTGCTGGACTCGCGACTACGCCTGGTGATGCATCCGGACTCACGTGTCACGTTTAGGGGAAGGCTCCCAGGTTGCCGAGTCCCTCGCTTGGGGGACTCTCCGGACCAAGAGTCCCATTGCCGGTGAGCCACCCACTGATCCGAGATGCCTGACTGAGAGCGTGGACAGAATTTGCCGGCTCCATATTCTGGAGGGGCACCCCGGGCATCGATATCAGCGTCCGAAAGGGGACCCTTCGGCCTCGAGCCTCACGTCTGGGGTAGGGGGCGGACTACGAAGCCGTTCGCCCTTTCGATGGCCTGCATGCTGGTCTTCTCGCCGTTGAAGATGACCAGGGAGTTCGGTGGCGGATCCGTGTACAGCTTCACGATGTCCGCCAGCTTCTCGGGAAACCTGGGGTCCTTAGCTTGGGCACCAGCTCCGGAACCTGTAGAGTTTTATGGTGTTGGCACGCATTAT
>JAISFP010000473.1 GCA_031263525.1 Deltaproteobacteria bacterium | reverse complement strand
CGGAGGAAAGCCGTCCTGCACCAGGAATGTGGAAGAGCTGGGTCTTGCTGTAGTTTCCCCCGCTTTCGTCCGTGAACAGATACGAGGCGGGAGCCCCGGGGCACGGATGACCAGATCCTCGGAGGCCAGGAAGCCAGGAACCCGAAACCGCTGAAGGCAGGAGGCTCAGAACCCGGGAGCCCAGAAAGCTTGGAACCACGGAGGCCCGGAACCCCGGAGGCCAGGCGGAACGGAACCTCGAAACTTCTGAGGCCAGGAGGACCGGATGCTTTGACCCTCGCAGGCCCGGAACCCCGGAGGCAAGGAGGACCGGAACCTTGGAGCGGCGGAGGCCCGGAACCCCCGGAGGTCAGGGGCTCAGAACCCAGGAGCCACGAAAGCCTGGAACCATGGAGGCCAGGAATCCCGGAGGCTCGGTGGCCTGAAACTCCGGAGGCCAGGAGGGCCGGGAGCTTTGTGCCTCGCAGGCCCGTGATCCCGGAGGCCAGGAAAGCCTGAAGTTTTGACCCGCGCAGGACCGTGACCCCGGAGGGCAGGAGGGCCGGAAGCTTTGACCCTCGCAGGACCGTGATCCCGGAGTCCGGGAGGGCCGGGAGCCGTGTGCCTCGCAGGCCCGTGATCCCGGAGGCCAGGGAGCCTTGTGCCTCGCTGGCTCGTGACCCCGGAGCCCAGGAAAGCCTGAAGTTTTGACCCGCGCAGGACCGTGACCCCGGAGGGCAGGAGGGCCGGAAGCTCTGGCCCTCGCAGGACCGTGATCCCGGAGTCCAGGAGGGCCGGAAGCTCTGGCCCTCGCAGGACCGTGACCCCGGAGGCCTGGAGAGCCGGAAGCTTGGAGCCACGGATGCCCGGAACCCCGGAGGCCAAGAGGCCCAGAACTCCGGAGTCCCGAGGCCTGAGACGGGATGGCAGAAATCCGAGGCTGGAGCCGGGACGCATGACGGGGGCATGATGGAGGAGTCCGGGATCCCGGGCCTGGAGGCGGGCGCATGGAAGACGGAAGGTGAGGCAAGGGGCGGCGGTCCTGGACCCCGTAAGCCGGATTAGCTGAGCCGGCGGCCCGAGGAAGGACGGCGGCCGGGGAACGGAGTCCGGAGTGCCTGGCCGGCTGTCAGGCAGGCAGTTCGGCGGAACCCCCGCAGGCACTGACGGGAACCCGGAACCGGGACAGGAGGCCGTTGATCGGGAGAAGGGGGTGCCCGGGCCCTTCGGTCCGGAGCGGAGACGGGCCATGCTTGGCGTGGAGGGGACATGCGGCTTGCGAGCCGGCCTGCCGGGACATCGCGCGGGACTCTCCCGGCTGAAGGATGCCTGCCCGGGATCCTCTCCGGATGGCACTGACGGGTGCCGGTCCCGTCACTGTTCGGAGGGCGGACTGGTGGCTGACGGGTCCCGTCGTTAGGGGCGGGGAGCTGGTTCCGTGCGTGACGTGGCGGGGAGTCCTGGTTCCGTGCGTGACGTGGCGGGGTGTCCTGGTTCCGTGCGTGACGGGGCGGGGTGTCCTGGTTCCGTGCGTGACGGGGCGTCAGGAGACAGCCGCAGGGTTCATTGCCCTCGAAATATTACCCGTCCATGTAAATGTCGGAATCATCTTCCCTATTTCATTAGCGAATCATAGAGAGGAGATACCATGTCCGGGGTTTTCCCGACCTTTTCACCTTTGGATTGATAGCTAAATTCCGACATTTCATTGGACGGGTAATATTTCAGTTTTGAAATTTTGATTTTCGGGCAATCCGTCGCCGGGCACGGTTTCCGCTGTGCGCGGACCCTCGGGGGCGGGCTGGGCGGCGCCGGGAACGTGCCGGGGTGCGGGTTTCCGTCCCGGAGCGGGAGCGTGCGGGGGCGCCCAACACGCAAGAGCGTTTCCGGCAGGCAGCGCGAGGCCGGACAGCACGAGAGCCTGGGGTCTGGGGCGCGGGATCCGCAAAATGCTCTGGACTTTTCTGGCGCCCGAGGCTAAGATGGGTCAAGCAAGTGAATGTCAGGGACCCCAATGCCGTCCCCTCGCCGGGAGCCGGCAGTTTCCGGACACTCGCCAGAAGGCGCCCTCGGGGCCGCCTTCTGACAGGACTGGCCCCCCCCGACAGGCGGGCCGGAGGTTTGAAGCTTCCAGTGTCACCCTCCCGCTCTTCAGGCTCCGACGGAAGGCCCGACCCCGCGTTCGCGGCGTCCGAGGCCGATTTCGAGAAGCTCATGGAGGCCACCTACCAGACGGCCAAGCGGCTCCTGCCGTTCATGGCGAAGCGCCGCATACCGCTCACACCCTTCAACTACCGCCTCTTCTACGACTACTTCGAGGGGGGCGGGGAGAAGCTGAAGGAGCGCCTGGACGAGATTCTGCGCAACCGCACGGTGCTCAGCCCCGAGCTCTCCGAGCGGCTCTACCACGAGTTCTACGACTACCTGGGCGACAGGGCCAGGAAGCTCACCCTGATGGGCGAGAAGATCGGGAGCATCAGCCAGGACCTGGAGACGAACCTGGAGAAGACCCTGGACTCGACGGGCCACTTCAGGCAGATCCTCTCCGAGTCCGCCTCCCAGATGAGGGACTCCCAGGTCTCGAACGGCCGCTTCAAGGACATGATGGAGGGCCTCCTCCAGGAGACCAAGACGGCCCTGAACGACCAGTCCGACCTGGCAGACCACATAGACAGCACGTCCAGGGTCATAGCGAACCTGACCCGCGAGCTCCGCGACCAGACCCGCCTGGCCTCGGTTGACGAGCTCACCCAGCTCTACAACCGCCGCTACATGACCCTCCAGTTCACGAACCTCACGGCCGAGCGGGGAGACGGGCTCGTCATGTCCCTGGTCCTCTTCGACCTCGACCGCTTCAAGGCCATAAATGACACTTACGGGCACAACATAGGGGACAGGGTTCTTCTGGTCTGCGCAAAGATCCTCCAGAGCCACGCGCAGGCGGGAGGGCACCTCGCCTGCCGCTACGGGGGCGAGGAGTTCATAGTGATGTGCCCGGACCTGGACCTGGACGCCGCCCGCGAGCTGGGCGACAGCGTCCGCCGGCAGCTGGAGGGCACGGCCATACAGATCCGCGGGAACGCCATCCCGGTGACCATAAGCGGCGGGGTCTCCCGCTGGCGTCCGGGGGAGCCCATAGAGAGCTTCGTGGACCGCGCCGACCAGGCCCTCTACAGGGCCAAGACCTCCGGCCGCAACAGGATAGTTGTAGAGGAGGAGGAGGCCTGACGGGACCGGCCGGTCCCGCGATCGCCTGAAGACAAAGTGATCATAAGCATAAACCCCGACTTCCCCCAGGGCCGTCAGCTGGACAGGGTGGCCAAGATCCTGGAGGGCGGCGGCCTCATCGCCTACCCCACGGACACCCAGTACGGCATCGGCTGCGACATGCGGCAGAAGCGTTCCATCGAGAAGCTCTACAGGCTCAAGAAGAGGAGCGTCAAGCGCCCCTTCAGCCTCATCTGCGCGGATCTGACCCACATTTCCGAGTACGCGAGGGTCTCGAACTTCGCCTACCGGACCATGCGCAGGATTCTCCCCGGCCCGTTCACTGTGGTCCTGCCCGGCACCAGGCTCGTCCCGCAGATCATGCTCTCCCGCCGCCACGAGTGCGGGATCCGCGTGCCCGGCCACAACGTGCCCATCGGCATAGTGAAGGCGCTCGGGAGCCCCATCATCAACACCTCCGCCACGCTCCCCCGGCCCGACGGCTCCCAGGATGACGACGACGAGGCCGAGGGCGCCGCCCTCGCCGCGACCGATCCCCTGGAGATCGAGGAGGCCTTCAAGGGCCAGCTGGACGCCGTGGTTGACGGGGGGCCCGTGCCCGGGCACCTTTCCACCGTGGTCTCGCTCATGGACGACGACCCCGTCATAATCAGGCAGGGCCTGGGCCAGCTGTAGGGCCGGGCTCCGGCCCGCGCCCGGATCGGCTGGGGCCGCGTCCGCGAGGTTTCTGGGCCGGGACCTTCCGGGCCGGCTTCAGGCCGTCCTCCGGCGCCCCCGTCACGCGCCTTCAACGCCCGCTTGCCAGGAGCCAGCCTTCGCGGTTGCGACTCCAGGCCCCATCCCGGCTGCCCCTCAAGGCGTCCCCGGCTGCCTCTCAAGCCGTCATCCCGGCCCCGGGGATACGGAACGCGTGGCGTTTTGCCGGGTTCCCCCGGCCGCTTCCCTGAGCCGCCGCCGCGGAATGCCGGCGGGCGGAAGAGGGGAGGCAGCGGGAGGCGGCAGCCGGAAAGGGCGGAAGGCAGGCTGGATGGCTTGACCGAGAAAGGAAGCCGTGAAGAAAGGGGAGCGGAACGAAGGCAGGCCGGAAGCGAGAAGGGGAGGCCGAAGGCAGGCCGGAAGAGGGCAGGGAAGGAAGCTGGACGGAAGGCGGGCGGAGGAAAGCAGGGCCGGAGGACGGCTCACGGGAAGGGCGTAAGGCAGGACCGGGCAGCCGGGCCAGGAAATGACTGGACTGCCGCAAGGCAGGACAGAGGACAGGAAGCACTTCAAGGGAGGGCAAGATGCCGGGAGTTCCGGAGGGCTGGCGTGAACTGAGCCACATGAACAAGGAGTGGCTCGAGAAATTCGACATGGACCCGCTCGGGGGAGAGCTGAGCGACTACCGGGAGCCGGTGCTCCTCCACAAGGTTGACGAGACGCGGCGGGAGCCCGTCTGGAACAAGCTGGTGAACGAGTATCACTACCTGGGATACGAGACCCAGATAGGGTGCCGGGTGAAATACATCATGACCATGGGGACCCACCTGATCGGGGCCATGAGCTTCTGCTCCGGGGCCTACCAGCTGAGCATGAGGGACCAGTTCATCGGCTGGGACGAGAAGACGAGGCTCGAGTACCTTCCTCACCTGCTGAACAACAACCGCTTTCTGATTTTTCCGTGGATAAAGGTGCGCAACCTGGCCTCGCACCTCCTTTCGGGGAGCCTCAAGCGGGTGCAGGAGGACTGGGTGAGGCAGTACGAGGTGGAGCCGTACCTGGTCGAGACGTTCGTCGACCGCTCGCTGTATCTCGGGACCTCCTACGTGGCGGCCAACTGGGTTCATCTCGGGACCACAAAGGGGTTCGGAAGGATCGGCAAGGACTACGTCTTCCACGGCCGCGAGAAGGATCTCTACGTCTACATCCTGAGCCGCCGTTTCAGGAACAAGTTCAAGCCGGACGTTGGCCGCGTGACGAACGACAAGACGGAGATTGCCAAGCTGATGGCGGCCGCCCCGATGAAGATCCCGCCCCTGCTGGAGAAGGCCGGCGTCACGGACATCGAACCCGGAACTCTCGCGAAGGCGTTAGGGCTGCACCTGGAAAAGTTTTCCCCGTACCTGGGCCGCAAGGAGCACCTGCCGCACATGGTCTCCATCGTGCGGTGGCTTCTCATGGACCAGGTGCGCAAGTTCGGCTGGTGGACCGCCGACGGCAAGGATACCGAGAGCCTCTCCCCGTACTACTCCTCCTTCCTGTCCAAGAGCCTCTTCGACCACGAGAGCATGCTGGATAACTACCAGAGGGAGCTGGGCAAGGAGCTGTCCCACCCGGCGGGCATGATTTGCGGGGACAGGTGCGACTTCCAGAAGTTCGGGGAAAGGGCGGCCGGGGTCTCCCGCCAGCCCTTCGGGCCGGATGGGAGAGAGGAGAACTGCCAGGCAAGCGTTATGGTCGGGTACGCCAGTCTCGAGGGCAGGGGCCTGGCGGACTGTGCCCTGGTCATGCCGGAGGAATGGTTCGGCGGCGACTTCAAGGAGAAGCGCGAGCAGTGCCGCGTCCCCGAGGACCTGAAATTCGAGCCGAAGGACCAGATACTGTTGCGGATGATCTCGAGAACGGTCACTTCCGGATGCTTCGCGGCAAAGTACGTGAGCGTGGAGAGCGAGTTCGGGGACGACCCTGAATTCCTGGCGTCGCTTCCTTCCGAGCTCACGTACTTCGCCGAGGTGAGCGGCGACCGCAAGGTGTTCATCACTTCCCAGCCGGATCCGGAGACCGGCGGGGCCGGTTCCATGGAGGTCTTCCAGGCCAGCGTCCGCGGACTCGTCGACAACATGGACGTCCCCTGGAACGATCTCTCGGATGTCCTGGGGGCCTCCGTGTACGGCATCCGGATGGACAAGTGCATCCCGGTAGTCGAGTCCAGCGACGGTGGCAGGACGGGCACCCCGGTCTGGCTGTACGTGATGCTCATGGAGGACGGGCAGATCAGGTGCGCCCTTTGCAACGAGGCCGTGGACGCCACGCCCGAGATGCTCCGCTCGCCCGCCATGCTGCGTCTGTCGTACAACGGGATCTTCAGCGAGGCCAGGACCTATCTCGGCCTGGATCACTACGAGGTCAGATCCTGGTCGGGCTGGAAGCGGCACATGATCTTCGTGTTCATAGCCCAGCTGTTTATCACCAAGGTAGAGAGGCAGTATTTCGGCGAGACCGGCGACTCTTAGTGGATTGCCGGGAAACTTCCCGGCATCTCGCCGTCGTCCTGCGTACAGCTTCCGGAAGACTGGCTGACGGCTCCCTGACGTCCTGGGGACAGCTTCCGGCAGACTGGCTGACAGCTCCCTGACGTCCTGCGGACGCCTTTCTGCCGACTCCCAGGAAGCTCCCGGCAGTCGAGCTGACAAGCCTCCTGCAGTCTCCCAGAGAGAGCCCCGGTCGGCATCATGTCTGCGGAGACGTGAGACGTGGCGGCTTCGCTTTTCAAGTCCGGGACATCAGGCAGGTCAAATCCAGTATCAGGGGACAATCAGGACGGAAGAGTCTGGCATATGAAAAATGCAGGCATGAGGTGATATTGCTTGCCAGATTGACAATTTCCAGAATGCAGACACCTGGCATTTAAAAAATTATCGCATGTCACCTACAGCCTTCATAATTTTCAACGTTAAAATTTTAAAAATTAAACCAAAATTAATTAAATTAAACAGTAATTAACAGTGGAAAAATCAACTGTTCAAAAATTTATATTCTTGACATGATGTCTTATTAGAGAAACAGCATAGTTTATGAATTAAAATTTATGCATTACGATCGGATATGAATTCGCTGAAGGGCTTCGTCTGCCAGGCGCTGGCTCCGGCTGTCCGGGAAGGAGGGCCCAGGCCTCTGCGGGCTGCGCGGCCTTCCCGAATCAGCCTTGGGCTATCCCGAGTTTGACAGGGGGGACCTTTCCCGGACTGGCCAGGTCCGCCTCAGTTTCCAGGCCAGGCCCGTCTCAGCTTCCAAGTCAGGGCGCGCCCCATCTCCAAGACAGGGCACACCCCAGTTCCCAGGCCAGGCCCGTCTCAGCTCCCAAGTCAGGGCGCGTCCCAGCTCCAAGTCAGGGCGCGCCCCAGCTCCAAGGCAGGGCACACCCCAGTTCCCAAGCCAGGCCCGTCTCAGCTACCAAGGCAGGGCACGCCCCAGCTCCAAGGCCGGGCCCGTCTCAGCACAGCACCCGAGGCACGGCCCGCCTCAGCTCCCAAGGCAAGGTACGCCCCAGTTCCCAGGCCAGCCTCAGCTCCCAAGGCACGGCCCAGGCCAGGGCCGTCTCAGCTCCCAAGGCAAGGTCCGCCTCCGCTTCAGATGCTCGGTCGGCTTCAGCTTCCAATGCGTGGCCTGTCTCAGCTTCCAAAGGGAAGCCCGCCTCAGCTCGTCGGCCAGGCCAGCTCCGTTTCCTGGCGCCGTCGCCTCCGTTTCAACGGTTCGGCCCTCCCCGCCAGGCAAGCGGGTCACGGGGGACCGGACGGACGGGCGGACTTCTCACGTGTGCCGCCGGGAGGGCGTGGCCGGCCCTGCCGCCGGGAGATGCAGGTCCTGCCTAGCTGGCCTCCTCCTTGCCTGCCCTACGTCGCCTTGATGTTGGCTCTCACCCTTGCGGCCTGCTCCGGCTTGCCGGCGGCGTCCAGTGTGTCCGCCAGGGCCTTCCTGCTCGCGACGGTCTCGGGGTACAGATCCCCGAAGGACACGAGGAAGCCCCTGATCGTCTCTTCCAGGTGCCTTTCGGCTTCGTCGTACTCGCCCATGGCGGTAAGCGCGATGGCCATGTTCTTCCATGTTATGAACGCGCGTGGGTCGTCGGTCTTCTGGTCGGAACCTGTCGTCCTGGTGGCCTTCAGCCTGCCCACGAGCGCGAACGCCAGGAGGGCTGCAGCCATGACGGCCAGGTCGTTCTGACGCAGCGCGACCGCCAGGAGCTCTGCGGCGCGAAGGGTCTTCGGGCTGTCCGGCCCGTAGAGCCTCATGTTCTTCTCGAGCTTGCGCACCATGTCGGATGGACCTTCCAGGCGTCCGGAACCTATGAGGTAGGACTGCAGGGCCTCGCGGGCGTTCCGGACGTCGTTGGCGGTGGTGTCCATCCTGGCCGTGATGCAGCTCCTGAGCTTCTTGGACAGGGCCTCCAGCTCCGCGAGATCCTCCTCGTACTCCAAGTCCCCGCCGTCCGGCCCGTCCGCGTCCTCCGGGGGCGCCCCGCCGCCGAGCGCCAGGGCGTTCTCGAGGTTCGCCCGCGAGTCCAGCGTGTCCGGGTGCTCCGGGCCGAGAATGCCCTCGCGCTCACGGGCGACCCGCTCCAGGATGCCGGCCGCGCCGCGCACGTCGCCCGTGGCCGCCATGGCGCAGGCCGCGTTGTTGAGGGCCGCGAGCGCCTCCGGGCCTCCCTGGTCAGGCCTGCCGTCCGTGCCGCCGGCCGCCCGGGCGAAGAGCGGGAGGGCGCGCTTGAACTGCCTCTCGGCGGCCCAGACGCAGCCCAGGTTGCTGGCGATCCGGAGCGTCTCCGGGGACTCGGGCCCGTTCGTCCTCTCGCTGGCGGCGAGCGCCTTCACGAGCCGGTCCCTCGCGCCATCGCGGTTCCCGCGGGCGTTCAGCGAGAGGCCCATGAGCTCGCCCAGCCTTATCGAGTCGGGGTGGCCCTCGCCGTTCTCCCTAGCGGAGACGTCCAGCGCCCTCGCCAGGCGGCCCGTGTCGGCGAGGGGGTCCTCGCCCTGGGGGATCTCGGACATGGGACCCTCGGACGGGAGATGCGGAGTCACGACCGAGAGATTCCACGATATGTTGGAATGAGCCATCTGCTCTTGCCTTTCCGCGTCCGGGCGTGATGCGGCCGGCAACATTGGAGCGAGTGCCGGGCCTGAGTTCGGCCCAGTTTAACATGAAACGGCCCGAGATTTTCACGAGACGTGATCTCTTCGGTCAGGCATGGAGCGTCTGCCAGCCCGCCCTCCCCCGGAGCCGTGTCCGAGCCCGCGTTCCCGCCGGTTCCTTCGTCTCCCCCCTGGCACGGGTCCGCTCCGGGACCTTCGTCTCCCCCCCGGCGCGGGTCCGCTCCGGGACCTTCGTCTCCCCTCCGGCGCGGGTCCGCTCCGGGACCTTCGTCTCCCCCCAGAGCCCGGGTCCGTTCCGGGACCTTCGTCTCCCCCCAGAGC
>JAISFP010000445.1 GCA_031263525.1 Deltaproteobacteria bacterium | reverse complement strand
AGGAGGATGGAGGGGAGCGGGGGCGGCGCGGCTGGAGACAGGCCGGGAGCGGAGGCAGGCTCGGAAGGAGGATGGAGGGGAGCGGGGGCGGCGCGGCTGGAGACAGGCCGGGAGCGGAGGCAGGCTCGGAAGGAGGATGGAGGGGAGCGGGGGCGGCGCGGCGGGAAACAGGCCGGGAGCGGAGGCAGGCGCGTAGGGAGGCGGGCCGGGAGCGGAGGCAGACGCGTAGGGAGGCGGGCGGGGAGCGAAGGCAGGCTCGGAGGGAGGCGGGCGGGGACGACGGAGGCAGGCTCGGAGGGAGGCAGACGGGGGACGACGGAGGCTGGCTCGGAGGAACACCTCCTCGAAACGATGGTCAGCCGTCAGGAGTCCGACAGGGCAGAGGAGTGAGAGGCCCACCCGCTTCCAGGAAGAGAAGAAGCCGGAAGCGGCTGGAGGCCCCGTTGCCCCAGGAGCTCGCCAACCGGTCGAGAGGGTCCCCCTCAGCTCAATGGCCATACCTTCAAGATGGGTGAAGACAGTGGAGCCCCCAGCCGGGACCGCCAGTGTGCCCGTCAGCTCATGAGCCTCCTCCTATGACAAGGTACAAGCCGTGAGCCCCCCCGCCGATCTCCGTGACAGCCAGATCGCCAGTGCGTCCGCCAGCCCAGGGGGCCTCCCTCCGCGGCCGGGAAGCCCCGTGATCGCCTCGGCCCGGCGCGGACGGCTCCGCCCTTCGGGCCTTAGCGCCGGATCTGCGCGGGGAGGACCCCGTCGAGGAAGGCCGTGAGGGCTGCTACTTCAGGACCTTCTTCAGCGACTGACCCACGGCCTTGGCCAGCAGAGGCGGCACGGCGTTCCCGACCTGCCCGAACTGCTTCAGCTGGCTGCCGGTGAAGACGAAGCGGTCCGGGAAGGACTGGAGCCTCGCGGCCTCCCGGACCGTGAAGCCCCGTTCCTGGTTGTAGTGGTAGAAGGCTCCCCAGTGGGGGTCGCACTTGGAGAGTATCGTGCCGGAAAGCCCCCTGGGCGAGCACCGCCCGTAGCGGTCCGAGTGCTCGGCGTGGTCGGAGCCCCGCGACCTGAGAAGGGCCGTCGTGAGGAGCTCGTCGGGGATGTCCAGCCAGTTCCCTCCGGGAGGGACGTGGCTCATGCGCTCGAGGTTCACAGCCGAGAGGCTGGGGGCGTCGTGGTTTGCGACCGAGATTGACCCCTTGCGGGCCAGGATCTGGTAGGGGCAGCTCGGCTTCGTGCCGTAGCCGCCGCCGGCGGGCCACTTCTCGCCGTTCGCGATCTTGGGGAGATCGCCTATCGCCTCCTTCACGGTCACGTGGCCCTTGGCAGCCTTCGGGCCGGGCCGTCTCAGGATGTCCTTCGCCCGGAACTCGGTATAGAAGCCGGGCATGGGCTTGCAGGAGTTCTCCGGCTCGGGGAAGGCGTTCGGGGGCACGTCGCGGCCCTTCAGGCCCACTATAAAGATCCTCCAGCGGACCTGGGGGATCCCGTACCAGTGCGCCCCGAGCAGGGCCGTGTCAGTTCCGTAGCCCAGGCGCTCCAGGCCCACCATCATGTCCTCGAAGGTCTCGCCCTTGGCCAGGGTGAGGAGGTTGCTGCCTGCCTCTACCAGCACCGCCCTGGGGGCGAAGACCTTCACGAAGCGAAGGAAGTTCCTGTAGAGCTGGGTCCTCGGGTCCGCGAACCCGTCGTCCTCGGTCTCGAGGAAGAAGCCCTGGTAGGGCGGCCCCCCGCACACGAGATCCAGCTCCCCGGAAGCCATGCCCAGCTCCTTGCGGATCTTGGCCGGATCCAGGGTCTGAATGTCGGCGTTCCTCATCATGATGCTCGGGAAATTCGTGGAGTAGCACCGGGCGAACTGGGGTTCCGACTCGCAGGCGAAGACGCCCTTCCAGCCGGCGTAGCCGAGCCCCTCGGAAAGCCCGCCAGCTCCCGAGAAAAGGTCAATGAACCGTAAAGAACTTGTCGCCATGAGCCCTTCCCTCCCAGACATGCCGTGTGCTGCCCGAAGCAGGTCTTTCTGCCGCCGTGTGCCGGACGCCAGGTGCCTGGCACCGGACGGCGGTGTCCCGGCCCGTATAGCCGGCCCCAGACCGCGGCCGGTCGCATCGCCGCGCCGCCAAGCAGTGCGTCAGTCTGCGGTCGCCGCAAAATGGAGACAGTTGTAACTACAGTCCGGGCACCTTCGGCACCCGGCCCGCACAAGCCATGATACGCCATATCGCAGCTAATTAAAATATGTTTTTCGTCCGGCTTCAGGGCACCCCGAGCGCACTCCCACCGTCCCGCACGGGTACCCTCAAGCCGCCGGTGGCCGGAGGGGCAAGCCTCCGGATAGGAGGGGATGGCCTCCGGAGAGGGGGGGATGGCCTCCGGAGAGGGGGGGGATGGCCTCCGGAGCCCGGAGGCCCGCACCTCAATTGAGAGTCTCTGTTCTGGAATTAGTAGTTCCGGAGGGCCGGACGCCGGAGCCCTGCGGCACAGACATGGCAATCTGAAGGCCGGAAGCGGCAAACCCAGCTTTCGGTCATGAGAGGCCGGAGACCAAAGTTCGGAAACGGCATGGCCGATGCCCAGAGGGAGGCCGGAAAACGGAAGCGACAAGGGAGGGACCAGGGGAAGGCCAGAGACACGAAACGGCATGGCGGAGTCGTGGGAGGCACAATGCCGCAAGCGGCAAGGCCGATACCCAGAGGGGGAGGCACAATGCCGCAAGCGGCAAGGCCGATACCCAGAGGGGAGGCACAATGCCGCAAGCGGCAAGGCCGATACCCAGAGGGGGAGGCAGCAGGCCGGAAGCGGCAAGGAATAGGCCGAGATGGGAGCCCGGAAACTCTGGTCCTTTATGATTGGGGTTCAGCATGATGTCAGAAAAGCAGAAACACCTCATGGCCGACAGTCAGGCAACCTGGCTGACACAGACTATTCTCCTGGCAGGTGTCTCTGGCGACATTTTCAAAGCCGTGAAAGATGTAAGACCGGAGATATTGAGAAGATCTGGCCTGGGTCCGGAACCATAACCCTGATCAATGGAAACGAAACATCGTTGAAGACGTTGGGACACAGTCCCGGCCAGGACCAGGTCATCGTCAGGACTGGACAGGATAAGCCACAGGAAGGGAGGGACACTGCTGGGCTTCGCCAGGACTGGCCACTGCAGGAAGGGACATGGCAAGGGTGGGACACGGCTGGGCTTCGCCAGGACTTGAATGGGCTGGGCTGAACAACATGGCTGCCGCATCAGATTATGTACCAAAGAAATGTCAAGGTATAACCCGGCCATTTAAAAGTCGGAATCTTCTTCCATGTTTTAGCAGCGAATCATAGCGGGGAGATGCAAGATCCGGGGGCTTGCCCACCCTTTCCACCCCTGGACTGACAGCAAAATTCAGACGTTTAGATGACGGACAATGTTAGATTTAAAGCATAAAATGATTGCTCCTATTGCCAGCATGACAAACAAACCATTTCATTATATTTATATAAATTTTGACGTTAACCCTTAAGGACTATCAATTATGAATAAATTGCTGGTTATTACAATTGTTCAAATTATATTATGATTTCACGTTAATCAAATATCTAACGCCAATATATCATATTTATTTATAATTAATATATTAAATTTTTATTAAAAATTTTATGGAATTATCTTAACGACAGATGGAAATACAGATATGTTTATGCTAAATTTTAACGGGTAAAAAAAATTGATCATCTTGGCAACGCAAAACTGTCACGACAAAGCGCGGCGAAATTCTTAACTCAACACTGATTTCATGGCAATTCCTATGGAAGTTGCCATCAGGGGAGGAATGGCGTTGCCGACCTGGGCGAACTGCTGCACCCGCGTCCCGTAGAACACGAAATTGTCGGGAAACGACTGGAGCCTGGCCGCCTCGCGGACGGTAAACGATCTGTCCTGGTCGTAGTGAAAATACGCGCCCCAGTGCGGGTCGCATTTGGTGAGGATCGTGGATGCCAGCCCGTCAGGCTCCACCCTCCCGTAACGCTTGGTGTGGTCTGACTTCCTCGCGAGCTGCATGCCCCTGGGCAGAAGCGAGTCAGGGATGTCGGTCCAGTTGCCTCCGGGCTTCACGTATCTCAGGCGCTTCAGGTTGATTTCCGAAAGCATGGGCGCCTCGTGGTTGAGGACGCCCTCCGCGCCCTCCCTCGCCCTCTCCTGATAGGCGCACGAGGGTCCCGAGGCATACCCCTTCACCGGGGCGCCGCGCTCGCCGTTCCGGAGCGGGGGGAGATCGCCTATAGCGTGGCGGACCGTCACGAAATCGGAGGAAGATCCCGGTCCGGGCTCCATTATCAGCCCGATCCCGTTCAGCGTGGCGGTGAAGTTTGCCCGGACAGGCGCCCGGAACTCAGGCACCGGGAAGGCAGACGGGGGGACGTCCTTCCCGCGCAGCCCGATTATGACGGTCCGCCAGCGCATCTGCGGGATCCCGTAGTAGGGGGCCCCCAGTATCCTCACGCCGGCGCCGTAACCCAGGCCGGACAGGCTGTCGAGCATGTCTTTCAACGTCCTGCCGTTCTCGAAGGAGACGAGGCCGGGGACGTTCTCGATAAGTATGGCCCGCGGCGAGAAAACCTCCGCGAAGCGCAGGAACTCCCTGAACAGGTGATTCCTGCCGTCGGCCAGGCTGCGGCTCGGCGCGTTTATTGAGTAGCCCTGGCAGGGGGGGCCTCCCGCCATGAGATCCAGCTCCCCGCTCTTCAGCTTCAGATCGTCCATGACCTTCCGCGCGTCAACGGTCCTTATGTCGGCTGTCGACATCCTCACCCCGGGATGGTTGCTCCGGTAGGTGAGCGCGTATTCCGGATCTATCTCGTTTGAGAACAGGACCTGGAAGCCCGCCCCGGCAAGGCCCTCGGACAGGCCGCCCGCTCCGGAGAACAGGTCTATGGACCGCAGACATTCCCGAGCCATCTTTGCCGGATCACCCCCGCCCGGCTCGCCATCCCGGAAAACTCTTCCCGGAAGCGAGCTGACAGAAAAACATTCAACCACAGACTCCCCGCCGTGAGCCGGCCTTAAAGGGCATGAGACCAAACGTGCCGGCCTAACGGCCGGGCCGGGACCCCCGACCGGTTCAGGTCACGACAGGAGCGCCTGAGCAATGAATTATAACCCATCCCGCCAAAAATTTCAAATTTTACACTGCCCCGCCCCGTTCCCGCAAAATCCAAACGCATTTTGATCTTCTGCTTGTCAACTGGCGACCCGTGTCGGGGTCCGCACCCTGATTTCGCCTGGCCTTCTTGCTGGCCAAACGCGCCGCATCCATGCCCTCGCCGCTTTCCTCATGCCCGAGACGCCTCTCCTGCCTGCCCCTGCAGCTCCCTCCAGAGACCGATACGCCCATCTCCAGGCTGTCGGCACTCGTTTCTCTGCCGGCCCACCCTGCCCCGGTCAAACGGCACTCCCGCCCTGCCCCGCCGCTCCTCGCTCCCTGCCCCCTTCGCTTCGCCTCCCCCTGCCCCGCCGCTCCGCCTCCCTGACCCCTTCGCCTCGCCTCCCAGACCATGTCGCTCCGCATCCCCGTCCCTGCGGCTTTGCCTTCCAGGCCCTGTCGCTTCGCATCCCCGGCCTTATCGTTCCTCCTCTCTGCCCTGTCTCTCCGTTCCCCAGCCCTATGGAACGCTCCACCGCCCCTCGCCAAACCTTTTCCGAACCGTCCCGCTTCCAGGCGGTCTCGCATTTCTCCGAACTGCAACCTCAGATGTGCTCTGACTGTCCGGAGCTTCCCCCCTGAATTTTGACATCTCCCACAGCGATGCCTCACATCCGGCCCGCAAGTTCCCTCACCCCAGCACAACGGCTATAATGCAAGGCATGAGCGCTACGCCCCACGACACCGCCGTCCCTCAGGACCGGCTCCTCCCGCCCTCCCGGGACAGGCTCCTCTCGCCAGACGTCCTGAAGGCCGCCGCGGCCATAGTGCTCCTCGCTTTCCTGTCAGCCGGGGCTGCCGCCATAGCATTCCCCGGGAAGTTCACTGCCGGCCCCGCGCCAGGTCCCGGGGCACCCTGGGAGGCCTTCTCGGACTTCGCGAGGCTCGAGGAACTGGTCTCGGAGCCCGGGGCCTTCCTGCTCGACGCCCGCATCCCGGAGCTCTACGCCCTGGGCCGCATACCTGGTGCCCTGAGCCTGCCGGCGGATCTCCTGGAGGCAGGTGACCCGGAGGCCGAGGCGCTCATGCGCTCCATCCCCCTGGACGCCCTGGTGATAACCTACTGCTCCGAGCCCCTGTGCCCGCTTGCGGGGAGGCTCGCCGACCGCCTGTCCTCCGAGGGCTACCGGAACATCCACGTCTTCACCGCCGGCTTCGACGGCTGGCTCTTCTCGGGAAGATCCGTCGAGGAGGTCCAGGATGGCGGCTGACGGCAGAGACGAAGCCGTGACACCCGCCCCGAACGGCGCTTTGACGGCGGAGGGAGGCCAGGCATCGGCCAGGACTCTTGGGCCTGGCGGGGACCAGGCACCTGACCGGACCCAGGCAAATTCCGGAGGCCAGGCACCGGACCGGACCCAGGCAAATTCCGGAGGCCAGGCACCGGACCGGACCCAGGCAACTTCCGGAGGCCAGGCACCGGACCGGACCCAGGCAACTTCCGGAGGCCAGGCACCGGACCGGAACCAGGCAACTTCCGGAGGCCAGGCACCGGACCGGAACCAGGATGCTTCCGGGGGACTGGCACCGGACCGGAACCAGGATGCTTCCGGGGGACTGGCACCGGACCGGACCCAGGCAACTTCCGGAGACCAGGCACCG
>JAISFP010000376.1 GCA_031263525.1 Deltaproteobacteria bacterium | reverse complement strand
TGGCTGTCAGCCTATGGGTGGAAAGACTGGGAAACAGCCCAGCCCTGCTATCTCCTCGTCATGGTTCGCTCAAAAACATGGAAGAAGATTCCGACATTTAATTAAACGGGTAATATTAGAGAATTTCTACGAGATAATTCCCTCACTGTTGACCAGTTTCATGGCAAGAAAGTTGAGCTGAATTTCGCGAGAAATCCCGGTGAAATTGATGCAACACCTCCTGAGGGATTTCTCTACCAGACAGGTTATCTGACATTGCGAGCAAAAGGCAAGGACGGGTTTGCCCTGGAGTATCCCAACAGCGAGGTCCGTGAGGCGATTTCCAAACTGTTCCTGGAGAATCTTAACTCCGACTGGAACGGTATAGGCGAGTGTGGGCGAGAGCTTAACAAGCATCTGACAAGCGCCGACATTCACGGCATGGTGAGTGTTTTCAGAAAACTTCTTTCCGGCATTTGTTATTATGACCACTTGGACGCGTTGGGCGGATCTCAGGACAAGACGGAGAAGAAGGATGTCCGCGATGTTACTAGTGCAATCATTATGGGGGATCCACTTCACGCGCAGTCCTTTGGGTCTGTGCATCCAGCAGTTCTGCCCTCCGGTCCTGAGCAGCCATCCGGGCCCGAGAGTCCTTCTGGGGCTTTACAGCCCTCGGGTCCTGAAGAGCCTGCCAAGCAGGATAAACAGTCTGAATACACGAAAAGTGAGAGCTTCTACCGTTCTATACTTCAGTCCTGCCTGTGGATGGCAGGGGCCAGAGTGACACCAGAAAAGCTGGAAAACCTTGGTCGCCTCAACCTGGAAGTTGTCTTCGGCTCTCAGACTTACGTCATCGAGATTAAAATGACGAAAAATTCAAGAGGCGCTGCTCAGGCAGCTCGCACGGGAATCAAACAGATTCATGCGCGGGGCTACGGTCGGGCCTCAGATCACCCCATTTTGGTGTCCCTGGCCATTGGCAGGGAAGAGAGGAATATCGTCGGATGTCTCTTCGAGAGGGACGGGCAAGTGGCGAAGGTCAATGCTGAGAAATCGTCAGGTGGAAAGCGGCGCTCTTCTCCTTCCAACGTGAAACCCCGGTAATAACTGGCGGCGGTGCAGGTGATTGGGGAGGAGTGCCGGGGGCCTGAATTGGCGTTCAAAGCGCTAACTTCTTGAGCAAGTTGGCCCGGATACTTGCCTGGAGGGGAGAAAATCCGGGGGTTTGGCGAGGATGCCTGCGGTTGCTGGTGCCCACCTTAACCATCCTGGCGTCCTGTCCGCACAGGAACGGCTGTGGAAACTTCCATTCTGGAACCCTGAGCGATATCACGCACTGAAGACCACTCTCAGCCTTTGCCAGTCCCGTTGCTGCCTTGAACAGTGGACCTGAATGAGCCGTCGTCTTTCTTCAGCAAAGTGGGTCTTTCATGGTTGCATAAGATTAACCGTGAACGGATAATCTTGTTTATTGCCCAGCTTTGGATTAGAGGGGAGAAGTCAACATCGGACATCAGTAACTATTAGCTGCAGCTCTCTCATAAATCATTGACCAAACAACAAAAGTATTGTTCGGCGCGATTATTCCAAAAATCTTCAGTCTGAGAAACAAGCAAAATCTCAAGTCGATCCATAAAAGAAACCGGAAAGCCGGACAGGCAGTCCTGAACGGCTTTCCGGCGCTTTCGCGGCCAGGATCATTTTTGCGACGTGGACCGGTTTGGGCTGGCGTGAGTCTTTTGGGATTCAGGCTTTCCGGCCGGTTCCTCTGGGCATCATTGAGTATCATGGCCGCCTGTTTAGATGCCGCATATCAGTTTTCAAGAAGGTTCAGTCCTGGAACTCTATCGAGTCCAGGAATGCCGTGCAAGCCTTGGAGACGGCTGGGTTTGTCCGGAGCGAGGACAGGTTCTCGCCGCCGGTGCCGGACGTGGTCTCGAACATGCAGTCGAAGCAGAGCATGGTGTCGCCCTTGGCCACGAAGCGGGCCACGTGGAACGTGGATTTCTCCGCCTGGCCGTCCCCGGATCTGACGTCGATGTCGGCGGCGGGAAAGCCCTTGTGCTGGAGGGGCCTCATGCCGTGGAACGGCCCGGCCAGGGCGCCTGCGAAGGCCTGCCCGGTCCTGTTCCAGAAGGCCGGGCCGTCCGACTCCAGGAGGGCCTTGTCATCTGGTCCAATCACGGAGGGCTCCATCAGGAGCATGAAGTTGATCTTGCCGGTGCTGTCGGGGCCCTGGGCGATCACCACCACGTAGGTGTCGTCCTCGGGGCTCCGTTCGCCCTGGACTGTCAGCACGCGGGATGTCTTCTGGAAACTTGCGGGAAAGCTGGATGTGAATGTCGGCACGGGCTTCGGCACGCTGACGATGGTGCTCGTGCTGACGTCTTCCTTCTGGTCGCCGCAGGACACGGTGCCGATGATTGCCGCCAGCGCGGCGGCTGTGACGTGAAAGGCGCAGTTGTGACGACGTGCGCGTGGCTGAATCATGGATTCTCCTTGAAAAAGGATGCGGCGGTGCCATGAGCCGGCACGCCATTCCGAATGGCGGCCCGCCCCGGCGCACCAGCCGGGTGAATCGGCCCGGGGCTTTCTGGGCTTGACCGGGCAGGGCATGATCCGGACGCTTCCGCGCTGTCGGGACGGCCGTAGGCCTGGCCGGGAGCCCGGCGCGTCGTGCGCCGGGAACAGGGCAGGGCCTCGTGCCTCGGGAAGGCCAGGTGCTGATGTTCAAAAGCGGCCTATTCTGGCAAAATTGGTTGCAAAACGCAATCCCGGCCGCCCTGGCCGTGCCTGACGCCCGCCCGGTGCCTGGTCCGCGGGCAGGCCTGGCGCCCGGCACCTGGTCCGCTGGCAGGCATGGCACCCGCCCGGCGATGGGTCCGGTTGCGGAGCATGGTGCCCGTCCGGCGGTGGGTCAGCTGGCGGGGTAGGCAGCCGTCGTGCTCGGGTTGCGCTGGCTGGACCTGTACCGCTTCCGGTTCGAAGGCCCGTCCTGGCCAGCCTGGTGCCGCTTACGGTCCGCCCCGGTGCCATTCACGGCTTCCGGCCTTGGGGGCCGTCTTGGCAGGCCTGGCGCCGCTTGCGGCCCGCTCTGGCCGGGCAAGTCTCCGGTCGCGGGGCCCGCCCTGGCCTGGCATGGCTCCGTTTACGGGCTCCGGCACCGTCCAGGCCTGGCCCGGAGCCTACCGCCTGAACTCGAGCGAGTCGAAGAAAGGCCTGCACCAGGCGTCGAGGACCGGGTTGGAGCTGGAGCTCCAGCGGCCCGACAGCGCCTGGACCGAGGGCACGTTCACGAAGCAGTTCAGGATCAGGTAGTGGTCGCCCTTCCTCACGATTCTCTGCACGTCCAGCGACGAGTACGCCTCGCCCGCCTCGGTCGCCTCGGAGGCGGTGCGGTACCACTCCAGGGCCTCGTGGCCCCTGAAAGAGAAGGATCTGCTTCCGTCGAAGGAGGCGCCCAGCCATGCCGCTATCCTGCGGCCCAGGAACTCCCAGATCAACGCGAAGCCCATCTGCTCCAGCAGGGCCTTCTCCTCCTCTGTCGACACTCCCTGGACGATGTTCAAGACCGTGAACCGGCCGATTCCGGGTTCGACGTGGTGGAAGTTCTGGACGAGGTTGCCTGCGGCCATCGGGGCCAGATCGCCGTAGAACTCGCGGACGGACGGGTTGTCCGAGAGATCCGGGCGGGAACGCGCGAAGAGCGGGGGGTACCGGATTGAGAAGGAGAGCGGAGAGGACGCGTCCATGACCTCGGAGCTGTCGAAGACCGGCCACCCGCCCTGGGCGGTGGCCGGGGCAACGGAGGCAGCCATGACTGCGGCAACGAGAAGGATGACGGCTATTAAGGATGAGGGAAGTCTCATGCTGCTCAATCTGCCTCGTCGTCTGGGCCGGACCCTTCCGGCACCCCTGCCGGCTGGATTGCCCCCGGTTCAGGGATGTCCGTGCCGTGAGATGGCCGGTCCGGCCCAGAGGAACGGAGAGGGACTGGCGGATAACTGCCCGGGGCGCGAATATTACAACAGTCCTCTGGCACAAATTCCGGGACATCCAGGGGACATGGGGGCAGGATGTCGAGACTTGAGAGGCGGGGACTCACGTTGGCGGGGATGCCTGGCGCGTGGATTCCGAGGCCTCAGGACTAAGTGGGCCAGGGCCAAGAGGTCAAGTGGCCAAGGGCCTAATGGGCTAGGGAGGCTAAGGAGGCTAAGGGACGAGGATGCAAGGGATGAGGCGCGAAAACTTTAGATGCTGAAGGTGCCAGGTTTTGGGGACGAGGGGAAAAGCGCTCCGAACTACTTGGAGCCTGGCAACAGCAGTGGTCTGCGGGAGCCGGGTGAAGGAGCCGGATCGTGCTGGCGGGGAGCCTCGCGGGAAGGCGGTCCAGTCTCGGGGGGCCAGTCGAGGCGTCAGGTTTCGGTGCGCCGCCCCGTCAGGCTTCGGCGGGCCGTCCCGTCAGGCTTCGGTGGGCCGTCCTGCCAGGATTCAGCTCCCCCTCGTAAGGCTCCGGCGCACCGTCCCGTCCGGCTTCAGTGAGGCGTCTCGTCCGGCCACAGGTCCGGTTCACCCATGAGGATTCCCAGGTCCTCCGTCATGTCGGCCCTAAGCTGGACCTCGTAGGCGGCGTCCCGGTCACCGGCCGTCCGGAGGGCGAAGGCGAGGCTCCGTCCGGCGACGACGGCCTCGGCGCTCCCGGAGCCCAGGGTCCTCTCGAAGCCGTCCTTGGCCCTGGCGACGAGCTCCAGGCCCCTCGGGTTGTCGCCAGAAAGGATGCAGGCCAGGCCCAGGTCCATCGTGGCCGCGAGGGTGTCCTCGTGGAGGGGTCCGAGGGTGCCGGTGAAGGAGTCCATGACGAGCGTGAGGAGCTCCTCGGCCTCGGAATGCCCGCCGCTGGCTGACATGGCGCAGCCCAGGTTCATGGCGGAGCGGAGCGAGTCCGGATGCCTCTCCCCCAGGGCACGGGATCTGACGTCCCAGACCTCCGCGAAGATCTCGCGGGACTTCACGGCGTCCCGGGGCCTGAAGACGCAGCATCCGAGGTTGTTGGCGAGCCTCAGGCAGAGCGGGTGCGACGGGCCCAGGACGGCGAGGCACAGGCCACGGGCCCTGGAGACCCGCTCCGCGGCCCCTCGGCTGTCGCCGAGCTCAAGCAGGTTCAGGCCCATGCCGTCCGCCTCGGTGAGCGCCTTCAGGAGGGCCGGGTCGTTCACGCCGGGATATTCGCCGCCGATGCCCGGCAGTAGCCCGCGCTCGGGCTCGTCCTCGTCGCCGGGGATCCTGCGCTGGGGACCCGGCTCGATGCTGAGTTTCCAGTTCGCCTCTATGGGTCTCATCTGCGCCTCCTCCGGCAGGACCCGCCCGGCCCAGGCGGAGCCCTTTAGGGCTGGCGTCCGCGCCGGCCCGTGTTTCCCGGCGGGACCGGACATCCGGTCCCGGGCAAACAATGAAACGGCTCCTGAATTTTCTGGCCCAGGTGCCGGAAATTCGGTATGACTGTGCCCCGCGCCGCCGTCCTTGGGCGTTCGTCCTCCGTTCCCTGGACCCGTGGTCCGTCCCCCGCGCCATCATTCCTAGGACCTGGCCTCCGGCATTCGGTAGCCGTTATCTGGTCCGGGCCTTCGGCCGCCGTTATCTGGTCCGGGCCTTCGGGCGCCGTTATCTGGTCCGGGCCTTCGGCCGCCGTTATCTGGTCCGGGCCTTCGGCCGCCGTTATCTGGTCCGGGCCTTCGGCCGCCGTTATCTGGTCCGGGCCTTCGGTCGCCGTTATCTGGTCCGGGCCTTCGGCCGCCGTTATCTGGTCCGGGCCTCCGGCTTTGGTCCGCCGTCACCGGGTCCGGGCTTCGCCTCAGGCCAGCCGGGGCTCGGGGGGAGCCGTGAGCTCAGGACTGTTCAAGGGGAAGTGACCTGCTGGCAGATTATGCACCATATCGGCCTTTTTGAGAAGGCGCTCGGGTGTTGGCCGTCTTTCAGGGCGCCTGCGCGGCTTTCCGTGCCGTGCCGCGCGGCGGGGACGGCATCAAAACAGGGCTGGCCGGTGGCTTCGGGGCCTTCGGGGCGCTCCAGCCGGCCTGCCGGGGCCACGGGAACGCGACAGCTGAACTTGGCGCCTGGAGGGTCCGCCGAGTCCGGGGGACCTCCCACCCTGCTCCCCGGGGGACGTCCTCGCTGAGGCGTTCAGCCCAGGAGCCAGGCCCTTATGTCCCCCGCGAGGAAGGCCTCCTCCCTCGCGGCGCGGGCCAGGGCGGCCTCGGCCCCGGGCGTGTCGCCAGAGCGCTCGAGGACGGCTGCAAGGTTCTTCATGGCCGATATCGTATCGTGGTGGAGGGTGCCCAGGAGAGCCTCGAGCCCGGCCAGGGCCTGGCTGACGAGTTCCGCGGCCTTCGCGCAGTCTCCCGCGCCGGCCAGGGCCAGGCCCAGGTTCTCCATGGCCTCCATGGTCTCCCGTGCGCCGTCGCCCGCCGCCTTCCTGGTGCCCGAGAGCGCCTGGCCCGCTATCTTCAGCGCCCGCTCATGGTCGCCTGCCGCGCTCATGGCAAGCGCCAGGTTGCCGGCAGTGTCCAGTGTGTCCATGGACCGGGGGCCCAGCGTCCTGACCCTCTCCTTGAACAGCCCGGTAAGGATCGAGACGGCACGGGCCGGGTCGCCGGCCCCGCAGACGGCGCAGGCCAGGTTCGACGCGGCGGCGATGGAGGAGGGGTGCGCGGGTCCCAGCAGCCGGTGCCTGGCCGTCCGCACCCTGGAGAAGAGCTCTAGGGCGGCCTCCGGGAAGTCCAGCTTCAGGAGGGTGCAGCCGAGGCATCCGGCGAGCCTCAGGGACTCGGGATGGTCCTCCCCGAAGCCGTCCTCGCTCAGCGTCATGGCTTTGAACAGGTTGTCGCGGGCGTTGGCGAGCGAGCCGTTGGCGTAGAAGTTCGTCCCGAGCCCGGCAAGCTTCCGTACGAGCCCCAGCATCTCTCCGGCTTTCTGTTCCTCGGTGAGCGAGTCGGAAACGAGTGGAAGCTCCACTTCGGAGGTCGCGGGGACCGGGACCTCGACAGGGGCCTCCGGCCGGCTCCTGAAAGCTGCGGCGGCGGCCCCGGAGTATCCGGTTACTACCGGGTTCGTCGCCCAGCCGACTGCGGCCCTGCCGTTTTTCGGGATGGCCGAGGGCATCGTCCGGCCAGCGATCGCCGCACCGCCGTTTCCAGGGGCGGCCGGAGGTATCGCCCGGGCCGGGAGCGCGGCCCCGCCGTTTACAGGAAAAGCCGCGGGCGCGGTCCCGCCGTTTACAGGAAAAGCTGCGGGCGCGGTCCCGCCTGCCGACGCGGCACCGCCGTTTCCCGGAAAAGCAGGAGTCGCAGTTCCGCCAGCCTGAACGGCCCAGTCGTTTCCAGGGGCGGCCGGGGCCGCAGTCCCGCATGCAAGCGCGGCGCCGCCGTTTCCTGAGGCGGGCGAGGCCGCGGCCCCGCCGTTTCCTGGGGCAGCCTTCCCGTCGGAGATGGCGTCGTTCCAGCCGTCCGGTCCCGCAGATGCAGATGTCCCCGAAGAGGGGCCGCTGGGCTTCCCCTCCAAAGAGAGTCTCCACTGGGGTATCAATGGGAGCATCCTGCCTCCGCTGTCCGGCTGAGACACTTGGGCGCAGGAATGGATGCCGTCCGGGGGGATGGACGGGTCCGGCGTTAACGCGGGGTGCCGAATGTGGCGTCCAGGATGAGTCATGGACTCATGATGCAGGGCCTGTGCCGCTACGGCCTTTTTATTATGACCCAGAACACGCCCATTGTGAAGTGGGGAAACCAGCAGACGAGGGAGAGGGGGCAGGATGGTCTGAAGGCGGGGAGAGGGCGCTTGGGCTCGGGATGGCAGAAGGCGAGGCGGGATGGGTGGGATTGGAAGGCTGAACGCGAGGGCAAGGTGGTCCGGAAGGTCTGAAGGCGAGAGTGAGCGGGCAGGGCGGGAACAGAGCGAAAGGGGGATTGAAAAACTTAAAGGCTAAGCTATTATCCTGGTTCAAGCCGACGCGGTTCCGGGTGGAGACGCTTCTCCACCGGTTCAAGGGCAGGTTCATGTCCCCCTGACTGCCGTCCTGTGAAGCCAGGAGCTACAAGGCCTGGTCCGGCACGAGGAAATATGCGCGTGACGGTCCAGGATGATGGACGGGGGCAAGGGACTGGGCAAGATATTGCGGGAGAGGTTTGGGGAGATTCGCTGTAGTTTTCGCTCGGCATCTTATTCCTGGCAGAAGCCCTGGTTCTTCGGGAAGAGGGTGACGTCCATCACGTTTTCTGGGGACCGGGAAGTTCATGCGGCAGTCATCTGCGGAAGTCAGGTCTGAATCAGTTTCATTTGGCGACCTGTCAGATAAACTTTCGGCAATAAATTTTTGATAATTAATTAGGATAGAAAACAATTATTAAATTTGATAAATTAAAAATAATCCGATGTATGACGAGTGAAAATGATAATTTTTATAAGAATGTCAATGAAAAATTTTAAAAAGGCATTAAAAAATTATTATTTTTGCTTAAAACTCAATGTTTATAGTAATTGTAAATCGTATAAATTTTTTTGTTAGCAACATAACATACACACATAATCAGCAAAAAAAATATTTGTCGAGTGAATTATAAATAAATGTCTAAATGGAAGTTTGATTTAGGGCAAACGTATAAAAATATTATTGAAACTAGATTATTATTCAACAAAATATTGATAAAATATATTGTTAAGCAAATGGAAGATATGTCAATAATATTGGAAACTATTGAATAAATTAATTTGCAATAATAAATATTTAAAATTAAAAATGAAAGTATGGACGTGTTCAGGCGACCGCGCATAATCGGTAGTCCCCCCGCCGCACAGGGCCACGGGGGTTCCGGCGCGTCAGGACAAGACCTTCCGGACGGCTCAGCCGGCCGATCCTCCCGGTTCCCGGAACCTGTGACAGATTTTGGCAAAGACACCGACGAGATTCGGGTCGAAATGGCTTCCGGCCCCCTCGATTATGATCCGTTCGGCCTTCTCCACGGGGAAGGGGTCCTTGTAGGGCCTTTTCGAGATCAGGGCGTCGTAGACGTCGCAGACCGCCATGAGCCTCCCCTGGAGGGGGATTTCCGCGCCGGGGATCCCGAAGGGGTAGCCGGATCCGTTCCACTTCTCGTGGTGGGTCTCGGCGAAGATTCTGGCATGCCTCATGAACTGCGCGTCCTCCTCGGGGAGGGTGGCTGATATCTTGTCCAGCACCGCCGCGCCGAAGGTGGTGTGGAGCTTCATCTCCTCGAACTCCTGGGGGGTCAGGCTTCCCGGCTTCTTCAGTATGGCGTCGCTTATGGAGATCTTGCCCACGTCGTGCAGCATGGAGGACTGGAGGATAATCTCCTGGTCCCAGGCGCCTATCTCGTCCGAGTACACGCCCGACTCCACCGCCCCGTCCATCAGGAGCTTCAGGAAGTTCATGGTGCGGGTCACGTGCCCGCCCGTGATGTCGTCGCGGCTCTCCACCAGGTCCACCACGGTGCTGAAAACGGCGCCCTGGAGCCTCACGACCTTGCCCGCCTCCTCGGCCACCATGGCCTGGAGGTTCCGGTTGAAGCGCTCGAGCTCCTGGCTCTGGGTCTCCAGCTTGATCCTCTGGCTCCTCATGGTCAGGTGTATGCCCACCCGCGCCCGCAGAAGCTCCGGCTCGAAAGGCTTGGCTATGTAGTCCACGGCGCCCAGGCGGAGCCCCTCCACCTCGTGGCCGGTGTCGGTCAGGCCCGTCAGGAAGATGACGGGCACGTCGGCCGTGTCGGGCTTGGACTTCAGGGCCTTCAGGGCCTCTATGCCGTTCATGCCCGGCATGTTGATGTCCAGGAGGATCAGGTGCGGAAGGGCCGTGTCCATCAGCTCGAACATCCTCTCGGCGGAGGTGACGGTGAAGACGTCCCCGGCCCCGGAGAGGGCGGACTTGGCGAGCCTCAGGTTGGTGACCGCGTCGTCGACGATCATGATCCTCGCGTTCCCGAGTTCGGCGGTCATCTGTCCCTCCTCGCTCCGCAGCCAGTTCCAGGCCATGCCTCCCCTGTCCTCAAGCTTTCTCCTCTCCCCGCCCTCAAGGTCAGGAGCGGCGTCCCGGAGTGTCCGGGGCTCCCGGCTTTCGCGGCCCTCTCCGGGGCTCCCGGCTGCCCGGCTTTCAAGGCCCTCTCCGGGGCTCCCGGCCGACCGGCTTTCACGGCCCTCTCAGGGCCTCCCGACCGTCCCCCTCTCGCGGGCTGCGCCGGAAGGGAAGGGGGCCTGCTGAGCTCTCCGGGGAGGCAGGCCGCGTACGCCGAGCGAGGTGCCGCCAGGCCGTCAGGCAGCGGCGTACTGCCCATCATGATGCGGTCTGCGCAGGACACCTGGCTACTCCGAAGCCGGAGCGGGGAAGTCCGCTGCCGCCGGCAGGCCGCCTGAAGCCGGGACGTTCACTGGCGGCCTCGTCCCGCGTGAAGCCAGGATGACGTTCACGGGCGCTTTCGTCCCTCCGGAAGTCCGAGCGTTTCCGGGCGCGTTCGCCCCGCCGGAAGGCACGGGGCCGTCTGCCGGGCCGCCGTTCTCGGAGGAGGGCCTGGAACCGGCAGCGGGCGGGGCGGGCGCGGGGTCGGCGTTCCCGCTCCGGGTCGGCTCCGGGCCGGGACCGATGGTGAAGTACTCGGCTGGAACGTCGACCTTCGTAGTGGCGATGTAGCCCTTGCCCAGTATGTAGGTGTCCTGATAGACCAGGAGGTAGTTGCGCACCATCCTGCCGGTCGCCGGATCGTTTAGGAACGTCCCTGCCCAGTGAGCTCCCGGTGAAAAGAGGCCCAGGCACTCTATGATGGCGCCCATGTCGTAGATGTCCGCCCTTCCTTCCGCGAGCATTTTCCCGAACTCGGCGAGGCCGGCGGTCTGGGTGAAGCCCAGCGGGTAGGCCCATGTCCCGAGCCTTCCGGCCGCGCCCCTGGCGACGGCGGCCTCCTCCACCGCGCGGAGGAGCTCGGGCCAGCGGCCGACGAGGGGTTCCGCGTACACGCCCAGGGCCCCGGGGAAGCCCAGGAGGGCGGACGGGATGTCGGCCTCGACGAAGATGCCGGTGGATCCGGCTATGCCGGCGATGAGGGGCTCCGTGTGGGCGTCGTTGGTGGCGAAGAAGGCCGAGTCCCTGCCGTAGGCCTCCTGCCATTTCGGCAGGTTCTCGACGATGGACTCCCTCGCCCCGTCGACCCCCGCCGGGCCGGAGGGGTCCGCCGCCATGACGACATGGAAGCCCAGGCCGAGTTCCCGGCAGGCCCTCTCCATTATGGCGGCCCGCTGCCTCAGGGGGAGGTAGGTCATGTGCCTGGGGATTGTCACGTGGACGAGCGACTTGGCTCCCAGGAACTTGGCGGAATAGGGGATCAGGTACCCCCGGGCCACGTAGTCGGCGGCCACCACCATGTCGGCGCTGAGGGAGATCTCGTCAGGCGACTCGTGTGGCTCGCCCGACAGGCAGAAAACTTCGGGACGGCGAGCCTTCACCCGCCTGAAGCCCTCCGCCGTTCCTGGTATGGCCTGGTTGACCACTATCACGCGCACGAGGGGATCGTCGGCCAGGGAGTCGACGAGGGCCGCCAGGGCCTCCGGCTCGTTCAGGTAGTTCACCGGGAACTCCGCGTGTGTTATGAGGCCCCCGTCCGCGGAGCTCCCGTAGCGCGCCGTCATCTCCAGGGCGCCCAGGCGGTCGTCCGCCCCCTGTTCCACGGTGCCGGTCAGGATAGCTATCCGGAAGTCCCACGTGGGGCCGCGGGAAATGCCCGGAGTCTCCAGGGCCCCGTACTTCTTCGGGACGTCCAGCGACGCCGTGCCGGAGTAGCCCTTGCCGAACACGTAGTTGTCCTGGTAGACCAGGAGCATGTTGCGGTATTCCCGGCCCTGGGGGTCGGTGAGCGCCGAGCCCTTCCAGCGGACCCCGGGGGCCACGGCGTCGTAGCACTCCAGGAGCTTCTCACGGTCCTGCGAGCCGGCCGTGCCGGTGGAGGCCATCACCGCGAAGCGGGCGAGCGCCGTCAGGTGGCCGTGGGCCAGCGACACCTTCCACGACCCGAGCCGCCCGGCGGCGCCGGCCTCAACGATCCTCCGCTCCACCTCGGCCGATATCGTTTCCCAGTCGTCCCCCAGCAACCCCGGATCCAGGCCCAGGGCCCCCGGGTAGCCCATGAGGGGCGACGGCTCGTCGGCCTCGGGGAAGAGGCCGCCGTGCTCCACTATGCCCCTTATGAGGGGCTCCGTGTGGGCGTTGTTCGTCGCGTAGAAGGCCGTGAAGGGCCCGTAGCGGTCCAGCCACAGGGGCACGTGCCCCGCTATGAAGGCCCTTGCCGCCTCTATGCCCCCCTCGGCCTGGGGGTCTGGGGCCTCCTCGGAGATGAACCGCATCCCCAGGTCGCGGGAGGCCTCCTCCATGATGGCCTTCCGGCGGGCGAGGGACTCGTCCATCATGTGCCGCGGGAAGGATATGTGCATGAAGGACCTGGCCCCGAGCCGCCTCGCGGTCCAGGGAACCAGGTAGCCCCGGGACACGAAGTCCTGGCTCGTGACCAGGTCAGCCGAGCGGGATATGAGATCGGCGTCCTCGTGCGGCTCCGCCGCGTACAGGTGGATCTCCGGCCGGCGGGCCCTTATCTCCCGGAAGGCGTCCGCGGTCCCGGGCACGCCCTCGAAGACGATCACCGCCCTCATGAGAGGGTCGTCCGCCATTGAGATTATGAGCTCCCTGGTGGCGTCCATCTCGGCCAGGAAGCTGTCCGGGGTGGTGGAGTGCCGTATGATCCCGCCTTCCGCCGCGTCCCCGAATTCGGCCACGATCTTGTCCACCGCGACCTTGGTGTCGGTGCCCTGGGCGTCCGTCTGGGTGACGATCCCTATGTGGAAGGCGGCGCCGGGGACGCCGGGGCCCCCGTCAGCACGGCTCCCGGCTCCGGACTCGCCTGACTCGCCGGAGGCCCCAGGGGCGCCTGAGTCGCCTCCAGATCCCGCGGGGCCGGCCGTGCCTGACGCTCCAGGGGATCCGGAGCCCGAGGCGGCTCCCGACGTCCTGGAAACGGGGGACGACGGCCAGCCGGGGCCGGCGTCGTCGCCCCCGAGGGGCGATGTCCCCGGAGTCCCGCCGGTCCCGTAGCCTTGACCGGCCGGGGCGCCGCCTCCGGGGCCCGCGGCACGGCCCGGCAGGCCGGACTGGCTCGACTGGGCAGGGGAGGGCTGGGGATCGCCCGCGGGTCCGGCGGCCATGTAGCACAGGGACGCGATGACCGCCAGGGCCGCGGCGGCAGCCACGGCAGCGGGAGCCTTTTTCCGTTTGGGCGGTGCCGTCTTGGCAGGCATGGTGGTACCCGTGGAGGCAGCCGCGTCATGTTCCGGAATGGCCGGAGGGCATCGGCGCGGGACGGTCGGCGGCGGAAGTGCCCGGTTCCGGGCGGGGGCGTCCGCCGGGACATGGGAGCGAGGCCGGGGCGGCGCCCGGAGGCAGCCGGGCTGCGAGAAGCGAGGCCGGGGCGGCGCCTGGAGCGGGCCGGTCGGCGGGGAGGGAGACCGGGGAAGGCGTCGGCCTCGGGTCGGGAGGCGAGGAGAAAGGCCTCAGAAGGTGCCGGGCTCGGGCCGGGAAACGGGGAGTGGGTCCGGGGATGGCGCCGGCCTCGGGCCGTGCGGCGGGGAGCGAGTCCGGGGAAGGAGCCGGGCTAGGCCCGGTCGCAGGGAGACAGACCGGCGGATGGGGACAAATTACATAAAATGAAGGTGTTCGTCAGAAAAGGTGATGTATTGGTTTACTTTGCTTCCGGTCTCGCAAGGCAAAAAAGCCCGCGTCCTCCCGGAGGAGGGGGCGGGCGGGGTGCATGACGTGGGCCGGGTCTTGATCGCGTGGCTCGTCTCTCGCTGGAACCGGGGCGAAAGGCCGGGAGCCTCTTGCTGGAGAAGGGGCGGAAGGCCGGGAGACGGGCCGGAACGGCAGGCGCGGCGGACATCCTGGCACTTCATGCCGCCGAGCCCCCTGCGGCGTCCGCCCCATGCGGACGGGACTGGCGGAAAGGTCTGGAAGTCTCTCCGGGGATGTCGGCGCGTGGCATGGCATGTCCTGTGTCGTGCGTTCAGGGGAAGCGGGCCTTAGAACTGGGGTTCCGCAGGGGACGAGCGTGCCGGCCCGGCGACCCTTCCGCTTCAGGAAAGCCGTTTCGCACTGTGACAAATTTTAGGATAGAACCTGCCCGTTGTCAACGAAGGCCGTCCAGTCAATCTCCGCTTCCGAGGCTGGGTTCCTGGCTGCGGGACGCCTCCGGGCCCGCCGGAGCGGGACGGACGGGCCGCATCCGGGACGGATACGCGCGCGCCGCGGTCCCGGCCGGGCCCGTCAGGGAGGGCAGGGGGCCGGAGGGCGAGGAAAGCCCGCCGCTTCCCGCGTACGGACACTGATGTCGCGTCATTCCTTGACCTGCGGCGCAACCCCGGCCCCGGGAGCCCAGGCCTTCCGACAGCCCCGGCCGCATCGCATCGGCAAGCGAGGATAGCGGCTCCCTGCCGGCGGCGGGGGGTCAGGGGGCCTGGAACCTTTTGCGGACCCTGTCGAACGCCTCCACCAGGGCCGGGTCGAACTGCGTGCCGGCAGAATCCATGATGATCTTTTCCGCCTCGGCTGGGGGGGACGGCTCCTTGTAGGGGCGTTCGGAGACCAGGGCGTCGTAGACGTCGCATACCGCCATGAGCCTGCCCTGGAGGGGGATGCTTCCCCCCGCGAGCCCGCCGGGGTAGCCGGATCCGTCCCAGCGCTCGTGGTGGGACTCCGCGAAGATCCTCGCGTGGCCCAGGAACTGGCCGGACCCCTCGGGCAGGCCCTCGCCCATCCTGTCGAGGACGGCCGCCCCCATGACAGTGTGGAGCTTCATCTTCTCGAACTCCTCGTCCGTCAGGCGGCCGGGCTTTTTTAGTATCGTGTCCCCCACGGAGATCTTGCCCACGTCGTGAAGCACGGAGGACCGGAGCACGGTGGAACGGTCCCAGGCGGAAATCTCGTCCTGGTATATGCCGGCCTCCTCCATGCCTTCCAGGAGGATCCTGAGAAGGGCCGTGGCGCGGCTCGCGAGCCTCCCGTCCATGTGGCCCCGCCACTTGAGCAGGTCCACCACGGCCTCGAAGAGCGCCCCCTGGAACCTGAGCGCGCTGTCCGCCTCCTCCGCCGCCCTGGCCCTCATTTCCCGGCTCAGGCGCTCCAGCTCCTCGGTTTGGGCCTCCAGGCGCTTCTTCTGGCGGCAGATCGCCAGGTGCGTGCCCACCCTGGCCCGGAGGATCTCCGGCTCGAAGGGCTTGGAGACGAAGTCCACCGCCCCAAGCCTGAAGCCGGCGGTCTGGCTCTCCGTGTCGGAGTTCCCTGTCAGGAAGATGACCGGCACCTCGTCGGTGGACGGGTCGGACTTGAGCGCCCGGATGATCTGGAAGCCGTCAAGGCCGGGCATGTTTATGTCGAGGAGTATGAGATCGGGCCTGGCCGTGCCCATCATCTCCAGCAAGCGCTTTCCGGACGGCACGGTGCAGATCTCTTCGGCCCCGGACAGGGCCGCCTTGGCGAGCCTCAGGCTGGACATGGCATCGTCCACGACCATTATCCTCGCTCCTGCGAGTGTCCTGTTCACGAGTTTTGCCTCGTCATGCGCACCTCCAGGGGGCCGGCTCGATGCTCGGCGGCGGGCCGCATGGCTGGCCCGGCGTCCTTCGGACGCTCCCCCAAATGCATTTGTCCGGCCCCGCGCCGCGGGGCCGCTGGTCAGCCGGCCGGACATGCTCCGCAACGAGCAGGGGCCTGGAGCTGTACATGCCGCCGGTCCCGGGAGAGGCAATGCCGCCGGCCCTGGAGCCGGGCAAGCCGACGGTCCTGGCGCTGACCATGCCGCCGGTCCGGGAGCGGTTCAGGTCGTCGGTCCTGTCGCGGGACGGCGGCATGTGACGTGGGAGGGCCAGACGGCGGTCCTGGCGCAGGCGCCTCCTCCGGGACTCAAAGAAACGTGTTTCCCGCAGCCGGGCCCGCCTGCAAGGCCGCGAGGGACAGTTTTCCCGCAGCCCGCCGGCTGGGCGGAACGGGACAGGAAGCGCTGGCTTGTCTTGGTTTGGGACAGGTGGAAAGGGAGGCAGGGAGGCCCTGAGGGGCAGAAAGGCGGGGTCGGTCGGGGCGGCGTGCCGGAGGGCTCCGGCAGGTGGATTTGCCGCTTGCAGACGCGGCGTGCCGGGAGAGCCCGGGGGCAGAGGAGACCGGTTGGGCCTCGGATGTCTGTCACCGGATACCAGTTGTATACTGTTGCCTTATGGATGTCAAGAGGGCCTTGAGCCCATAAGGTTTGGCAGGGGCCGGCGTGTCGGTCCGCATCTCTCAGCCGGCGGAGCTCGCGGGACCTTTGAAAAGACCTGCCGGCGAGCTGGGGCGTCCCCGCGTGAGACCGGGCAATGGCAACGATCGCTTGCGGCCAGGCGCATGAAGACGATGAAGACGCAGTCCGGGTCAGCCTTCTGGGTCAGTCGCGCTGACTGCCCCTCGGCGGGGAAGGTCCGGGCCGCTCAGGGACCTGCGTCGCCCATGAGGAAGTCCGCGTCAGCGGCGGCCAGTGGAAGGCCGCGTCAGCGGCGGCCAGTGGAAGGCCGCGTGAAGGGAGGAAGCCGTCCGTGGTCGGGAACCGAGCTCCGCGGCCGGATTCCGAGGCGCGGAATGATTTGCAGAGGAATGGTGCAATCGGGTTATGAGATCAGCATGTGAAATCAAACGGTTTGCGGCTTGCGGCATCAAGTGGCGTTCTGGGGTCTGTCGCGGGACCGTTTAATTATTGTGGGAGGGCGACTGCAGTCGAGCAGCGGCCGGGCGCGTGGGCGGGGCACAATAAGACTTTCAGCGGACTGCGCCAAGCTTGGTTCCAGGCTCCGTTCAGAAATCGAGGGGCGCTGGGTGATTTGCAGCGGACTGCTCCAATAAACGCTCAGGAACCGAGGGGCGCTGGGTGATTTGCAGCGGACCGCTCCAATCACGCTCTGGAACCGAGGGGCGCTGGTTGATTTGCAGCGGACTGATGCAAGCGAAGTTCTGGAACTAAGGGAAGCAGGATGATTTCTGGCGTATGGATGCAGATCTGCGCTCGGTGCCGGTCGCGGGGCGCTGAATGATTTGTGGCGGGTGACGGCTTTTAGCTTTCCGCGACCGGAAGCCGGCGCTGCGTGAATTGAGGTTGACGGAAGGAAGTCCGGGAGACTTCTTCCGTGTACGAGCCTAACCGTCCTTCTTCCCGGTCCTGTCCACGAGCTTCCAGCGATCGAAGCCGTCGGGGAGGTTCCCGGACTCCCAGGCCGCCTGGGCCACGGTCCTGCCCTTGTTGTCCTTGATATCCCAAAGCCTGAAACCGTCAGGCAGTGAGTAATTTTCGGCGGCCACGTGGGCTACGGTCCTGCCCGTGGAGTCGGCTAGCTGCCAGTCCTTGAACGACTTGGGCATCCTCTGCCGCTCGGCCATGACGTGGGCCACCGTGATCCCTTTCAGGTCGGCCAGCGCCCAGTTGCCGAAGCTGTCCGGGAGCCGCCGCCGCCTGGCCGTCTCGTGGGCGGCCGAGATGCCCGACGCGTCCGCAATCTCCCAGCGAGAGAATCCTTCCGGGAGCTTCCCGTCCCTCGCGGCGAGGCAGGCCAGCGGCACGCCGTCTCCGTCCGGGACGTCCCAGCGGTCAAAGCCTTCGGGGAGAGTCCCGCTCGAGTAGGCCTCGCGTGCAACGCTTACGCCCTTTGCTTCGAGAAGTTCCCAGATGCCGAAAGCTTCGGGGAGGAATCCCTCCTTCGCGGCCACGTGGGCTACGCTTCTTCCCTCCCCGTCGGCGAGATCCCACCGGCTGAAGCTGTCCGGGAGGAATCCCCTCTCCCCTGCCTCGTGGGCCACGGTGACGCCCCTGGAGTCTGCCAGATCCCAGGCTTCGAACCAGTCAGGCATCGGTCCGCGCCTGGCGAGCATGTGGGCCACTGTGACGCCCCCGCTGTCGGCGAGCGCCAGATCCCTGAAGCTTTCGGGGAGACGGCCCGATTCCGCTGCCGCGTGAGCCACGGTGCGGCCGTCATTGTCTGCGAGGGCCCAGCCCGTAAAGTTTTCGGGGAGCAGCCTCCTTGCCGTTTCCATGTGGGCGACGGTGACCCCGTTCTTGTCGGCGAGTTCCCAGCGGTCGAAGCGTCGGGGGAGCCGGTTTCTCGAGCAGGCCTCGTGGGCGACGGTCTTTCCGTCGTTGTCAGCCAGTTCCCACATGTCGAACGCGCTGGGCAGAAATCCGGCCTTCGTGGCCGAGTGGGCGACGGTGCGCCCGGTGTCCGTGGCCATTTCCCAGCGGTCGAAGCTTACGGGAAGCCGTCCGTTTGCCGCGGCCCAGTGAGCCACCGTCACCCCGTGACAGTCAGCCATTGCCCATCCGTCGAAGCCTTCGGGAAGCCTACCGTGGGCGGCCATGATATGGTATAGGGTGGGTCTCTTGCCGCCCTCCGGGTCCAGCCCGAAGAGGCTCTCCGGCAGGTATCCGTGCTCTGCCGCGACCTGTGCCACGGTGCGGCCATCCTTGTCGGAAAGCTCCCACTGTTCGAAACCGGGCGGAAGTCTCCCGTAACTGGCGGCCTCGTGGGCGACGCTCCATCCGTAAGAGTTGGCAATCTCCCAGTCGTTGAAGTCACGGGGGAGATTACCCGTCTCGACGGCACCATGTGCCACGCTGCTTGAACCTTCGGACGAGGCGTGAGCCCAGTCCCGGAAGTCCTTCGGGAGCCCGCCGCGCGACGCCGAATGGCAAGCTACGGTATGGCCGTACCAGTCCTTTAGCCCCCAGAGAGCAAACGTGGCGGGCAGCCACCCGTACTCGGAGTCCAGGAATGCCATGGCCTTCACGACATCCGGAACGTCCCTGACGGTCGTGCCGTTCGGGTACGGGCGGTTCCTGCGGGCTGATGCGGCTGCCTCGATATCTCTGCGGTCCAGGGGATCCAGAGGATCTTTGATATCCACGACTGTCCGTTTACCATTTTCCGTTGTCACGAGAAAGACGCTCCGCTCGTCGCGGTATCCGAGATTGTTGCGGTGGAATCCCCTGAGAATTGCAAGCGGAGTTTTTGACTCGAACGTGCGATTTCTCATGAATTCAATGTCCCATCCTGAAAAGTCCTTGGGGAACGTCCCGGCGGTTTCGGCGGTGTTCGCCACTGTCCGCCCCCGGAGATCCGCAATGTCCCAGAGCGAGAAGTCTTTCGGGAGCGTGTTGGCGGCGGCTGCTGCGTGGGCAACGGAGCGGCCTCTTGCGTCCGACAGGGCCCAGTTGTCGAAACCTGCGGGAAGGGTCCCGGACAAGGCCGCGCAGTGGGCCACCGTCCTCCCGTCCTTGTCCGCCAGAGTCCACTTTTTAAAATTTTTCGGCAGCGTCCCCGACATCGCGGCGGAGTGCGAAACGGTCCAGCCTTCCCGATCCGCGAGCTCCCACTGTCCGAAGCCGTGGGGGAGGATGCCCAGCTCCGCCGCCACGTGCGCCACGGTCCGGCCCTTGCCGTCAGCCATGTCCCAGAGGCCGAATCCTTCGGGGAGCCTGCCCTTTCCGGCCGATACGTGCGCCACAGTCACGCCGTCCGTGTCGGAAAGTTCCCAGAGCGCGAAGTCGTCCGGGAGCCTGTCCCTTTCCGCGGCAGCGTGGGCCACGGTCGAGCCCTTGGCGTCGGCCAGGTGCCAGAGCGCGAAGTCTTCCGGGAGCGATCCCGTCCGTGCCGCAAGGTGCGCGACGGTCACGCCGTCGTTGTCCGCCAGCTCCCAGTCGGCGAAGCCTTCCGGGAGCCGGTTGGCTTCGGCAGCCGTGTGCGCCACGGTGCGGCCCCTGCTGTCGGCAAGTGCCCAGGCACCGAACCCGGCAGGGAGACGACCCCTTCTCGCGGCGGCGTGAGCCACTGTGGTCCCCTCGTTGTCGGCCATGTCCCATCGTTCAAAGCCGCTGGGCAGAAACCCCCGCTCGGCAGCGTCGTGGGCTACGGTATCTCCGGAGTAGGAAGCGAGGTCCCACCTGTCCCAGCCCACGGGCAGGCGGCCGTGCCAGGCGGCTCGGTGGGCCACGGTATATCCGTTGACGTCAGCGTGATCCCACATGTCGAAGCCTTCCGGAAGGGGGCCCCAGGAGAGAGCATGGGTGGCCACGCATTCCCCGTTCCCGCTGACGATGGTCCAGCGGCTGAAGCCTTCCGGCAGGCTGCGGCTCGCGGCCGCCTCGTGCGCCACTGTCCAATCGTGAACGTCGGCAAGATCCCAGAGATCGAAGCTCTCGGGAAGCCTGGCGCGGGAAACCGCGTAGGCTGCCACGTTCTTGCCGTAATCGTCCGTGAGTTCCCATGTGCAGAAGCCTTCCGGCAGCCTCTCGTGCGCTGCGGCCACGTGCGCGACGCTTCTGTCTTTGTGGCCCTTCAGCTCCCAGGCCGAAAATCCCGGCACGAGGAAACCCTCCCTGGCCGCCACGTGGGCCACCGTCTCTCCCAGCCACCACTCACCCCACTCGGGCGCGTCAGGGGCGAGCCGTCTCGCTCTGGCAAGGTACATGGCCCTGTCCGACTCGAATCTCCAACGTCCTTTTTTCATCTAACACCTCTCATGCCGCGGAGCGACAGTTTTTGTTCTGCCTCCGACTGTTTCAGTGACAGACCGGTTCTTCCCGAAAATGCCTGCCTGGCCTTCCCTGACATTTTAAGAAATTTCTCGGCCCTCAACCGGACACTTCACGACTTTGAGCCATCTGCTTTGTCTGTTCTTCCGGTCAGCATCCTCCAAGAGCCGACCGACCAAGCTTACATTCCGGACTCTTTTGCAGGTCTTTTGCAAATTGCAGTTCCTTGTCAAAGGATAGTTGCGCGGCATCTCCGGACCAGGACAGCCAGATCCCTTGGCCAGGCGCTTTGCCCGTGAAGGGCAGACGATGACGTTACTCCCGGATTACCTCACTTACTGCGGAAATCTTGCTGCCATGCTCCTTGCGCTGTTGTTCGTCCTGGAAGTCGAAGCGTTCTGGCCATTATCATTTTCTGGGCTTGAATTGTCAATATTTTTTTCCTGTTGGCATCTTAAATATTGATTTGTAGTTGTGACACCTGTAGTTAAAAAATTTTGGTCATTTCTACAAAATTACTGTCTTCAAAAAAAATTTTCATTCGAGTACTCTCAAAACATGAGCGACCTGATATGTTACTTAAGTGATTCTGTTCTTGTTCTGTAATTTCCTGTTCTTGTTCTGTTATTTCAAGTCACTCCAACTGTATCATTTCTTCACTACAATAACCAACATTTGATTGATGTATCCAACGTGCATTAAAATTTTTATAAACCATTCTTTTCACTACATTCCTCTGTTTTAAGTTACAACGACGAGGTCCAGGTTCATAATTTTACTTCACGAAGTGATGATAGTACTCGTCTTGTCATATGCTTTCTCTTTGTTTCTGAAAACATCATTACAAAGTCATATTGACTTTTTCTTTTGACCATCCTCATTTGCTTTCTTTCATGATTTCCATTCTTATACCATTGTTTCAATCATTTTCATCTCATTCACTCCTTTTCCGTTACTTCCTTTCTGCTATACCTATTTTTCCTTTGTTATCTGCCATCGTTAGGCAACTTTCAACAGATCACAATTGAACATCTGGCAAGATTAGTTATTTATGCGTTCAGGACAAGTTATGCACGACCTTGTCTTTCTGCGTGACCTTCTTCTTCAACTGCACTTTTATTACCTCGCTTTCTCCGTCTCCGTCTCCGCCTCAGCCTCAGTCACTATGTCATGCTTATAACTACTACACCATCAGAGTCTCCGTGATGACCTTTCATTTGCTTCATATTCATCACCTTTCAGTTTTGGTGAAGCTCAGGTCCGTTTTTCCACACTGACTCTCCTACATGATCTTTCATCAGAACATGAGCACCGCCTACTCTCTTTGTTGAGATTAAGCTCATGTCCAAAACATACCAATACTCCCCATCATGACCAGCTTCATTGATTATCTGCCTGTTGCCACTACCTTCACTCTCAGCATCAGCATCATCGTCATCGTCATCATCGTCATCATCGTCATCATCGTCATCATCATCGTCATCATCGTCATCGTCATCATCGTCATCATCATCATCGTCATCATCGTCATCGTCATCATCGTCATCGTCATCATCGTCATCGTCATCATCGTCATCGTCATCATCGTCATCGTCATCGTCATCGTCATCGTCATCATCGTCATCATCATCGTCATCATCGTCATCATCGTCATCGTCATCGTCGTCATCGTCATCGTCGTCATCATCGTCGTCATCATCGTCATCGTCATCATCGTCATCATCATCGTCGTCGTCATCATCGTCATCGTCATCATCGTCATCATCATCATCGTCTTCATCATCGTCGTCATCGTCGTCATCATCGTCGTCATCATCATCATCGTCATCGTCATCGTCATCATCATCATCATCGTCATCATCATCATCGTCATCATCATCGTCATCGTCATCGTCATCGTCATCGTCATCGTCATCGTCATCATCATTATCATTATCCTCGTCATCATCATCATTATCATCATCATCATCATCATCATCATCATCATCATCATCATCATCATCGTCATCGTCATCTTCATCATCTTCATCTTCATCATCGTCATCATCATCATCATCATCATCGTCATCATCGATTTGCAAAAAACTTTATTTTCCTTCAACATCTTGTATATGTTTTTGCTGATTATTCCGGCTAACTGTGAAGAATAATCCGCTTTTCAGGCTTTTAAATTCTGGAAACCTTTGCCTTGTCACTGTTGCGTCACTAAAGGGATTATTGTAAAAGATTTTCTCGTGCGTAGCGGCGTGTGTCATAAGGCATGATTCTTCTTTTGAGCCGGGGTGCCAACAGGCCGACGTCATGGTTACAGAGGCCTTTTTCCGGGCATCGTCTAAAGAGCTCAACACTTGTCCCTTTGCGTACGGCTGTCCTTAACCTCTCGCCTACCGTCATGCCTCAGTTGGCTTTCTCTGAACCAGATTTTCTCACCTTCCCTGTGAACGGCGCCTCGCCGGAAATTTTCTTCGACTTGCTTCTTAACCGTCTCTGCTTGACGTCTGCCTGCCTGGGAGACCCCTGTCTTCGGCTTGGCCCCTGGAGGCTGGGGCGAGCCCGCGTCTATAATGGAGCCGTCCCGGACCTGCCGTACCTTCTCGAGAACCGGCTTTGCCCGCGTTCCACGGTGCCGGACTCCGCGATCCCTCCCCATTGCCTTGTCCCATCCCTTGCCCTCTTCCACTAGTCGGTACCCACATATGACGAAACACCAGTTTCCGCCTCACGGGATGACTGGAATGCATCCATCTGCAGCCAGCGTGGATCCTGACCGCTACCTGGCTAAGGTGTCGTCTGACCCGCTCTCTGGAGCGTACTCTGAGAGGTTCGCGATCCATGCGGGCCCTTCGTCAGGTGGCAAGCCTATGACCGGGCCCGACGCTGCCGAGTGTCTCCGGGCTCGCCTGGCCATGCCCGGCGGGCCCTTCGCCTTCTACGTCCACGTCCCCTTCTGCACGGGTCGCTGCCTCTTCTGCGGGTTTGCGGGGTCCGGCCCAGGCGGTGGTGCGGGGGCCCGCTACTGCCAGGCCGTGGAAAGGGAGATAGACTCCCTGGCCCTTGCCTCGGGCCCCCGGGGTCCCGTCCGTGCCGTCTACTTCGGCGGCGGCACCCCCAGCTCAATGGATTCCGGGGATCTGTCCCGGCTCCTATCGGCAGCCCGGTCCCTGGCCCCCTTCGCCAACGACTGCGAGATCACTCTCGAGGGCGCCGTCCACGACTTCACGCGGGACAGGGCCAGCGAGTTCATTGATGCAGGCTTCAACCGCTTCTCAATCGGCATACAGACCTTCGACACAGCGGTGCGCCGGTCCATGGGCCGGCATCTTTCCGGGGTGGAGGCACTAGCCCGGCTTCGTGAGCTCTGTTCCATGTCCATGGCGGCCGTGGTCATCGACCTCATCTTCGGCCTTCCCGGCCAGACCATCGAGATTTTCGAAAGGGACCTGGAGCTCGCCGTCTCGGTCGGCCTGGACGGGCTCGACACGTACCAGCTGAACGTCTTCCCCGACGGCGCCCTGGAGCGGGCGGCGGAGGAGGGCAGGGTGCCGCCGCCGGCCCCCCTTGCCGCCCAGGGCCGCTACTACGCCCTTGCCCTCGAGCGGCTGGGGCGGATGAGGTTTCGCCAGCTCTCCCTGAGCCATTTCGCCAGGGGCACCCGTGAACGCAATTTGTACAACCCCTGGGCCAAGAGCCGGCTGGACTGCCTGTCGGCCGGGGCCGGCGCCGGGGGGTTCGTCTCCGGCTGGTCCTTCTACCGCCGCGCCGACCCGGCGGCCTACGTCGAGCGGGCCTCGCGTGGGGACTTCGCCCCCGATTTCGTGACCGCCCCTCACCCGGCCGGCGAGATCTCCTCCTTCCTGGCCGGGCAGATGGAGGAGGGGGCACTCGACCTTGACGCCTTCAGGGCCAGCTACGGGCCTGTGCCCCCGGCCTTCCAGAGGATTCTGGACAACTGGCGCGATGCCGGCCTCGCCTCGGAGGCGGACGGGCTCGTGACGCTCACGACTGCAGGCCGCTTCTGGGGCGTGAACATGGCCCAGGCGGCCATAGACGCCCTTGACGAGGTGTCGGAAACGAATCCGGCTGGGCGCGGCTCGGGATGAGGCTCCAGAGGTGAGCTTGCAGGATGGCATGAGGTTCACCGAGAGAGGGGTGCCTGAAGTGTAGGGGGACCTGTGTGCCGGGGTTTTTCATGGCGAGGGGCCCTTGGAGGGGTAAGGGGTGCCTGGAGTGCAGGGTGTTCCCGGAACGAGGGGCCGAGTCTGGAGGCTGGAAGCTGCCGAAGGGCGGGAGGCTGAGGAAGGCGGGATACTGTGCATGAGACTCCCTGAGACGGGGCGACATCGGACTCGACACTGTCTCTCGATCAGAGGTTCCCCGACCCGGGGCGGTTGCCGGGATTTCTGGGGGCTCAGGAGGCTCCTTTAAATAATTCTCTGCTGAATGTCCACGTTTGTGTCAATAAACTGGCGCAATTACGTGACGATTCGATTAAATTTAAAAATATGGGTCGAAATTTCAAATGTTAAAATGACATTGTTCGCAGACCGCATGAAATTAACTTGTAAAATTCGGATGAGTTCAGGAGGGCCGAAGCGACTCTCTGTTTTAGGTACGGGTAGCACTTTGAGGCCCGTGGCGAGGGTGATGTCAGGGAGCTCTCTGGGGTCCGTGATGAGAAGTTCTGCCAGCAGTTTCATGTGGGCCCTTAAGTGTTGGAAGGCGTGTAGGCGGAGAACGTCTTTGCGGGAGGAGCCGGTAGCCTGCCCGCCTTGCGTGAGGCTGCGGCGGTCGGACTTCGTAAGGCGAGACAGTCATGAGCTCGGCAGAGGGGGCTGTCCGGGACGGTCCAGAAACTTTCGGCAGGGCGCGGGCCGAATCGGTCGGCCACGAGGGGGGGAGATTTCCGACAGGGCCGGGGACGGCAACTCAACATTTTTGAAATTTTGGTAACTGTTCAGGCACCCCTCTATGGAGGACCTTTTCGGAGGTAGAGAGGCCGAATTAGGAACCCTAAAAAATGAAGAGTCAACAATGGATACTCCATGTGGAGGGGAAGATTCTCTTGGGAGGGCATTTTTGTTGGGAAAATCCTCCTGTTGAGATCCTCTTAAGGGGTACCTGAACAGTTACAAATTTTGATATATTACTCCTTATTGTAAATATGACCGAATGAGGAGAACATGGAACATTGTTGGCAGGTGAGTGAGGTCAGCTCACAGTCTTATTCATTCATGTTTACATGAAAAGGCAATAAGTAAAATAATTATAATGATTCTTTAATATTTCATGATTAATTTAGAGTTAAAGAAATATTTATAGACAATTAATCAGATGTATGTTGTTATCAATTTTGAATAATTGAAAGTTTTTAAATCGTTACTTTTAAAAAATACATCTCAGAATTCGTAATATTTATTGAGTAATTGGATATCAAAAGTCAATAAACCATCAAAAATTTATTAATTTTATAAAAATATATATATTTAATTTTCTTAATAGATCAATTCAATTCTGGTACATTCTGAATATTTCATTATCAGAAAATATCAAGCATGGTGATAATCATGATAGTTTCCTGTCTGAGCAAGTGAATAAGTTGATATCTCAAATCTCACGATGTTCATTGGAATGTTTGGATGAGATTTGGCATTGTTCCTCATTGATGGAATATTGAATTTCTTTTATCTTATATTTCATATCATTTATCGCATATTGAATATTAGATAATTAATATTAAATATTGTACATCGTATATCACATACGGTATAATATACGAAACAGCACAGGCAGAAATATAAATTTATTTTTAAGTGTAAAGTGTCTTTCTGTTTTCCTGACTTCGTGATAGGCATGATTATCGCGATATCAATGTAATTAAGAAAAATATTGAAATTTGTTAAAGTAAAGTTGATTTGAAGAAAATTTTGACGACAATAAATTATAGAAATATTTTTAATATGTTACTATAATTGACTACATTAACCTTTGAATTATTGTAAATTTGGATATTTAATATTAGGTTTATTGTATATAATAATTGATAGTAATTCTATAAAAGTGCCATAAAATTATAAAAATAATTTTAAAATTTGTAACTTTGTTTATGTCTTTGACTAGATATGGTTGATTAAACAATCGAGATAGTTATCATGGAAATTCTTGAAAATTTTATCATGCTGGTAAAAAATATCTTCATGAAAGGTAACAGTGCAAGATTGTTGGGAAACACCGTGCCCGTGAGGGAAGTGAAATGCCAGAACGCCGTTGGCTGCACTTCTTCGGTTGCACTGACCGCTGGACGCCGGTTCCGGCAGCTGGAGGAGGGAAGAGGAACTAATTCGGCAGGCTCGACGAGTTCCGTGGAAGGTCTCCTTCAAAGGGGAGACTTCCGAATCTCCTGCCGCGGAGCTGTGCAAAGGTGCGCTTCAATGGAACCTTTCAAGGTGAGCTGCGGGAGTCGTTTCAAGTTGATCTATGAAGAGGTTCTCTCATGCGTTCCGGACAGGCAGGCGAGAGTTGCCCCACGAGGTTCGGAAGATTGTTGGTGGGGGGGGCGTAGCCGGCATGATCGTGACTGAAGCCAGCAGGAGGAAATGATAATCTTTAAGAACAGAAGAAATGTAACAGTCATAATATTCTCTAAAATGTTCTATATCTTCTGTGAATATGTTTATATAGGTTCTGGAATGGCCGTGAATTGTGCGGTCATAAGATATCCGTCTGTAGCTATCCGACAGCTGAATGGCTGAGCCACACCATAATGCTGGTTGTCCTTCTGCTGGGCATCCTGAAACAAGCCATGTGACAGCCCTTGTCCTCGGGCGCCTCTCTCCAGGCAGACATATTCATCAGGGGGCCGAGTTCATGGGCATTGTCATGCTGGTCCGGCTTCTGGAGATGGAGATCATGGACGGGGAGATCGATTTTCGTGGCTGAGCTCACGTCAAATCAGGCGGGGAAGGTGCGCGGGATGTGCCACTGGAATAACTGCAAGCGAACGTGTGACGGATGTACACCGTGAAGCTCATTCAGACAATGTGCGCCTGAGATACCGCATGATGGCCAGGCTGTGAAGAATGGACGCCAGGACCCCGTGAAGCTCATGAAGATATTGTGCGCCTGAGATACCGCATGATGGCCAGGCCGAATGAGGGACGCCTGCACAGTGAGCTCATGCAGACAATGTGCGCCTGAGATACCGCATGATGGCCAGGCCGAATGAGGGCCGCCTGCACAGTGAGCTCATGCAGACAATGTGCGCCTGAGATACCGCCAGATGGCCAGGTCGAATGAGGGCCGCCTGCACAGTGAGCTCATGCAGACAATGTGCGCCTGAGATACCGCATGATGGCCAGACGGTGAAGAAGGGACGCCAGGTCCCCGTGAAGCTCATGAAGATGATGTGCGCCTGAGATACCGCATGATGGCCAGGCCGAATGAGGGCCGCCTGCACAGTGAGCTCATGCAGACAATGTACGCCTGAGATACCGCATGATGGCCAGGCCGGATGAGGGCCGCCTGGTCACCGTTAGCTCATGCAGACAATGTGCGTCAGAGATACCGCATGATGGCCAGGCCGAATGAGGTCCGCCTGGTCACAGTGAGCTCATGCAGACAATGTGCGCCAGAGATACCGCATGATGGCCAGCCGGTGAGGAAGGGACGCCAGGACCCCGTGAAGCCGATGTATAAAATGAGTCTTGAAGGTGCCGCGTGATGACCGGTCTGAAAATGAGTGCCGGAGGTGCCACATGATGACCAGGCGGATAACGAGTGCCTGGTTAGCCCAGTAAATCCAGGCGGGGAAGTCGGGGTTGGGCATGCGCCGGTGAACCTGGCTGAGTGGGGCTCCAGAGGTGTCCTGGGAGCGATGGCGGAGGTGAAGCGCCTGATGCGCCACGGGGGGGCCGTAACGTCCTGGAGGCCGGGATCTGCGTCACCAAGCCTGGCAAACGGATCAGACGGGGCAGATGGATCAGTAATGATCATGCGGCAGGCGCACCCGCACCCTCCGCCCCAGCCAGCCGGCATACGGAGCCCGTTGTCCAGCTTGCGGACATGACTGTTTCGGAAGGCAACCCGTTCCGGCTTGACAGGCTCACTGTCACGCATGCCCGGTTTCCTGAACCGGCTTCCTGGTTTCCGGAATTGGCAGATGTCGCGTCTTTTCTGACGCCTGCCGGAAGGATGAGGCGGAATCCGATGAGGGAGAAGCGTCATGTGAAGTAAAATTTGATTCTGATCAATTTTTGGGAGGAGGCCTCTAGAAGGATAGGTCAGGAACGATCAGTCTACTCGGCAGGCTTCGGTAAAGAATCGACTGGTGCCAATTTTCGCGCCGGAATCTGTTCCGCTGGGCATTGACCTGCCACGATTCGCCGGCAGAGAGGCTGCGCTGTTCCCGGTCTCCTGACAGATGGTGCAGGCCCCTGACGTCGATACATCATCCCGTCCTCAAGAAGCTGTCGCCTTACGCAGTTGCCACTTCCAGTCCTCCAGGACCAGTCTCATGACGGCGATGCCTCCTCCCTTCCGTTTTCAAAAGTGTCTCCTGACGTTGGCTTCTCTTCCCGTCCGTCTGGCAATATCCCCTGATGCCGATGTCTATTCCCTTCCGCGAACGCATATTCCCTGACGGCGATTCCTCTTCCCGTCCGTCCGGACCTGTCCCCAGATCTTGACGCATCTCTCGAATGTTAGTGCAAGTCACCTGACCTTGATGTCTCGCCGAACGTTTGTGCATGTCCTTGACCTTAACCTTGAAACCTCATCGTTTGTTAGCGAACATCCATCGACATCCGGAACAGCGGCAGGCTTGTCCGTCATTTTCCCGGAACAATCCTGAAGCGTTTTGTGAGATTCTGCGCTAAGATTCCTCCCCGGCTTGCCGCTGGCCTGCGACCGGGGAGCCGCAGACGGCGTTTGAATCAATTCTGAATATCATTGCGCCCGTCTCCGGCAAGCCTCCGCGAAAGTGTAGGCATGGGCGTAACATCATTATATGTGAGGTGTGGTTGAAGGACGTTCATGCGGGATGTGAATGTTGGGGGTACAGGCCTGCGGCCAGGCGTTCCGGCCGGGTTCCGATCGGGCGGACGGCGAGAGGGCTCTACGGTTCGGCCGTGGAGCTCCGGCTCGGTTATGCCGTGCCATCTAGGCAGTGTCTCTCCATCTCGGTCAAGTCGCCTCAGTTCGGGCATGTCGTCCTGCACACATCCGGGCACGTTCGCCTCCTGGCGCGGGTGTCGCCCTGAAAGCGGCTGGCCTCGCTCATGGAAACGTCCGTGGCGCGGCGTCATAATTGTTGGAGAAGCGTTTGCGCGATAATTTGCCCTGACTTGAAGCTTTAACGCTTTCGGGCTGCCGCAGGACGGCAAGGCCTTGCGCGGACATCCGCCGTGACTTCCCGAAGACCGCAAGGGAAACCGTTTTCCTGGGTCATGCCGCTCAAGATGGGCCGGTGGACTGGCCTCATGTGAAATTGTGCAGGGACCCGGCAAGGGGTGCTGCCTTAAAATGAGGATCTAATTTTACGTTGTAATTTGGTACTCTTTCCAAGGATGCCCAATTGACGGGAAATCGTCACGAGGAAAATCCCGGAACGGGCGGCGTGAAATCTCCAAACTGGAAGCCCGGCTTCCGGCCCTGGCGTATCCCTGTGCGTTGACACGCGGCAGGCGGTGGAATTTTCAGAGGGGCGCGTCGTCGGCGGCACGGGGTTGCATGGCCGTGAACAGCCTCGCCTGGCAACAGTTTTGACTGAACCGGCACGGCCGTTTGACCTCGACGTTGCCAGATCAGGGATGTTCCATCGTCCCGTTTCCCCAGCGAGGTACCCGATCCGGCGTCCGTCGTTACCCAAGCCGCCGTCCGGAGTTACCCGATCCGGCGTCTTGAGGCACACTTTCGGGAAGGCGCGGCGCAGCTGTTTCCCTTGTGCCAACACCCGATCCGGCATTTGGGCACCTGGAATTTAGCATATGATGAAGTGCCGGCACGGGGCAGTATCTTGGGCGGTTGCGGCGCCCCCCTTCTTGACAGGGCGAATATTCATGGCAACTTTAAGACTTAAATGTGAGGACCGAGCCGTGGGTCCTGGACTTCCCGGACGTCTTTGGTGCCCTCGCAGGATTCTTCGTTATGGCTGTTTGTGAAAATTTAGGGTATAATTTATTATAATTTGTGCGAAATTGAGTACAAGGCGGGGCCGGTGTCCCGGGAACAGGGTCCGGCCTGCCGGACAATTTTCGATAAAATATTTCAATTGTCCGGTAAATTTGTGTTGCTTTCTCCCAGCCGAGGTGATATAAATCTTGTCAAGCAACATTCCGGGGACCGAGAGCCGGCCCCCGTCACGGCCCCTCCTGGCCGAGGGTCGCCTCCCGCGAATCCGAGCAAGCCGCTCCTGCGGCACTCACATCCTTTTCCGTGCCTCTCCGGGAAGGCCCCGCGCCTGCCCCGGACCAGCGCCCCGCCGTCCGGGGCCCCGCCTCACGCGCCTGCCCGGCGCCAGTCGACCGGGCGGGTACGCGGCCCGCGCCCGGAGCGCTGGCAGCGATGGAGATCATTGATGAATGACCGAGTGAACGAGTATCAGACCGTCGCGGCAAAAAGGGCAGCGGCGGCGAGGCAGCTGAAGGAGCTCTCCAGCATCGCCAACGTGACTCCCGTCCAGCTTGACGGAGCTAGCTTCGCCCGCGGCTTCTGGTCCAAGATGTGGCGGCGTCACTTCGAGCAGATGCCCCTCACCTCCAAGCGCATGCCCAAGGGCTTAAGCCTTCTCCGCAACAACGCCATACTGCACTTCGAGTCCGGCCCCGGGCTCATCCGGGCCCTGGTCCTGGGCGACTCGTCCGGCATCCAGACCTACCAGACCTCGGTCCAGTTCGGGCCCGTGCCCGAGTCCTCGTGGTCGGCCGTCCGCAGCTTCATGAAGGCCAACCCCGTGACCCTGGACGACATCCTGACCGGAAGGCTGGAGTCGCCTGTCCCCGAGTTCCTGAGGTCCCCCTCCGCCGGCCTGTTTCCCGGCGAGCACGAGTTCGCCGGCGTCTGCGAGTGCGCCGACGGCCCCTTCTGCGTCCACATGGCCGCCGCAATCTGCGCGGCCGCCGTGCGCATAGAGACCGACACGGGATTCCTCTTCCGCCTCCGGGGGGTCCACCCGGCCGATCTCGCCTACGGGACCGAGGACGCGGACTCGGCAGAGAGGAGGGGCGAGCCGGAGCTTCAGCCGCTGGCCTCGCTGGATCTCTCCGCGGCGGCCGCCTCCGCCGTGGTGGTCCGCCGCCGCGCGGGCCAGGAGCTGCGCGTGGCGCCCCCCGGGGCACCACAGCCCGCCGAGCCGGTCCCCGACCAGTCCGCGGCGGGCCAGCCCCCGCCTCCCGACGCCTTCAGCCTGGAGCCGCCCCCCAAGCCCGTGGCCCAGGCCGCGGAGGACCCCGAAGGGGAGGGCGAGCCGGCCGTCCGCCGCAGGTCGCGGCTCCCCCGTTCGGGCGGCACCCGGCGGAAGCGCTCCGTCTGGGTGTCCGTGCCCGTGGACGACGATCCTGAGGCCGAGACCGAGGCCGAGCCTGAGGTTTCGGAGGCGCCGGACCCAGCCGCCGAGCCGGACCCCGCCCCCCGCCGGTCCGGTCGCCCGAGGTCCCGCAAGGTCCCCGAGAGCTACCCGTTCGGGTCGTTCTTCGACGACCTCAGCTCCGCCGCCGACCCCTCCCGGACCGGGGAGGCCGCGTCCGCGCGGCCTGCCGAGACAGCCCTCCGGCCCTCGAAGCCGCGCAGGGCCGGCGTCCGCAAGCCCGCCTCCGTGCCCGACGCGGCGCGTGAGTCCACCTCCAGCAGCCCCGCACCCGCCCCTCCCGGCGCCCGGGGAAGAACCCGGGCCGCAACCAGGTCCGCATCCAAGAGCGAGGTCAGAACTGTGTCCACAGCCTCATCCACCCCGGCCACCAAGAAGGCCGCCTCCACCAAGAAGGCCGCCTCCGACCAGCCGGCCGTCAAGAAGACGGCGGCCAAGTCTGCCGTGAAGCCCGCCCGCAAGGCGGCCCCGAAGATGCCCTCCGCCCTGAAGGGCACCTCCAGGGTCTCCAGGAGCGCCGCCGCCGCCAGGCAGCCCCTCCCCCCCCTGGACTTCCGGCACGTGTCCGGCAAGGACATCAGGGCCCTCAGGCGCTACACCGGCCTCCCCCTGGAGGCCTTCTCCTACAAGATGAAGATCTGCAAGGCCACGCTCATCCGCTGGGAGAGCACCAAGGGCACCCTGGGGCTCTACACCCCCAGCGTCGAGGCCCTGAAGCGCCTCTACCGCTCCCTCCAGCGCAAGGTCCGCACCAAGGGCGAGGACGACTAGGCCCCGGTCTTCGCACCCTCTTACCCTGGGGCGCTGCGCCGGTCGCGTCCACCCTGGCCCCCCCGTCCGGACCTGCGCCCTGTCCCGGCTCGCGAGGTCCGAGGCGGACCCTTGCCGGCCCCAGCCAGAGCAACATGAGGAAAGCCCCTGCCTGTGCGGGGGTTTTTCTTTTTCTGTGTGCCCGCCCTGTCTGGTCGGCCCGATCTCGATTGAAGCCCCCGACCGTGCGTTTTTTTTTGTTAGTTCCGAACAGGCAGTTCGGATCCGTCCATCTTCAAGCCCCAGACAGTGCGGTCTTTTTAATCCCAAACTATCTGTTTGGTACCGTTCCGCATGAAGCCCCAGACCGTGCTTTTTTGCGGTCCCGACCGTGTCGTCCCGCATGAAGCCCCTGACCGTGCTATTTTTTTGCAGTCCCGATGCTATTTTTGTAACTGTTCAGGTGCCCCTCCAAAGGGAACTCAACTGGGCGATCTTCCCTGTAAAAATACCCATACGGAAACTTATCATGCCCACATGGAGTATCCAAAGATGACTTTTCAACTGCAAG
>JAISFP010000250.1 GCA_031263525.1 Deltaproteobacteria bacterium | reverse complement strand
GAAACCTTCCCCGGCATCGGCGAGACCTTCCCCGGCACCGAGACGGCGCCCCAGGCCGTTTTCGACACGGCGAGACTGCTCCCGGCACTGTAACCCGCCCCGCGGGCCGGCTCCCTGCGCCTTTCCGGGAACGCCGTCCCAGCGGGCCATTAAGGTCACGGGCCCTTCAGGCAGCGGGCCTCCTTCAGAAGCTTCGCGGCCGCCTTCGTCCTGGGGTCGCGTTTCCCCGCGAGGCGCTCCAGCGCCTCCGCCGCAGGCTCCAGCACGGCGAGCGCCTCGGCGCGGTCCCCGGCCTCCACGAAGAGGCCGGCGGCCATGCTCCTCAGGGCATGCAGATCCGGATCGTCCAGGCCGGCCCGGCCTTCCCGGCCTTCCCGGCGGGCCAGGAACTCCAGCGTCTCGGCGGCCATGGCGCGGTAGGAGGCGACCACGGGGAGATCGGAGTCCTTCAGGGCAAGCGGCTCCTCCTCACCGCGGCCCTTTCGCTCCTCCCTGGCCTCGTCGAAGGCGGTCTCCAGCATGTCCGCGACCCGGCACATCGAGCGGACGGTCAGGCGGTGCGCGTGCCCCAGGAGCTCCCTGAAGCCGTACAGGACTATGTCGTGCAGGTCCGCGGAGTAGTAGGAGCCGTCCACCCTGTACCCGACGGACTCGGCCATGGCGTAGAGCGTGACGAGGTCGCGGGGCTCGCTGACGGCGTGGTCCCTGTTCGCGTTCAGGAAATGCATAAGGACGCAGTCGCGGAGAATGTTCGCCATCGCCGGGCTGTCCATCAAGAAATGGCACTCGGCCGCGCGGAGCGCGGCGTCCGTCCAGCGCGCACCCCCCTCCCCCTGCGAGCCCCTCCCGGACGCCGCCATTATCGCCACGAAGAGCGACAGCGCCCTTTCCAGGTCCTTTTTCGGGGGGCGCTCCCCTCTGGAGGGGGCAAGGACCCGCACGGGCCCGAGCTCGCGCATGAGGAAGAGCGCGTACCTTGCCAGGGCGTCCTGCGTGAGCACGTCGTCCACGCCGAGAAGCCCCATCAGCGTTACCCCGGTCATGCCGAGGTGAATTCCCGCCTTCCTGAAGGTCTCCTCCGCCGTCTTCCTGGAATCCGGATCGGTCCGGAGGACGGAGGCCCGGAACGCAAGGAGCTCCGCCGACCTGGAGGAGAGATAGCGGAACGCGACGGCCGGCTCCCCGTCCTCCAGGCACGTCGCCACCTCCACGCCAGAGAGCCGCCCCACGTCGCCAGGGTCCCGGCCCGGCGTCCTGAGGGGGGAGCCCGGCAGGCCCCCCCCGGAACCGGGACTCCAGCCCTGCCCGGGCAGGGGCCAGAGGGCCTCCGGGACGCCCCGCGCGGGCGGGGCCGACCCGGGCATCCCGGGGCGCCAGGCTATCCCGGCCTTCCCGGCGACGCGCGCCGCCCCGTCCAACGTGGCCTCGGCGAAAAGCCGCTCCTCCTCCGGAATCCCCGCCCCGGCTCCCGCCCTCGGACCCGGGGCCCCGGCGATCGCCCCACCGGAGCAGGCGCAGGCGGCGTCCAGCGTGTCCGCGAGGCTTCCGGACAGGATCTTGTCTTCCAGATCCCCAGCGGACCTCCACTCCGAAAGGTCTCCCTCCCACTCCGCCGCCAGAAGAAGCGACCGCCCCGCCCTGGAGAGCATGGCCAGGACCCTCGGATCGCCTGGACCGTACGCCAGGGAGGCCAGCGCCCTCAGACGGTCCCAGCACTCCGCCGCCACCGGGAAACGGCCCTCGCCCGCCATCGTCTCGGCATCCAGGCGAATGCCCTCCATGACCGAGCCCATGGGCGGGAAGGACCACGCCGGCCAGCTCGCGAACATGAGATCCGGCACCGACGTCTCCTGCCGGACGGTCCGGGACTCTCCGGCGTCCGTCCCCGTGTCAGCGAACATCCTCGTGAAAAGAAGCGACTCTTCTCCGGTGTCGAAATCCCTTACCCTGACGGGAGGGATCAGCGACCTGCGCGCCTCGCCTGCAGCTCCCCCGCTGCTCTCCGGGCCCCGGCCCGTCTCCGAAGCCTTGACGTCCGCAACGTCCTTGCCGGCTCCCGTGCCATTGTCGCCTGTCTCGCCCCTTCCGGCCCCCTTCCTCCCGGCGGCCGCCGCATCGCCCCCGGCCAGAAGCGTCAGGGCCGCGGCAAGGAGGCCGAAGGCCAGGGGCACGGCATCGGCCTGGGCGAGGGCCGTCAGCGCCGTCGCGATATCCGGGAAGGTCATGGGGGCACTCCTTTCGAAAGAGACATGGGGCGGCGCCCGGCCGGACGGCCGGAGGAACGAGATGCCGGCAAGGAAAAAACATACATATTGTGAAGGTGATTGTTTAAAAATGCAAACTATTACCCGTTTAATCAAATGTCGGAATCATCCTCCATATTATAGTAGCGGATCATGGCGAGCGGATACCAGGGCCGGGGCTTTGCCCGACCTTTCCACCTCTGGGCTGATAGCCAAATTCCGACATTTGAATAAACGGGTAATAACGGTGCAACATCGCCTTCGCGCGCGACATGCGGGACCGCAAGGCCCCGCCCGCTTTCCGTGCCGGCGGGGACACGGCCCTCTCCCAGCCGGACGGATCCAGGCCCGTTCCCCTGCCGCACGGGACGCACGCGGCTCCCCGCCTCAGGTCACGGGCCGGGCAGGCCGCGGGCCTCCGCGAGGCTGTCCTCGGCCGACCGAGTCCTCGCGTCGAGCTTCCCCGCGAGACGCCCGAGCGCCTCGGCCTCGGGGACGAGCGCGGACACGGCGTCTGCGCGGTCCCCTGCGCCGACGAAGGCACGGGCCGCGAGGTGCCTCAGCACGTGGACGTCTGGATCCTCCCTGCCCTCGTCCGAGGCCGTTTTCTCAAGCGTCTCGGCGGCCCGGGCGCGGAGGGCGGCCGCCTTGGCGGGATTCCCCGAGGCATCCTCGACGTCCGCGACCCGGACACGCGATCGGACGGTGAGCCTGTGCCCGCCACCCAGCACCAGCCGCAGGAGCTCCATGGCCGTCACGTGGTGCCGCGAGGCGCCGTCCAGGTCGCCCGCGGCCAGTAGCAGGCCACCCATCTCGGCGAACAGCACGATGTCCCGGGGGGAGGAATCCTTGTCAGGGTCGTCCTGCCATCTCCCGGCCAGAGCAATGTGGCGGGCGAGGACGGCCTCCTCCTCGTTCCCGAGCATGGAGAGGCACTCGGCGGCGCGCAGCATCGCGTCCTCGGCGCGCTCCTCCCGATGCGGGCCCCCCTCATTGCTGACGTAAATCTTGCGCCAGAGGGCGAACGCCTCTTCCAGGTCCCTCCTCGGGGGGATCTCGTCCAGTCTCCGGGGGAGGACACGCACGAGGGCCGTCTCGCGCATGAGGAAGAGCGCGAGCCGGGCCATGGCGTCCTGGGCGGCCGCGTCCTGCGGCCCGGGGGAGGACTCCAGACCGGCTGCGGCGCTGCGCAGGAGCCTTTCCGCCTCCCGGGCCTCCTCCTCCGGGAACAGGCCCGGGGCCGGCACGCGGGAGATGGCAAGCTCGGCCAGGAACGCGCCCAGCCTGGAGCACGCCTCCAGGTACCGTGCCGATCCCGTCCCGTCGCTCCAGGCCGCGTCCCTTATTTCCCGCTCGAGCTCGTCCCTGCCTGGCCCCGGGGGGAGCCCGCCGCCGTCCGAGGGCACGGCCCCGGACTCCACGGCCCGGCCCACGGCGTCGCCCGGCCAGACGGCGCCGGCCCGCGAGACGGGGTCGCCGTCACATTCGTCTTCCCCTTCCTCATCCTCATCCCCATCACCTGGCCCGGCGAGGCCGGCCTTCCCCGCCACGCGCTCCAGGGCGTCACGGGTCGCCTCTACGAAACGTCTCTCCGCTTCCGGAAGCGCCTCCTGCTGAAGCGCCCCGGCAACGCTGGACTCGGCCGCCTCAAGGTTGGAGGCGAATTCCCCGGTGCTGCGCCTGTCGGCGGACGCGCCCGCCAGATCCAGGAGAAGCGAGCGGCTGGCCCGGACGGCCGCCGCCAGGGCCCTCAGGTCGTCAGGGCCGTAGGGCAGGGAGGCCAGCGCCCGCAGGTCGTTCCAGCACACCACGGCCGTCAGGTGTGAGCCCTTCGCGGACTCCTCCTCGGCCTCCGCCCTTACGGCCTCGAGGAGGCTTCCCATGGGAGGGTATGCCCACTCCGGCCAGCTGCAGAAAAGGAGGGAGCTGTCCGGCCCCCCCGGAGGGGGGGCACCCCTCCAGACGACCGGGTGATCCGCCGGACCGTCCGGATCCGGCGGTTCCGGACCCGGACCGGCTGGGCCAGCCGCGCGGGAGGGATCGGGCACGTGTCCCGCTGGGCCCGCCGCGCGGGAAGGATCGGACTCGGGTCCCGCAGGGCCGGGCAGGCGGCGGGCCTCCTCGAGGATCTCCAGGGCATGCTTCGTCCTGGGGTCGCGCTTCCCAAGCGACAGCTCCAGCCCCCTCGCCGCCGGGACGAGGACGGCCAGGGCTTCCTCGCGGTCTCCGAACCTCACGAACATGCGGGCCGCCTGGCTGGCGAGCACGTGGATGTCAGGATCCTCCAGGTAGTCCGTGGTTTCCGGGAACTCCGGGACTCCCCCGGCAAGATCGCCCCCCAGGCTCACAAGCTTCAGGATCCCGGCGGCCTCGGCACGGTAGATGCATCCCGCCGTCTCTTCCCCGAGCGCGTCCATCATGTCCGCGATCCGGCACAGCGAACGGACGGCCAGCCTGTCCGTATGGCCCAGAATCTCCCTGACGCGGTTGAGGACCGCATCGTGCAGCCTCTCTACCTCCTCGGCACCGGCCGCGGCGGCGTCGGTGATCAGTCCCGCGCCGACGTAAAGCGACAGGACGCCCCGCAGGGGAAGCCGCCCCGCGACTCCCGCGACTCCCGCAAAATTTTCGGCAATATCCAGGACTTCCGAGTTGAGCTTCAGGGCCTTGTCCCTCAGTCCCAGGGCGACGAGGCACTCCGCCGAACGGAGCAGGGCGTCCGACCGGCGGTCCGCGCCGTCCGGGCCCCGTCCGGCGACGTCGGCTATCATCTTCCAGATAGCCAGCGCCTCGAGCACGTCCCGCTGCGGCGGCTCCTCGCCCGGGAAGCGGGGGAGGAGCCGCACGGGTCCCGACTCGCGCATGAGGAAGAGCGCGAGCCGGGCCATGGCGTCCTGCGTGTACGGGTGCTCCTCGCCCAGCGAGCTCATCAGGCGTTCCGCGGAGCTCCTGAGCGTCATGTCCGCGGCCGCGGCATATGTCCCAGGCCCCGGTGGGAAAACGGTCCTGTACGGGAGCGAGAAGGCCATGGCCGCGAAGCGCCCGCCGATCCTGGAGGAGGCGAGCAGGCTCTCCGCCGAGTCCTCCCCCCCGGCCTCCGCCCAGCGTAGCTGGCTCCCGAGCTCGGCCAGCCCCGGCTCGGGAGGCAGCCCCGGATAGCCGGGCAGCCCCGTCGCCGGGCCGCGGGAGCCGTCCAGCGGTCTCGGAAACATGGCCTCGTGGATGCTCCGCGCGGGCCGGGCCGCGGCCAGAAGCTGGTCGGCGCCGCCCTCCGTCCCCGCGAGGGCCGCTGCCGCGTCCAGCGTCGTCCGAAGGAAGAGCCGCTCCTCGTCAGGAAGGGCGTCGCTGCTGAACAGCCAGGAGCACGATGCAGCGACGGCGCGGGCGTTTTTCTCCCTGTCCGCGAGGCCCGCGTGCCGGCCCGCCGCCTTCAGGTGAGACGAGCGGACCGCCCGGGCGAAAGCCGCCAGGACACGGGCGTCGTCAGGGGAGTGGGCCAGCGACGCTGCCGCCTGCAGGCTGTTCCAGGCGACTGTCGCCGTTTCGAGGTCTCGGTCCTCCGACAGCTCCTCCGCCCGCGCCCTTAGCTTCTCGAGGAGCTTCCCCATGGGCGGGAACTTCCACGCCGGCCAGCCCGCGAACTGCAGGTCGCGGCCTTCAGGTGCATGCCGGCCGAGCCCGGCGTAGCCCGGGCCTCCGGCGCTCCGCGGGACCCCGCCGGCCATGCCCGGCACGTCTGTCCACGAGTATCCGCCGCCCCGCCCAGGATTCCGGAACTTCCCTGGCCCCCGCCCGCCTTCGCGGCCCCGGCAGCCGGCACTGTCAGGGCCCTCTCCCGACTTCGCGGCCCCTGCCCCGGTCGCGTCAGGCCCCGCGCCGCCCGCACCTGCCGGTGCGGTGCCCCTGCCCGCTCCCTTGCCTGAGCCCCTGCGCCTGCCGCCGCCCCTGCGGCCGCCGGCCTTCCTCCCGGCTGCGCCGGCGATTCCGGCTGACAGAAGAAGGAATGCCGCGGCAGCGACAATGATGAGGGGCATGGCGAGCGGAAAGGGTACGAGAGCCGTGTCGAAGATCATCTGGGGCGCCCCTTGGCCCGGCACGTGACGTGACGCTGCGGGACAGGATGAAGGCCGTGGCCCGGAAGGCCGGAGAAGCCTGGAAGGCGGAGGCCGGGAAGGCCGGGAAAGGCCGGGAAAGGCCGGGAAAGGCCGAGAAGGCCAGGATAACCCAGAAAGCCAGGAAAGTCATGACGGCCGGGAAGACCCCGCCAGTCGCGACGTCCGGGAAGTCAATGGCGCTCGGGGAGGCCGAGACCAACAAAAGACGGCAATATGAAGGTTATGCCCCAGAAACGTCAACTGATGGTGCAACACCGGAATCGGGGCCGGCAGGCAGGTCCGGAAGACTCTTTCAGCCACCATCCGCGGCATACATGCCGGAGGTCGGGCACCCGGCCCCTCAGGACAGGCGGTCCGTACGGAGAGAGGGCAGGGACAGCGGGAAGCGCGTGAGGCCGGCCGCCCGCCTCGCTCGCGATCCGGAACCCGGCCCGTCCCGGGCCCCGCGAGACGGCTCCCCGCCCATCCCGGGCCACCTCGAGGAGGCCCGTTCTCTTCCCGGCCCGACGGCGGGCAGGGCCTCCGCCCGGCTCGCGGGCGGGCTCCTGGCGTCTTCGCCGGGGCAGCGGAGCCATTCGCGGGACAGCTGGGCCCTACGCCGGCCCGGCATGCCGGGAGGGACCCGGTCAGGGCAGGCGGCGGGCTTTTTGGAGGAACTTCGCGGCCCAGACCGTCCTGGGGTCCCTCCTGCCCAGGAGGCGCGCGAGCGCCTCCACCTGAGGGGCAATGGCGGCCACGGCCTCGGCGCGGTCCCCGACATACGTGAAAACGGTGGACGCCAGACTCCTTGTCAGGAAGAGTCCCGGCAGTTCGGGGGGCGGCGGAAGCATCGAGCCCCCGTCAGCCAACGCGCCGTCCTTGACGGGCATGCCGAACAGGTCCTCCATGGCCTCGGCGGCCAGGGTGCGAATGCCCGAGGACATTTTTCTGTAGCCCTGCTTTGCAAGCACGGCAGCAAGCCGCAACGCGGAGCGGACGGCCAGGCGGTGCGAGTTGCCGAGAGACATGCGGAACCAGACCACGGCGTCCCTGTAGGCATCCTCGGAGGAGACGAGGTCGCCCCCGAGCTCGCAAAGCTGCCCCTCGGCGTAAACCGCCAGCGCTTCCCGAGAGCGGACGGCGACGGTCTCTGGGGGTTGCGGAGAATACGGGTACTCTAACTGCCTCGGGCGTTTCCCGAAGAAGTCTTCCCTGAGCCTGCGGGCCCGGTCCAGGAGTCCCAGCCCTGCGAGGCACTCCACGGCGCGGAGGGCGGCGTCCATCCGGCGGAGCTCGCCGTCCGGGCCTTTCGGCGGAGCCGCCATGATCCTCTCCCAGATCTCCAGCGCCGCGAAGAAGTTCTGCCGAGGCACCTCGCCGGGCTCTCGGACATAGAGGCGTACGGGCCCGGAGTCGCCCGTGTGGAACAGCGCCAGCCTGGCCTGCGCGTCCTGCGCGGCCCGGTGGGACTCGCCCAGGGCGGCGGCCAGGCGCCCTGCCGCGTCGCGGAGAAGCCTATTCGCCTCCACGGCCAGCGCGTCCAGCCTGCCGCTGATCGAGGGCGCGGGAGGGGGGGTAGTAGGCCTCCACGCCGAGGGCGTCCCCGAGCCTGGAGGAGGCTTCCAGCCAAGCGGGCGACTCCCTCCCCTCCTCCGCCTCGATCGCCGCCAGGCGGCGGGCGAGCTCGCCCGCCCCCGGCCCGGGCGGGAGAAGCGGGTTGCCGGGGAGCCCCGTCTCGGGAAAGCCGGCGAGAGGCCGAATCGGAAAAAGCATTTCAAGGACGACCCGCGACGGCGGAAGCCCGGCCACGCGATCAGACAGACGGCTGCCGCCCACCTGCTCCGCCAAGCGGCAGGCCAGCCTCAGCGTCTCGGCGGCAAAGGCCCTCTCCCCGTCCGGAAGCCCGCTTCCCGCGAGCACCCACGCTGAACAGGCGGCGCCCACCGCCGGGAGGGTGCAGGAAAGGAAGTCGTCCTCGGTCATGGGCCGGTCCGGCAGCTGAAGCAGGCACGAGCGCGCCGACCGGGAGAGCATCGCCAGCACCCTCGGATCGCCCTGCCCGTACGCCAGTGCGGCCAGCGCCCGCGCAATGTCCCAGTTCCCCGTGGCCGCCTCGAAGTCAGCGTCCCTCACTGCCTTCTCGCCCCCCTCCCTGAGCTCCTCGAGGAGGCCTCCCATGCGGGGGAATGACCACTCCGGCCAGGGCCCGTCAAGACCGGCCAGAGGGCGTTTCTCGGTGCCGCAGGAGCTGTCCGGGCCGCCACGGCGCCGGCCTGCGGCACCGCCCTTACCGGAGCTTCCGGCTGCGGCCCCGCCCTTACCGGCGCTTCCGCCTGCGGCCCCGCCCTTCCCGGCGCTTCCGGCTGGGGCCCTGCCCTTTCCGGCGTGCTCCTTCCCCCCGGCCGCCCGGGCTGAGCCTGCGGACAGCAGCACAAGAGACGGAGCCGAGACGAGGGCTGCCCCGAGAAGGAAGGCGACGGGGACAGCTCCGAATATCAAGTTCGGGAGGAACACCTGAGTCTCCAAGGAGCGCAGAGCGGCGCATAAGGTCGGCGGGCAGAAAGGGCCCGGACGGCCAGGTAGGGCAGGGCCGTGACGGGAGAAAGGACCGGGACGGCAGGAAGGCCATGACAGTCGAGAAGGCCGGAAAGGCCAGGATGGCCGGGAAGGCCAGGAATATCAAACGGACGGGGAGGCCGGAGAGGACGAGAAGGCCGGAACAGACGAGAAGGCATGGAAGGCCATGTCGGCCGGGAAGGCTGGAGAGGAAGGGAAGCCGGGAAGGACATGACGGCCGGGAAGGTCACGAGGACAAAAAGGTTGCAATATGAAGGTGATATCCAAGAAATGCAAAATGCCGGAGCAACATCGGCATCGTGCTCGACATGCCGGACCGGCAGTCTCCGTCAGCTTCCGCCTGCGGCGGACAGCCTGCGGGGAGGGCTGCGGGGACCTGCCGTCAGGACCGGCCGGGGGACAGGCGGGAGGCGGAGGACGCCCCCCCGCCTGACCCGAGGGCGGGCCGGGCCGCCGCTGGCTGGCTCAGCCGCCGAATCTTGGCCCCTTCGGCCGCTCCCGGCCACTTCGGCCGCGGCAGAGCCCTTCGCGGAGCCCGCGATGCCTGTCGCCGGCCCGGCAGGCCGGGAGAGGGGACCCGGTCAGGACAGGCGGCGGGCTTTCGCCAGGAACTTCTCGGCACAGACTGTCCTGGGGTCCCTCCTGCCCAGGAGGCGGGTGAGCGCCTCGGCCTGGCTGGAAAGGGCTGCCACGGCCTCCGCGCGGTTCCCGGCTTTCGTGAAAATGGCGGCCGCAAACGCCCGCACCACATGGAGTGCCGGCAATTCCGGGGACACGGGGAACTCCCGTCCGCCGGCACCCGCGCCCTCCGTGACGGGCATGCGGCACAAGTCCTCCAGGGCCTCGGCGGCCCGGGCCCGCTCGAACGAGGCCATTACCCGGCGCCCGCGCATCTCGTTCACTTCCGCACGCCGGAACGTGGAGCGGAGGGACAGGCGGTGCGAGTTTCCCAGAGACACCTGGAACCAGGACTCGGCGTCCTCGTGGGCGTCATCGGAGGACTCGAGGTTGCCCGCGAGCATGTCAAGCTCCCCAGCTGCGTAAACGGCGAGCGCGTCCCGCGAGCCGGCGGCGACGGTTCCGGGCGGTTCAGGGGAATCCGGGAAATCGAAGGGTCTCGGGCGCTTTCCGAACACCTCGTCCCTCAGCCTGCGGGCCCGGTCCAGAAATCCCAGCCTGCGGGCCCGGTCCAGAAATCCCAGCCTGGCGAGGCAGTCCACGGCGCGGAGAGAGGCGTCCTTCCGCCGGAGGGCTCCGTCCGGGCCCTCAGGCGAGGCCTCCATGAGCCTCTCCCAGATCTCCAGCGCCGCGAAGAGGTTCGCCCTGGGCACCTCGCCGGGCGGCAGGCAAAAGAGCCGCACGGGCCCGGAGTCGCGCGTGAGGAACAGGGCCAGCCTGGCCTGCGCGTCCTGGGCGGCCAGGCGGGACCCGCCCGGCACGGAGGCGAGGCGTCCTGCGGCGTGGCCGAGAAGCTTCTCCGCCTCCAGGACCAGCGCGGCCGGCCTCCCGCTGTCCCCTGCCGCGAGCAGCTGGAGGCCGAAGGCCTCGGCGGCCAGGGCGTCCCCGAGCCTGGAGGAGGCCTCCAGCCAGCCGGGCGACTCCCTCCCCTCCTCCGCCTCGATCACCTCCAGGCGGCGGGCGAGCTCGTCCGCACCCGGCCCGGGCGGGAGCACAGGGTCGCCGGGGAGCCCGGCCTCGGGGAAGCCGGCGAGGGACCTCGTCGGCCAGAGACATTCCGTGACGCCCCGCGCGGGCGGGAGCCCTGCCACGTGTTCCGACAGCCGGAGGCCTCCCTCCATCTCGGCCAAAAGAATCGCCGCCCGCCGCGTCTCGGCGGCAAAGGCCAACTCCCCGTCCGGAAGCCCTCCTGCCTTCAGAACCCAGGCGGAACATGCGGCCCCCGCCGCGACGAGGTTGCGCCTGAGAGAGTCGTACTTGCCCAAGGACAGTCCCGGCAACTGCAGCAGGCACGAGCGCGCCGCCCTGGAAAGCATCGCCAGCACCCTGGGATCATCCTGGCCGTACGCCAGGGATGCCATCGCCCGCACCACGTCACCGGTCCCAGTCGCCGTCTCGAAGTCCGCGTTACTCGCCGCCTTCTCCGTAAACCCCCTGTGCTGCTCGAGGAGGCTCCCCATGTCCGGGAAGGACCACTCCGGCCAGGGCCCGTCAAGAGCGGCCAGAGGGTGATTCTCGATGCGCCAGGATTTTTCCTGGCCGCTCACGCCGGAGGCCCCGCCCCTTCCCGCGCTCACGCCGGAGGCCCCGCCCCTGCCCGCGCTCACGCCGGAGGCCCCGCCCCTGCCCGCGCTTCCGCCGGAGGCCCCGCCCCTGCCCGCGCTCCCGCCGGATGCACCGCCCCTCCCAGCGTCCTTATTTCCACCGGCCGCCCGGGCGGCGCCTGCGGACAGAAGCAGCAGGGCCGGAATCACGAAGAGGGCGGCCGCGAGGAGGTCGGCGGCGGGGACGGAACCCGAAGTCATGTTCAGCAGGATCATCTTGGTCTCCATGGAGCGAAGGGCGGCGCAAAGGTTCGGCTGGCAGAAAGGGTCCCCGCGGGCCCGGAAGCCAGGGACTGCCGGAAAGGCCGGGACGGCGGGAAGGCCAGGACAGCCGAGAAGGCAGAAATGGCCTTGACGGCCGGGAAGGCAAGGAATGTCAGGCGATAGGGAAGGCCGGAGAGGCCGGGAAGTCCGTGACAGACGGGAAGGACGGGAAGGACGGGAAGGACGGGAAGTTAATGACGGCCGGGAAGGCCGGGAAGGCAACATGGGCCGAGGTGGCAGCCAGGATGAAAAAGGCTGCAATATGAAGGTGATATCCAAGAAATGCGAACTGCTGGCACAACATCTGCATCGTGCGCGACATGCCGGACCGGCATTCGCCGGCAGCTTCCAGCTGCGGCGGACAGCCTGCTGGGAGGGCCGCAGGGACCTGCCGTCAGGAGATGCCGGGGGAGAGGCGCGAAGCGGGGGCAGCCCCCCGCCCGGCCAGCGGGCGGGCCGTGCCTTGACTGCCTGGCTCGCGGGGCGGAACCGGGCCCCTCCGTCCTCTCCGGGCCCCTTCTGCAGCGGCAGAGCCCCAGCGTAGCACGCGACGCCCGCAGCCGGCCCGGCACGCCGGGAGGGTCAGGGCAGTCGGCGGGCTTCCGCAAGAAGACTCTCGGCCCAGACCGTCCTGGCGTCTCTCCTGCCCATGAGGCCGGAGAGCGCCTCGACCTGGCGGGAAAGGGCGGCCACGGCCTCCGCTCGGTTCCCGGCGACCGTGAAGATTTCGGCCGCGAGCGACCGTACCACATGGACTGCCGCCTTTTCGGGGGACGCGGCGAACTCCCCGTCGCCGCCATCGCCCGCGCCCTCCGTGACGGGCTTGCGGCACAGCTCCTCCAGGGCCTCGGCGGCCATGGCCCACATGCACGATGCCAATAAATTGTGCCCGCGCAACTCCCCCACGTCCGCCAGCCGGTGCAGGGAACGGATGGACAGGCGGTGGGAGTTTCCCAGGGACATCCTGAACCACATTTGGGCGTCCTCGTGGGCGTCAGCGGATGAGGCGAGGTCGCCCGCGAGCATGTCAAGCTCCCCCTCGGCGAAAACCGCCAGCGCGTCCCGCGAGCGGGAGACGACGGTCTCTGGGGGTTCCGGGGACTTCGGGATCTGAAAAGGTCTCGGGCGCTTGCCGAAGACGTCTTCCAGGAGCCTGCGGGCCCGGTCCTTCAGCCCCAGCTCGGCGAGGCATTCCGCGGCGCGGAGGGCGGCGTCCTTCCGGCGGAGGGCGCCGTCCGGGCCCTGCGGCGGGTCCGCCATGATCCTCTCCCAGATCTTCAGCGCCTCGGAGAAGTCAGCCTTGGGTACCGTTCCGGGCGACAGGGCAAAGAGCCGCACGGGCCCGGAGTCGCGCGTGAGGAACAGCGCCAGCCTGGCCCGGGCGTCCTGGGCGGCCCTGTGGGACTCGCCCAGGACGGAGGCGAGCCGCCTCGCCGCGTGGCGGAGAAGCTTGTCCGCCTCCTGGGCCAGCTCGGCCCGCCTCCCGGGGGTCACTGACGCGAGCCCCTGCAAGCTGAAGGACTCCGCGGCGAGGGCGTCCCCGAGCCTGGAGGATGCCTCCAGCCACCCTGGCGACGTCTTCCCCTCCTCCGCCCCGATCGCCGCCAGGCGGCGGGCGAGCTCGGCCGACCCCGGCCCGGGCGGGAGCAACGGGTCGCCGGGGAGCCCGGCCTCGGGGAAGCCGTCGAGGGACCGCTTCGGCCAGAGGACTTCCGGGACGCACCTCGAGGGCGGGAGGCCGGCCACGTGTTCCGAGAGCCGGCTCCCGCCCACCTTCTCCGCCATGAGGCCGGCCAGCCTCAGCGTCTCGGCTGCAAAGGCCGTCTCCCGGTCCGGAAGCCCGACTCCCTCGAGCACCCTCGCGGAACATGCGGCGCCCGCCGCGACGAGGTTGCGGGAGAGAGAGTCGTCCCCGTCCACTGGCCGTCCCGGCAGCTGAAGCAGGCACGATCGGGCCGCCCGAGAGAGCATCGCCAGCACCCTCGGATCTTCCGGGCCGTACGCCAGGGAGGCCAGTGACCGCGCTAAGTCCCAGTTCCCCGTGGCCATCTCGAGGTCCGCGTCCCGAACCGCCTTCTCGCCCCCCTCCCTGAGCTGCTCTGGCAAGCTCCCCATGCGCGGGAAGGGCCACCTGGGCCAGGGCACGTCAAGACCGGCCAGCCGGTACGTCCCTATGCCGCAGGAGTTGTCCGGGCCGCCGGCGCTTCCGCCACCTGCAATGCCCTTCCCGGCGCCCGGTCCGGCGGCCCGGCCCCTCCCGGCGCCCGACCCGGCGGCCCGGCCCTTCCCGGCGCCCGGTCCGGCGGCCCGTCCCTTCCCGGCGCCCTCCTTCCTCCCGGTCGCCCGGACGGTGCAGGAGGGTCCCTTCACGGGGAGGCGGCGGGCCTCCGACAGGAGCTCCTTTGCCCGTGCCGTCCTGGGGTCCCGTGCGCCCGCGAACCTCTCCAGCGCCTCCGACGCCGGGCCGAGGACGGCCTCGGCCTCCTCGCGGTCCCCGGCGTCCAGGAAGACGCGGGCCGCGAGGCACTTGAGGAAATGGCAGTCCGGGTCCTCCGGAACCTTCAGGACCTCGGACGGGCCCCTGTTCTTCCTCATTCGCGGCTGGGCCATGTCCTCCAGCGCCTCCGCGGCCTGGGCGCGGAGCGCCGCGGCCAGCGCCCCATTCCCGCACTCCTCGTCCAGCTCAGCGAGCCGGCACATGGAGCGGACCGTCAGGAGGTGATTGCCGAGGGCGAGCCGGAACCCGTTCAGGACCTCCCGGTGTCCCCGGGCGGCGCCGACTATGTCGCCGCCGAGCGCCTTCATTTCCGCAACCGCGAAAAGCGCGAGTGTGTCCCTCGCGGACGGTTTCCAGAGTCCATAGTGAGATTTCGGGAGGTCCCGCCGCCTCACGACCTCCATGGCGAGCCTGCGGGCCTCGCCATCCCTTCCCAGCATGGCGCAGCACTCCGCCGCGCGGAGATCGGCGTCAGTCCGGCGGTTCTCGCCCTCGTCGCCCTCCGGCACGGCCTCGGAAATCCCCCTCCAGATCCCGAGCGCCTCCTCCGCCGCCTCCGGCGGCGGCCAGTCCCCGCGCGGCAGGGAGAGCTCCCGCAGGGGCCCGCACTCGCGCATGAGGAAGAGGGCCAGCCTGGCCCGCGCGTCCTGGGCGTCCTTGTGGGTAGCGCCCCGGGAGAGCGCGAGCCCGTCAGCGGCCTCGCGGAGGAGCCTCTCCGCCTCGCCGGCAAGCGCGCCCGCCGCCTCCCCGGCGCCGCCCGCTTGCCGCGGGATGGCGAAGGCACGCGCCGCCATGGCCTCCCCCAGCCTGGAGGACGTCTCGAGCCACCTGGGCGATCCCTTCCCGCCCTTCCGCTCGATCGTCTCAAGCCTGCGGGCGAGCTCGTCCTCGCCGGGGCGGGGCATGTCCGCCGGATCGCCCGGCAGCTCCGGGCGGTGGCCGTTCCATCCGTGCGAGAGCGGCCACAGCGCCTCAGGGAGGCCCCGCGAGGCCGGAAACGAGACCACGGTTCTCGAGTTCGGAAAGTAGCGACCCAGCGCCCCCATCCCCAGCACCTTCGCCGCGGCCCGGGTCGCCTCGCTGAAGAGCCTCTCCTCCTTCGGGAGCTCCGCCCCCCGGAGCACCCACTTGGAGCAGGCCGCCGCCGCGCGGGCGTAGCGCATGGTTGCACTATCAGCATTTATGGGCCTGCCGAACCCCGCCAGGAGGGCCGAGCGCGCGGCCCGGCCGATCATGGCCCGGACCCTCAGGTCGTCCTGCCCGTAAGCCAGGGCCGCCAGCGCCCTCCCCGCGTCCCAGCCAGCCATCGCGTCCTCGAATTCCTTCGCCCTCGACGCCTTCTCGGCATCCTTCCGGAAACGCTCGGGGACGCGCGTCATGGGCGGGAAATCCCATTCGGGCCACGTTTCGAAAAGCAGCTGGGACGCGAACCTTTCCGGGTCGGACATCCAGTCCACGAAGCCCTGTTCCTGGCTCGTAGAAATGTTCCAGACGCCCGGGCCCCAGCCGTCACCCATCCCGTGCGCCCTCCAGGCCGCCAGGGCGGTGCCGGACGACAGGACGAGCAGGGCGGCGACCGCGGCAAGGGCGACCGGCAGGAGGAAGGCGACATGGGACGTGACGGCGAACATGATCTCGGGGCAGGTCATCGAAGACGCTCCTTGCGCACATGTAGTGACACGCGGTTTCGGCTTGCCGGGCAAGGCCGGGAAGGCCACCCGGGTCGGGAAGGCCACGGAGGCCGGGGATAGGCCCGGAAGGCCACGGAGGCCGGGGAAAGGCCCGGAAGGCCACGGAGGCCGGGGAAAGGATCGGAAGGCCACGGAGGCCGGACAATGGCCGGGAAGGCCATTGAGGCGAGGAATGCCGGAAAGGCCGGGAAGGCCACGAGGGCGGGGAAAGGACGAAGCGCTGAAATGACACAATATGAAGGTGATATCCCAAAAACGGGAACTGACTGCGCAACATCGGGCTTGCGCGCGACATGGGGGCCGGCTGGGCATGAAGGCCCATTCCGCACCTGGCGGCCGGGGCCTGCCCCCGCCGGCAGGGGGTTACGAGAGGCGCGAAAACCTGAAAAGCCGCTGGCGCTTGGGGAGGAGAGGCCGTCATGGCGGGGACCGGGAAAGGGACGCCGTTCCGGGCCCCTCCAGATCCTGCCAGTCCGGATCCCGGTCAGTTCCAGGACCGGCCGGGCCCAGTCCCGGCACTGACAGGCCTCTCCGTCCCTCCCAGGAAACATGCGGGCCTGCCGGGCCGCCTCCGAGTGATTCCGGGCCTGCCGGGCCGCCCCGGGAGCTTCCTGGCTCAGCAGGCCCGTTCCCGGAGCCTACCGTCTTCTCGGGCCCCTTCCCGGAGCCGCCCGTCCGGAACCTGCCGGGGCCGCAGGGGCCGCCACAGGGCCGGAGGGTCCCTTCTCGGGCAGGCGGCGGGCCTCCGCGAGGAGCTCCCTGGCCCGTTCCGTCCTGGGGTCCCCGACGCCCGCGAACCGTTCCAGCGCCTCCGCCGCGGGGCCGAGGACTGCCAGGGCCTCCTCGCGGTCACCGACTTCCAGGAAGGCGCGGGCCGCGAGGCATCTCAGGAAATGGCAGTCCGGGTCCTCCGGAATCTTCAGGACCTCGGACGGGCCCCTGTCCTTCCGCTTCCGCGGCTGCGCCATGTCCTCCAGCGCCTCCGCGGCCTGGGCGCGGAGCGCCGCGGCCAGCCCCGGCTGGACGTCCAGCTCGTCCAGCTCGTCCAGCTCCGCGAGCCGGCAGAGCGAGCGGACGGCCAGGCGGTGCTCGTTGCCCAGGGTTTCCCGGAACCGGTTCAGCACCTCCGCGTGCCTGCACGCGGCGTCCTCGATGTCGCCGCCGCGCGCCTTCTCCTCCGCCATGGCGTAGAGAGCGAGGGAGTCCCTGACGGAGGGCCGCCTGCTGTCCAGGGAAGATTTCGGGACGTCCCGCCGCCTCGCGACGACCGCCCTTACGAGCCTGCGGGCCTCGTCCTCCCTTCCCAGCATGACGCAGCACTCCGCCGCGCGGAGCTCGGAGTCCGTCCGGCGGTTCTCGCCCTCGGGAGCCGGCGGGGCTGACCCGGCAATCCCCGTCCAGATCCCGAGCGCCTCCTCCAGCGCCTCCGGCGGCGGAGCGTCCCCGTCCGGCCGGGCGAGAACGCGCAGGGGCCCGGAATCGCGCATGAGGAAGAGGGCCAGCCTGGCCCTGGCGTCCTGGGCGCCCTTGTTGGACTCGCCCCTGGAAGCCGCGAGCCCGTCCGCGGCGGCGCGGAGGAGCGTCTCCGCCTCCCCGGCCAGCGCCCGCGACTCCTCCCCGGAGCCGCCCGCGGGCCGCGGGAGGGCGAAGGCCCGCGCCGCCTTTGCCGCCCCCAGCTTGGATGACGTCTCGAGCCACCGGTAAGATCCCTTCCCGCCCTTCTCCTCGCTCGCAGCCAGCTTGCGGGAGTACTCGTCCTCCCCGGGGCGGGGCCTGGCCGCCGGATCGCCCGGCAGCTCCGGGTCGTGGCCGTTCCAGAAGCTCGGGATCGGCCACAGGGCCTCCGGGATGCCCCTCGAGGCCGGAAACACCTCCACGGTCCTCATCGCCCTGCCGAAGAACCCCAGCGCCGCCGTCCCCAGCTTCTTCGCGAGCTCCCAGGTCGTCTCGCAGAAGAGCCTCTCCCCCTCCGGGAGGGCCGCCCCCTTCAGCACCCACTTCGAGCTGGCGCCCGCCGCGCAGGCGAAGGACAATGGGATGTGGTCACCGGACGGCTTGGTGAACCCCGCCATGAGGGCCGAGCGGGCCGCCCGGGCGATCATGGCCCGGACCCTCGGGTCGTCCAGCCCGTAGGCCAGGGCCGCCAGGGCCCGTCCCGTGTCCCAGATCGCCATCGCGCCCTCGAACTCCGCCGCCTCCGAAGCAGTCTCGGCATCCTTCCGGAAGCCCTCGAGCAAGCGCGTCATGGGCGGAAAATCCCACTTTGGCCAGCGCTTGAAAAGAAGCCGGGAAGTGAACTTCTCCGGGTCGGACACCCAGCCCGGGACGCCCGCTCCCCTTCCGCCTCTCCTCCCGGCCGCCCAGGCGGCGCCGGGCGACAGGACGAACATGGCCGCGGCCGCAGCAAGGGCGGCAGGCAGGAGGACGCCGGCGTGGGACGTGACGGCGAACAGGATCTCCGGGCAGCTCATCGGCGACACTCCTTGGGCACGTGACGACGCGCGGTTTCGGGGGGAGGGAAAGTCCGTGACGGCAGCGAGGGGCTGGAAGGCCCGTGAGGCCGGGAAGGATGCAGAGGCGAGGAAGGCCAGGAAGACAGGGAAGGACGCTGAGACGAAGAAGGACGCCGAGGCCGGAAAAGAGCCGGGAAGCCGGGAAACCCCCGGCGGCCGAGAAAGGCTGAAGCGCAGAAATGACTCAATATGAAGGTGATATCCCGAAAACGGGAACTGACGGCGCAACATCGGGCTTGCGCACGACATGGGGGCCCGCCGGGCCCCTTCCCGGACGGGCGGGCCAGGCCGGGCACCGGGACGCGCCGGTTCAGCCCGCTTCGGGAGGCCCCCCCTCCCCGCGAGTCCCGCGGGCCCTGGCGAGGAGTCCCGCCGCCATCCTGAAACCGCGGGACGCCCTGCCGTCAAGGCGCTCCAGCGCCTCCGCCGCCGGCGTCAGCACCGCCTCGGCGTCGCCCATGTCCCCCGCCTTCACGAATACGCGGGCGGCCATGGCCCTCAGGACGTAGATGTCCCGGTCGTCCCGGGGGCCCAGGCCCTCAGCGGCCTCCCGGCGCACCGCGGCCTCCAGGGCCTCTGCCGCCTGGAGGCGGACGGCGGCCGCCCTGTGCCTCCTGCCGCTGCTGTCGCAGATGTCGGCCAACCTCGCCATGGTGCGGGCGGTCTCGCGGCAGGCATGCCCCAGGCGCAACCTGAAAAAGAAGAGGGCCGAATCGAAAAGGGAAGACGCTTCCTGGAGCTTGCCATCGGAGGCGAACACCTCCGCGCTCAGGAAGACGACGCGGGCAGGCCTGACGCTGTCCGGGGCCAGGCGGTGGGGGCCGGTGGGGTCGGTCTCTTCCATGACGAACGAGACCGCTTTCGAAAACAGCTCTCCGTCGCCCAGCATGGCCGCGCACTCGGCGAAGCGCATCACGGCGTCCGCCTCCCTGGTCCTGGCCCGGCGGCCCTTGACGGGGCAGATCGCGATGGCGGACCAGAGATCGATCGCGCGAAAGATGTCGGCTTTGGAGGGCATGTCGGCGGGATCGCGGGGAAGGACCCTCACCGGCCCGCAGTCGTCCGTGAGCATGAGCGCGAGCCTCGCCGCGGCGTCCTGCGAGAGGCTGTCCAGGAGTCTGCCGCTCCCGGACAGCTCGGAGTACGTCTCCTCCATGAGCGCAGCCGGCTCCCCGCTCGCCCTGGCGGCATCTTTCCTGGAACCCGCCCAGGCGACTTCCCGCGAGTGCCTTGAGGCGGAGTACGCGGCGAGCCCCAGCCTGGACCGCGCCGCCACCGCAGCCCGCGAAGCCGGCCCCTCCTTCCCGGAGGCCGCCGCGAGCTCGGCAGCCAGGACGTCGGCCCCAGGCTCAGGCGGCAGGGCGGGATCGCCGGGCAGCCCCGGGGGATCCCCGCCGGCTGCGTACGGGCCCCCATCCCCCGCCGGCCAGAGGGCCTCCAGCGCGCCGGCCGCCGGCACGGGGGCGGAAAGCCTCTGGCTCTGCAAGCCGCGCTTCCCGGCCAGCCCGCGAGACGAGATCTGGATCTCCCGGGCAAACTTCGCCTCCTCTTCCGGCAGGCGCCCGCCCGCGAGCGCGCCCTCGGCGCAGGAGACCGCGGCCTCCAGGCATTCCTGCTGGTCAGGAAGTCCCCTCACCTCTTCCTTGCTTTCCCAGGCCGCCAGCAGGAGGGACATCCCCGCCCGCGAGAGGGCGGCGAGGGTCCTCGGGTCGTCCGGGCCCAGGGCAGCCGCGGCCGCGGCCCGGAGCTCGTCGCAACGGAACGCGGCGAGGGGGAAGTCGTGCCTGTCAGCGGCCTTCTGGGCCTTGTCCCGCAGCTTCTCCAGGACCGACCCCATGGGGGCGAAGTCCCACGCGAGCCAGCCTGGGAGGCCGGTGAGGCCGGCCTCCGGCCCGGGCCCGTCCTCCAGTCCCCGGCGGGGCCGGCCCGGGGTCCCTCCCGGCCCGCGGCCGCCCCCGCGCCTCCCGTCCGAGGCCGTCGCGGGAGCTGAGGTCAGCGCGAGCGCCGCAGCCAGGGCCGCGGCGACGAGAATAGGGCCGGCTGACGGCGCGAGAAGGCTAGTCATTTCACAAAAAATCACGCGTTGTCCTCTGCTTCCCGGGCCGGCGCGGCCGGGGCCCGTGCTGAAGGGGGATAGGAACGTCAACAATACAACATCCAGATGGCATTAGCAAGATTCTGGGCAACGGCGCGGCACGGGCGGGGCGCGGGGCGAACCGCACCGCCGGGGCCCCGAAGGAGCCGGCCTCGGCCGCGGCCCTCCGTTCCGGGTCCGGCCCGCAGGGCCGTAAAGTCCCGTGAACTGGCAGGATCCGCAGGTTCAGGCCATGCCATGCCGCTCATGACGGGGGCGGCGCCGGGAGAAGGCCGGCGATTCCCGGGCGGGGCCGCTGTTCCGGGCCTGCGACTCAGGGGACTCGACTCCCGGTCGGCATACAGGAGATGCGTTATCCAGTTAGGCGTGGCCTGTCATAAAGGAATAGGCATCGGCAGAAGGGCGACGGTTGCGGGCCGGGGACTCAGGGGACTTAATCATGAAAGAGTTTCCGGGGCATCGCCACCGGGGACGCCTCGACATGCAGCCGTGTTGCATGACAAGGCTTTCATGGGCCGGGGCGCCGCCGTGCCTCATGAAGGTGCAGGGAACTTAAGGCTCAGTCGGCATAAGGGCCAGGCGCCGTTCATTTTAGTGATGGCATGGCATGAAGTCGGCAGCGCCGGGAGATGGCCGAAGCTGCCGGTCCGGGAACTCAGGGGACTCAAGGCTAATTTGGCACAAGGGAAAGGCGCCGCCCTGTTAGGCATTGCCAGGCATGAAGGAGACGGCGCCGGGAGAAGACCGCCGCTTGCGGGCAGGTGACTCAGGGGACTCAAGGCTCAGCCAGCAGGAAGGTCAGGCGCCGTTCATTTGGTGATGGCATGGCATGAAGTCGGCGGCGCCGGGAGATGGCCGAAGCTGCCGGTCCGGGAACTCAGGGGACTCAAGGCTAATTTGGCATGTGGGAAAGGTGCCGCCCTGTTAGGCATTGCCAGGCATGAAGGAGACGGTGCCGGGAGAAGACCGCCGCATGCGGGCAGGTGACTCAGGGGACTCAAGGCTCAGCCAGCAGGAAGGCCAGGTGCTGTTCATTTGGTGATGGCATGGCATGAAGCAAGCGGCACCGGGAGATGGCCGTAAGGTGCCGGTCCGTGAACTTAGGGGACTCAAGGCTCGTTTGGCATAAGGGAAATGTGCTGCCCTGTTAGGCATGGCCTGGCATGAAGTAGGCGGCACCGGGAGATGGCCGAAGGTGCCGGTCCGGGAACTCAGGGGACTCAGGGGACTCAGGGCTCATATGGCATAAGGGAAAGGTGCTGCCCTGTTAGGCATTGCCTGGCATGAAGGAGAAGGCACCGGGAGAAGACCGGCGGTTGCGGGAAGGTGACTCGGGGGACCTAAGGCTCGGCCGGCAGAAAAGTCAGGCGCGGCTGATTCAGTGACTTCCTGGCACGAAGGCGGCGGCACCGGGAGAACACCGCCGCTTGCGGGCCGGACGGGCAGGCGTCGGCCACGGCATCCGGGATCCGCGAGGGTCACCGCCCGTCCGGATGCCCGGCCCGGTCACACCTTGCCAGGAGCTCCCGCGCCAGCACGGTGTCGGGGTCGTCCTCCCCCAGCAGGCGCTGGAGCGCCTCGGCGGCGGGGGCTGTCACGGCCCGGGCCTCCTCCGCGTCGCCGGCCTCCAGGAAGGCGTTCCCGACCATGCGCAGGAGAACCCGGGCGTCCGGATCGTCGCGCGGGTCCTTCCCCGCCCACTCGGCAAGGAGCTCCAGGGCCTCGGCCGCGTGGCAGCGCAGGGCCGCGGCCCGGACCCTGCCTCCTTCAAGGTCGCACACCTCGGCCAGGCGGCACATGCTCCTGACCGTCTCGGGGTGCGTCTGGCCCAGAAGCCTCCTGAAGCCCCCCATGGCCCGGGCATGGAACTCGCGAGCCTTCGGGAGATCCCCCCGGTCCACGAAGGAGTCCCCCAGGACGCGGACGGCCCGCATGTCCCGCGTGGTCGTCTCCGTCACATTCTTCCGGTCCGCGAGCGACTTGATGGCGGCATTGGCGAACTCCGCCGCGCGGTCCTGAAGCCCCAGGGCCGAGCAGGCCTCCGCCGCGCGGACGGCCGCGTCCGTGCGCAGCTCCCGCAGCGCGGGCGATCTGACAGTTGCCACGACGATCTCGCTCCAGACCTCCAGGGCCTCGGCGACGTCCACCTGGGGGGCCGCTTCCCGCGCCCGGCGGACCCCGGGCGCCCCGTAAGGGCCAGGCCCGCGCATGAGCCGCACGGCCAGCCGTGCGGAGGCGTCCCGGAAGTCCTCGTCCCCGTAGTGTTCCCCGCCCAGGAGCCTGGCCAGGCCCTTGGCCGCGGCACGCAGGTGGCCGAGCGCCTTCCGCGACTCGGCGGGGCCCCCGCCGCCCAGGACGGCCATGGCCTCGCCCAGCCTGGAACGTGCGTTCAGAGCTTCCCGCGAGAGCTTCCCGCGTTCCGAGGACGCGGCCGCGAGCTCGTCCCCGAGCGCCCGGACCGAGTCGCGGGACACGTCCGCGGGCGGCTCCCAGATGTCCCGCCAGGGATCCGGCGCGCAGACCCCCGGCCCGGACCCGCCGTCAGGCGGGGCCGAGGGACCCGGCCAGAGGGCCTCGACGGCGCTCCGGGCCGGCACCGGCGCGGGCAGGACTGGCCCGCTGACCCTGCGGAGCAGAGAGAGGCTCACGTTGCGTGCGGCGTCGGCGACGTACTCTTCGGTAAGGCCCTCTTCCGGAAGCGGCACGCGGCGGCCCGGATCCCCGGTGCCCCCGTCCCCGCCCGCGAGCGCCCAGGAGGCGCACCGGGCTGCCGCCGCCAGGCAGTACTCCCTCTCCGGGAGCCTGGTCCCCGGCAGGGGATCCCCGACAGGGGCCGACCCCAGGAGGAAGTACGCCGCCCGGGAGAGCGCCGTGCGCGACCTGGGGTCCCCGCGTCCGTAGGCCGCGGCCGTCAGCGCGCGCAGCCCCTCCCAGCGCCAGAACGATCTGGCGCAGTTCTGGGCAGCCGCCGCGTCGAGCGCCTCCCGGCGCAGGCCCTCCAGCATCGTGCCCATGGGCGGGAAGGCCCATCTCGGCAGCTGCCCTATCTCCTCCAGGTCAGGCGGCCCGTCGTCTCCGCCATGGCCCGCGTCGGGCCGGGAGCCCTCCTTGGCGGCCCGCGCGGCCTTGGCAATGGCAAGGGCCGCGGCGGCGGAGCTCCGCACGCGGGCGTCCCTGTCAGTGTCGTCCGTCTTGCCCGAGGAGGACGTCGGGACGGCACCCGGGGAGGCTCCGGCATCCCTGTAGGGTGACGCGGAGGCCCGCGCGGCCCTGCGCGTTTCCGCAGCGGCCCTGCGCGCGGCCGCCGCCTCGGGATCCTGGGGGACGGGTGCGGCAGGACGCCTGGCGCCGCCCTTTTTCCAGCCCCGGCCGCCCCAGGGTTTCTTCGCGGACGCCATTGCAGGGGACGGGAACAGGGTCGCCAGGGCGCCTGACGCCGCCAGCGCGGAAACAGCAGTGATGATGAAGTGTAAGGTCATTTCTGTCCTCGGGGCAGTTTCAAGCCGGGAAGGCGTCACCCTGCGGGAGACGCGGAAGAGGCAGGACTGGGACGGCATAAAGGCGCGGAAGAGACAGCGGCAGATGGGCATTAGGCGCGAAGTTCTGAAAAGGCAAGGCGGGAAAAGAAAAAGAGAGACAAAGGCTGAAACGGGAAAGAGGCGAAGCTCTGAAAGGGCAATGCGGTAAAAGCAATAGAGAGACAAAGGCTGAAACGGGAAAGAGGTGAAGCTCTGAAAAGGCAATGCGGGAAAAGCAAAAGAGAGACAAATGGTGAAGTTGGAAAAAGGTGAGGTTTTGAAAGGTGTAGGCAGGAAAAGAGAAATAGATACAAATGTTGAAGCGGTAAAGAGGTGAAGTTCTGAAATGGTAAGACTAGAAAAACGAAAGAGAGACAAATACTGAAGATGGAAAGAGACGAATCTTTGAAAAGGTAAAGCGGGAAAAGCGAAATAAATATAAATGATAAAACGGGAAAGAAGGTAAGTTCAGAAAAGGTAAGGCTAAAAAAAGCAAAGGAAAGACAAATTCCGAAGCGGGAAAGACGTTAAGTTCAAAAAAGGTAAGGCTAAAAAAAGCGAAAGAGAGACAAATTCCGAATCGGGAAAGACGATAGATTCAGAAAAGGTAAGACGAGAAAAGCGAAAGAGAGACAAAGGTCGAAGCTGGAAAGACGATAGGTTCAGAAAAGGTAAGACGAGAAAAGGGAAAGTGAGATAAATTACGAAGTGGAAAAGAGGTTAAATTAATAAATGGTAAGGTGAGAAAAGTGAAAGAGAGACAAAAGCCGAAGCGAAAAAGACGATAAGTTCGGAAAGGGTAATGCGAGAAAAGCGAAATAGAGACAAAAACCGAAGTGAAAAAGACGTTAAGTTCAAAAAAGTAAGGCGAGCAAAGCGAAATGGCGACAAAGGCCGTAGCGAGAAATACGTTAAGTTCAGAATAAGTAAGACGTGAAAAGGGAAAGATAGACAAATGCCGAAGCGGGGAAAGACGATAAGTTCAGAAAAAGCAAGGCGGGAAAAGCATAAAGAGAGATAAATGCCGAAGCGGGAAAGACGATAAGTTCAGATAAAGTAAGGCGGGAAAAGCGAAAGAGAGATAAATGCCGAAGCTGGAAAGACGATAAGTTCAGAAAAAGCAAGGCGGGAAAAGCATAAAGAGAGATAAATGTCGAAGCGGGAAAGACGATAAGTTCAGAAAAAGCAAGGCGGGAAAAGCGAAAGAGAGACAAATGCCGAAGCGGGAAAGACTCGAAGTTCTGAAAGGGCAAGGCGGGTGACCCGGAGTCCCGGAGACCCGACAGCTCGGGACGAGAAAGCCGCAGAAACGAGAAGAGACAGAGTCGACAGTATGCAGGAGCGAAGCAGGCAACACGAAGAGGGCTGCAAGGCCGGAAGGCCTGGAGACCGCTCCGGAGGCAAGGCCAGATGTCAGCCTATGCGGGCAGGTATCTGTTCACCCTGCAAGCAGGGGGGGTGGCATGCATTTTAGCGAGACTACGCCACCCAAAAAAACCAATTCACGGGGGGAGGCGGCCTTGCGGCCGTCCTCCAGGCTCGGCGAGGGGCCTGCCGCCAGGGGCGGAAGCCGTCAGAACCGAGGGCCGGCTCGGGAGTCGGGTCCTCCGGAGCGCTCTGGCTGGAACGGGGGCCTCCCTGACAGGCCCGTGGCCGGGAAA
>JAISFP010000224.1 GCA_031263525.1 Deltaproteobacteria bacterium | reverse complement strand
GGAAGGCGCAGGCCTGGGTCACAGCTCTGGAAACTTGACAGTTAATCTTAGGCATAACTCGACAGGTCGCACCTCCTCTGCCTGGCATTTATAGGAAACAGCAACATGTAACTATATCGTATATTAGCTAACTTAGCTTGTTTGATACATGCGACATCATAGAGTTTTCCAACTACGGCCAGGAGCAGGCTCAGGGAGGAGACTCCCATAGCGATCGCCGCCACCCGTGCCGCCGGGAAGTACGAGATGGGAAAGTTCTTCAGGATCACCTGCCGGGACGGGTTCCTTGACTATGCCCTGAACGAGGATCTGATGGAGACGGAGAAGCTCCTCGACGGCATCTACGTGATCAGGACTTCGCTGACGTCCGAGGAGATGTCCGCCGTCGAGTGCGTCAGGGGCTACAAGGCCCTCTCGAACGAGGAGAGGGGCTTCCGGATAATGAAGTCGTTGTTTGTCTCCATCAGGCCCTTCTCCCACCGCAAGGACACCCGGATCAGGGCGCACATGCTCCTGTGCTCGCTGTCTCTGTACGTCATCTGGCACCTCAAGCAGGCCTGGGCGCCTCTCACGTTCTCCGACACGGATCTTGCCGCGAAGGCGGAGCGCTCCCCGGTCGCGACGGCGGGGAAGTCGGATTCGGCCCGCCGCAAGGCCTCCACCCGCAGGACCGGGGACGGTCACCCGGTCAAGACCTACATGGGCATCAAGAGGGCCCTGGGTATGGCGGTCATGACCCGCTACCTCCCCGACGACAGGGGCAGGCTGCGGCTGAAGGAGGGACTTTACGTGGCCCCGAAGCTGTCCGCCGAGCAGAGGCGCATCATGGCCATGCTGGACACGATTCGCATAAAGCCCTCCGTCACCCACTAGGCACCCTTTGCACGGAAGTGCCGGACAAGCAGGGTGGCCGGCCTGCTCGGTGGATGCGCCAGGCCGAAGCCAAGGGCGCTGAACGGCCTCGGCCCGCGAACGGACACCCAGGCTGGGGGCATCCGTTCACGGGACGGAGGGTCCCGGCACCGTGGCAGGCCAGAATGGCTTGCGGAAGGCACCGGCCGGCGGGTCACGGGGCTGGAAACTTGACAGTCAGCCTAGACCTGACTCGACTGGTGGCACCTCTGCCGAAGGGGCTGTGAGGCCTAGCCCATGAACGGACAACCCGCCTGGACTCGACTGTTCGCGGGAGGAAGCTCCCCGAAACAGGGTTTGGTCACCCTGGCTTCCGGAAGGCGCAGGCCTGGGTCACAGCGCTGGAAACTTGACAGTTAATCTTGGGCCTAAATCGACAGGTCGCATCTCCTCAGAGCGGCACCTTTTGGATACAGCAACAAGTAGCTATATCGCATATTAGCCAAATTAGTTTGTTTGATACATGCGGCATCATGGAGTTTTCCAACCACGGCCCTGACTGGCGGGAAGGCTCGGATCGCCGGAGGAGATGCCTCTGGGCCGGAAGGCACGGGCGGTCCGGGGTTTCAGGGGTCCGGAGAGCCTGAAAGGGTCCCGGGTCAGAACGGGCAAGGTCCGGGGGTCCGGAGAGCCTGAAAGGGTCCCGGGTCAGAACGGGCAAGGTCCGGGGGTCCGGAGAGCCTGAAAGGGTCCCGGGTCTGAACGGGCAAGGTCCGGGGGTCCGGAGAGCCTGAAATGGTCCCGGGTCTGAACGGGCAAGGGCCGGGGGTCCGGAGAGCCTGAAATGGTCCCGGGTCTGAACGGGCAAGGTTCGGGGGTCCGGAGAGCCTGAAAGGGTCCCGGGTCAGAACGGGCAAGGACATGGTGATAGAATGTCCGGCGGCAGAGAGGTTAAGAAATGGCAATTCCTGAGTTAAGGCGGGTATCTGTCAAGATTTCCAGGGATAACATATTTCTTCAGCAATAATAATTTGTATGAAAATTAACTGATTTCCAAAATTATTGTTAGAAATTTATCTATAGAAAAGTAGCAGTCCATATATTATTATTTTTTTATCTGTAAAATATTAAATTAATTTTGTAGTTAATTGCATTGATATGCTTATCAATATTGTGACAATATAAGGACTTTAATTGAATATTCTATATATATTTTTTAATCTTTGCTGATAAAAAATGGATAATTTTGATATTAACCAGGGCATTGACAAAGATAATTGAAAATATTTTGCAGATATTATATTAAAAATTTCTATTTTATATATTTTATACATACTATAATAAATAAAATAGATAATGAAATATCGTAAATTTTTTATCAAATTATTATGCTGATGCTTGCAGGATTGGGCCATGCAACAGATTAATGGTAATGTGAGCAAATGATTCTGGGCAAAAAAAAGGCGGGAGGTCTCCCTCCCGCCTCCGGGCGTCCCCCCTGCGGGGGACGTCCCTGCTCTACAGGGTGGGGCCGCCCACCGGGCGGCTGCAGGCGCACAGCAGGCCGGTCTGGAGGGCGTCCAGGATGCGGAGGGCCTCCTCCGTGTTGCGGCCCACGGAGAGGGTGTTCACGGTCACGTGCTTGATGACGTTGTCCGGGTCGATTATGAAGGTGGCGCGCATGGGCACCCCGGCGTCCTTGTCGCGGATGCCGAGCTGGTCGATGAGCTTGCCCTTCGAGTCCGCGAAGGACCAGTGGTTGAGCTTGCTCAGGTCCTTGTGGTCGCGTCGCCAGGCCAGCTTCACGAACTCGTTGTCGCCGTTCCCGCCCATGAGGACCGCGCCCCTCTCGTCGAGGCCGGCAACTATCTTGGAGTAGCCCACGATCTCGGTGGGGCACACGAAGGTGAAGTCCTTGGGGTAGAAGTAGATCACCTTCCACTTGCCGGGGAAGGAGGCCTCGGTCAGGGTCTCGAAGGCGCTCTCGCCGTTCTCCTTGTCGAGGTTGAAGCCGGGCTTGATGCCGACCACGGAGAACGGGTCGAGCTTGTCGCCCACGGTCTTGGGGACGACGCAGGGCCTCATGCCCTTGTGGAAGTGGTGGAGGGAGTCGAGTTTCTCGTCGCTCATATGGTGCTCCTCGAGATCTTCAAGATCTTGATATGGGTTTACCGGGATATTGAGTGCGCGTCTGAAGGTCCCGGCCCCGCGGGCAGGGACCGGGGAGATCCCTCCCCGGAGAGCCGGGGCAGGGGATCCGGGGTGCCTGCGCTCCTGGACACGCCGGCGGGTGAGGGGAGGGCTGCCCGAGGCAGGCCCTCTTCCGGGGATCTTGCGTCCCTTCACCGTCCGGGCTTCCTGAAGGGCCCCGGGGGGCTCCCTCATGCGGAAGGTTCGGTCGTTAGGCGACCGAAAAAGTTTAGGGCAAAAAGAAGCCGGTGTCAAAGACCGGAGGGATTTTGTGGGGTAAATGCGTGAAGGAGAGCTCTTCGAGATAGGCATCAGTATGATATGCTATATAATCAGTAATATAATTTTAATCATACATTATATGGCATGTTAGATTAAGCAGTTATGGGCGTGAAGGCGGGCGGCCTGCAGATGAATGCCAGGGGGGCAGGTGAATTCTGGCAGGGGAGGGGGCCCGGAAGGCTTCGAGAGGGCTGGAGGGGTGGCCGGAGGGATTCGGGAGTGCTGGAAGTGGGACCGGAGAGAAAAGCTGCCAGATTTGAAAAAAAACCGGCCTGAAGCCGGGGCGGGAGGACGTGAGTGTCGGGAAGGCCGGCATGCCATGGGTGCGGAAATGGAGGTCAGGCCGTGAGGTCCGGGGGGATGCCTGGAGTGGAATTGGAGTGCAGGCCGTGAGGTCAGGCGGGCCGGAGTGCTTCGGGATGGCTGGAAGAGGGGCCGGAGAGAGAAAATTGTCAGATTTGAAAAAAAATCCGGCCTGAAGCCGGGGAGGGAGGACGTGATTGTCGGATCGCCGGCATGCCTGGGCGGAAACGGAGGGCAGGCAGTGAGGGCCGGGGGGGGCGGCTTGCCTGGAGTTCGGAAATGGAGGGCAGGCCGTGAGGTTCGGGGGGCGGCATGGCTGGAGTTCGGAAATGGGGGGCAGGCCGTGAGGTTCGGGGGGGCCGGAACGCAGGGAAGGTTCGGCGTGGAAGTCAGGTCGTGAGGCTCTGAAGGCGGGGTCAGGCGGTCACCAGGCCTGTTCGGCTCGCTCCCCCCGGTGCCGGTGAAGGAGGCCGTGACTCGTGGTCCGGGGCGGGGCCGGGCAGAAGGGTGCTCTGTCCGGACACGGGCGTGGGTTCCGGACACGGGTCCCTGTGATGTTCGGGGTTTGGGAAAGCCTGGTTTCAGGCCCCGTTCAGGGGCTTCTGGCCCCAGACCAGCATGGCGGAGTGGAAAGTGTAGGTCTGGTGCTCCACGCCTTTGAAACCCGCCTCCTCCAGCTCGTCCATGATGATGGCCGGGTGGGGGAAGTCCATGATGGACTGGCTGAGGTACTCGTAGGCCTTGCCCTGGTTGTAGAAGAATCGGCCGGCCAGCCAGGGGGAGACCGAGGCGAGGTGGAAGCGGTGGACCGGGGCCAGGAAGTTGCGGGAGTCGTAGAAGAGCTCGAGGATGAGGAAGCGGCCCCCGGGCTTCAGGAGTGTCTTCACCTCCTGGTAGATGGCCTTGCGGTCGGGGAGGTTCCTCAGGCCGAAGGAGATGGAGACCGAGTCGAAGGAGCCCGGCTCGAAGGGGGCGTCGTAGACGTCGCCCAGGACCAGGTCGACGTCCTCGTCGAAGCCCTGTTTCGCGAGCTTCTCCTTGGCAACGTTCAGCATCGGGGCGGAGAAGTCCAGGCCGGTCAGCTTCGCGTAGGGCCAGAGAGAGCGGATGGCCAGGAGCTGCTCGCCCGAGCCGGTGGCCAGGTCCAGGAAGCTTCCCGGATACTCCCTGGCGGTGAGGCGCCGGGCCAGGGCCTTGCGCCAGAACTGGTCGCGGCCGAAACTCAGGAATGTGCACAGGAGGTCGTAGCGTTCGGAGACGCCGTTGAACATGGTCTGGATGCTTCCGGAGTACTGCCGGAGGCTGTTTTCGTAGGCGGTTGGATCCATTTTGCCAGTCTTTGCGTGGGAGTCGCTGGCGCGGGGCGGAGCCGTGAGGGAGCTCCGGACGCGTCCGAACGGGCGGGGATATGGGCCTGAACGTGAAATGATATCCTTTAAGCCGGCGTTTCGCAACTGGAAATCGGGCACGGAACCTGCGGGAACGCCCGGGCCGAAAATAATTGGTGCTATTTGATGTATTTTTTTTGGTAAAAGAACTTGATTATGCAATATTGAAAATTAAATTAAGAGCAATGTCAGCAATATGTTCCCGGAACTGGCCGGGGCGGCGGAGCGGTGTGCTGATCGCCGCAAGCCGAAAGTCCCGCGGGGCCCGGCGGAACCGGGCACCGGGTACCGGGAGGTCCCCAGACGGTCCGGACCCGCAGGGTTTGGAGAGATGCCAAAAGAAAGGGCCCCGGCAAGGCGGGGCCACGGGGAAAGGCGGCTGGCCGTCGGCTCCGTAAGGAGCGGGGTTGAGGAGGGATCCTCTCGCGGCGGGGACCTCCGGTCGGGGTGCGGGCACCGGGTTCCGCAGGGGGCGGATATCTCCGGCCGTGGTGTAGGTGCATGGTTCCGCGGGGGGCGGGGACCTCTGGCCCGGAGAGCGGGCATCTGGTTCAGCGGGAGGCGAAGACCTCTGGCCCATGGTGAGGGCACCTGGTTTCGCGGGGGGCGGAGACCTCTTGACCGGGGGTCTGGGCACCTGGTTCAGAGGGAGGCGAAGACCTCAGGCCCATGTTGAGGGCGCCTGGTTCCGCATGGGGGCGGAGGCCTCAGGTCCGGGGTCCGGGCACCTGGTTCCGCAGGGGGACGGAGACCTCCGGCCATGGCGCGGGCAGCTGATTCCGGGGGGTGGCGGACGCAGGGCGGAACCTTCCAGGTTCCGGTACGCCTGGCGCAGATAAAGACACCCGAAAGGGGGCGGGGACGGGCCGGCGGGGCCCGCCCGTCCCCGGAAAGGGGCCTACCTGCGTCCGGCAAAGCCTCCCGGGCTGTCCAGGAAGTCCAGGACGTTGCCCAGATCCTTGCAGACCATCCAGGCGCCGGCGTCGAAGAGCTCCGTTTCGGAGGTCCCGCCCTGGGTGAGGCCCAGGGGCCTTATGCCCGCCGCCCTGGCCGAGGCCATGTCGTAGGCGGAGTCCCCCACGAGCACCGTGAGGGAGGCGTCCGTGTGGAGCTGCTTGATGGCCAGCTGGGGGATGTCGGGGCACGGCTTGGGCTTCACGCCGTCGCCGGGGCCCACGGCCGTGTCGATGTACTGGGCGATGCCCATGTCCGCCAGATCCAGCCAGGGGTTCTCGCGGTTGGTGGCCACGGCGAGGGTGATGCCCCGCTTCCTGGCCTCCCTCAGAACGTCCTCGGCCCCCGGGTACAGGGGCCGGTTCAGATCCAGGATGGGCATGATGTTCGCGTCGAAGTAGGCCTGCCACTCCGGCTCGAAGCGTCCCCACATGGCCTCCCAGAAGGGCACGATGGCGAGGCTGATGTTGTCCAGGACCTCCTTGTCCGTCTTCTCGGGGAGGCCGAATTCCTTGGCGAGCAGGTTGGTTCCCTTCACGCAGGCTTCCAGGGAGTCGACCAGCGTGAGGTCTATGTCGAAGATGAGGGTGCTAATCATTGGAGATGGACCTGCGCCCGACCTCGGGAAGGGCGCTGGAAAGCGGACGAGAAGGCTGCTCAGCTGAGAGCCGTGAGGACGGAGAGGCCGCGAGGGCCGGGAGAGTCGGTTCCGGACGGAAAATCGGATGGCGCTTCTGGCGAGCCGGAAGGCGCGGAAGGACGGATAGGGGGACGAACCTGTGCCGGGCAGCGGACAGAGCGTGAGGCTAAGGGAGAGCCGGAAGGGCCTGGAAGGCCGGATAGGGGGGACGAACCGGAGCCGGGCAGCGGACAGAGCGGGAGGCTAAGGGAGAGCCGGAAGGGCTTGGAAGGCCGGATAGGGGGGACGAACCGGTTCCGGGCAGCGGACAGAGCGGGAGGCTCAGGGAGAGCCGGAAGGGCCTGGAAGGCCGGATAGGGGGGGACGAACCGGTGCCGGGCAACGGACTGCGCGGGAGGCTCAGGGAGAGCCGGAAGATGGGAGGGTAGGCTCCTCGATAACGTTGACAAGATAAAAATCAATTTTACCAAATTAGTAACCATTCACGTGGGTGAACGAGAGCAGCCTGCGTTTAGGCTAGTCGACGCTGCTTCTCTTTAGGTGGCGACGGCCGGCCTTGGAGGCTGGCCGCCGCCCGGGGCGCTTCCCGCCTT
>JAISFP010000218.1 GCA_031263525.1 Deltaproteobacteria bacterium | reverse complement strand
TAGACACAGTACATCATCCGCCACCGACGGAATCCTTACTCACTGCCCGCCCCGGCCGGACCCCGGCTAATCCCCCCGCCCAGCCCGAATAGAGGCTCGTCAGACGTTCCCTACCGAATCCCGACTCACTCCCCATCCCCGGTCAAATCCCGGCTCATCACCGGCACCTGGCCTTAGCTCGGTTCCTCCTCTGGCCGAATCCAGGAACATCTCCCGCCCCGTTCATGACAGAGCCTTGCTCCCGCCCAGCCTCGGTGCCCGCTGCCCTCAGGGCCTCCCGGCCCTCCCCTCCGCAGGCCCCAGGGTCCTGCAGGGGTTCCCGGCAGCCACCGTGCGGGGGGGGACGTCCCTGGTCACGACGCTCCCGGCCCCTATCACGGACCCCTCGCCGATTGTCACGCCGGCCAGGACGGTCACCCCTCCCCCAATCCAGACCCCGTCACCCACGCTGATCGGTCGGGCGAACTCCAGGCCGGTTGCCCGGTGGACAGGGTCCAGGGGATGCTCCACGGCGTAGAAGGCGCAGTTCGGGGCCACCATCACCCCGTCCCCGAAGGTGACTATGCCGCAGTCCAGGACCACCAGGTTGTGGTTGCTGTAGAAGTTCTCGCCTATGACGATGTTGTAGCCGTAGTCGCACCAGAATGGCTGCTCCACCTTGAACACGGCCCCCGTCTTTCCCAGGATCTCCCGGGCAATCCGCCCCCTTGCCTCCAGATCACCAGGATCCAGGTGGTTGTACGCGTGGCACAGCCTCTTGCACCTGGCCCGATCTTCAGGCAGCTCGTCGAAGTCCGGGTTGAACAGCTCTCCCGCGAGCATCTTCTCTTTCGCTGTCATGCCCATTCTGCCATCCTTTCCGCCCCCCTGGCGGGGAGGCACAGGGCACTTCCGCCCTGCCCTGATCACCGGTCATCTGTTGTGGTTGTACAGGATCCGGAACCGTGGCTCCCCCTCCCCGTCTCCAGACCGCTCACTTCGGCCCCCCGGCACCCTTGACTGGGCATCCGCCACATCCTGCCTGCCGCCCTCCTGCCTTCCGCCGCCTGCACACAGGTACCTGACGAGCCTCCCGCTCCCTGCTTTCCGGCTCCTTCCCCCCAGGTGCCTGAAGAGCCTCGAGCCCGCCTGCATTCCGGCTCCTGCCCCCAGGTGCCTGACGAGCCTCCCGCCCTCCTGTATTCCGGCTCCCCTGCCACCAGGTGCCTGACTAGCCTCCCGCCCCTCCTGCATTCCGGCTCCTGGCCGCCCCCCGGTCCTCACTACAGTCCCGCTGACCTGAAGCCGACCTAATAGCTCACGTATCCTGGCCCTCCGTCCATGACTCCAACCCAGTGGCCCCGGCTCCCTTCCCGCAGGGTCCGACCGTCTCCTACTTCAGCCTCCCGCATCAGGGGCCCTTGGCTCCCGACTCGCGGGGTTCGTCCGTCCCCTCCTCCAACCTCCCGCCCCAGGTGCCCCAGCGTCCGGGCCCCCAGTTTGGCCCTGCTATCCTGGCCGGTCTTGCTCTCCGGGCCGACCTCGCCCCCACGGGGCCGCCCAGATCTCCAGGATACCCTCGCCGCTTCTAGCCGGCCTTGCTATCCAGACAGACCTCGCCGCTCCGGGGCGGCCTTCCTCTCCAGATCGACCTTGCTCTCCTGTCTTCCATCTCCGCTCCGGGAGCCAGCCTTCCTCTCAGGGGCGGCCCTGCTTTCCAGGCCACTATCGCCTCTCCAGGCCACCCTCGCCTTGCTGAGGCGGCCATCCTCTCCGGGACGCCCCTGCTCTCCAGGCCGGCCAATCCTCTCCGGCTCGGCCTCATATCACCGGTTAGGCACTGCTCTCCAGGCCGGCCAGTCCTCTCCGGGTCGGCCTCATATCACCGGTTAGGCACTGCTCGCCAGATCGGCCCTTCTCTCCGCGGCCGGCCAATCCTCTCCGGGTCGGCCTCATATCACCCGGTTTGGCACTGCTCGCCAGATCGGCCCTTCTCTCCGAGGCCGGTCTCGCCACTCAGCTTTGGCCCTGCTCTCCTGGGCAATTTTCCTCTCCGGAGCGGCCCTGCTCTCCAGGCCATCATCGCCGCTCCGGAGGACGGCCTTCCTCTCAGGGACGGCCCTGGTTTCCGGGCCACCATCGTAGCTTCGGGGGACGGCCTTCCTCTCTGGGGCGGCCCTGCTTTCCGGGCCACCATCGCTCTCCGGGCCGGTCTCGCCACTCCAGGCAGGCCCTTCTTTCCAGGCCACCCTCGTTCTCCGGGCCGGTCTCGCCGTTCCAGGCCGGGCCTGCTTTCCAGCTCGGTCTTCCTCTCAGGGCCAGCCTTGCTCTCCTGTGCGACCCAGCTCTCCAGGCCACCCTCGCCGCTCCGGGGGCCGGCCTTCCTCTCAGGGGCTGGCTTGGTCTCCAGGCCGCGATCGCCACTCAGGGGGCTGGCCTTCCTCTCAGGGGAGGGCTTGCTCTCCAGGCAACCCTCGCCGCTCCGGGCCGGTCTCGCTCTCCGGGCGCCCCAGCTCTCCAGGCCGCCATCGCCGCTCCGGGGGCCGGCCTTCCTTTCAAGGGCGGCCCTGCTCTCCAGGCAACCCTCGCCGCTCCGGGTCTTCCTCGCTCTCCGGGCCGGCCTCGCCGCTCCAGGCCTGCTCTGCCCTGCCCTCCGGCCCTGCCCACCCTCTCCAGACCTGACATGCCAGTCCGGGCCGAGCCGGGGTGCTAGACCGCCGCCGTCATCCCCCTCCTGCCCCTGTCGAAGACGGGGTTCAGAGTATACACCAGGATGACAGCAACCATGAAAAGGGGCGTGGCGGCGTACACTGCCCTATATGTGTGGAAGAGGCCCGCCAGGAACCCCATGGCCACGGTGTTCAGGAGGTAGCCCACGTCGTAGCCGTTCAGGAACAGGGCGGCGGCGAGCGTCCTCCTGTCAGGCGGGGCGTAGGAGATGATGATGGCCTGGAGGGAGGGGAACAGAGCCCCCATGCCCAGCCCGTAGCACCCGGCCGCGACGTTCGCGGCAAGGGGCCCGGGGAAGGCCAGGAGGATCAGGAGCGACCCCATGAGAAGGAGCGCCGAGGGCACGATGACGAACATGTGCCCCATGCGGTCGTGGATCCTGCCCCCGGCGAGCCTCGTCACGACTATCCCCAGTGTGGCAATGAAGAAAAAGGTGCCCGCCCCGTCGATGCCCAGCTCGTCCAGGTAGAGGACCAGGTAGGTGAAGATCCCGCAGCAGGCCGCGCCCAGCAGCAGCACCAGGAACGCGGGGTAGAGGATCTCCCGCCCGGGGAGCCCGGCGCCTCGGGACGCGGGAGCTGCAGGGGCTCCCGCCTCCCGAGGCGCCCCGGCCCCGCCGTCCTCGGACGCGAAGTCCGGGGGGGTGCGGGTCGCGACCGCCAGGAAGGCGAAGGTCAGGAGCAGGCAGGTGGAGGCCAGGAGCACCGGGAACCCGCAACTCCCTGCCACCCTGAGCCCCAGGAGCGGCCCGAAGGCAAGGGCCAAGCTCGCGCCCAGGGCGAGCCTCCCCAGCCCCTCGGCGAGCCTGGACGCCGGGATGATCTTGGACGCGAGCGAGATCATGAGGGTGGTGGCGGCCCCGATGCCCGCCCCGTTGACCAGCCTGGTCAGCAGGTACACGGGGAAGCTGTCCCCGGAGAGCATGAGGGCGTTCCCCAGCGCCGCGGTCAGGAGCGCCCCCTTCAGGAGCCCCAGCTCGCCCAGCCTCGCCGAGAGCCTCCCCGTCTTAAGCCTCGAGCATATGGAGGACGCGAAGAAGGCCCCGAAGATGATGCCTATCATGGCCTCCGTCATGCCGTGGTCCTTGAAATGGACGGGCATGGTGGCCAGGAGCATGTTCATGCTGCCGAAAAGGCACACGTTAGTGCCGAACAGGGTCAGGAAAGTCCCCGACCACAGCGACGCCCCGCCTGCCCGGGCGGCGGTCCGCGCCGCAGGGGCAACGTCCGGAGCAGTGTCCGTAGCATCAGGTGCGTCCGGGGGACAGCCGCTCCCCCCGCCTCCGCCGCCGTCCCTGGCCCCGCCGCCTGAGGCGGGGGAGGGGTATCCGGGCGGGACCGCCGCCCGGGCCGGCCCGACCGATACGATGGCTCTTCCCAAGGCCCGGCTCCTTTCAGCGCGATTCCCGCGCCACTTGCTAAAAAGCCCAGGGCGGAATCGCGCCTGGGCGGAAAAAAAACTGCGCCCGGAAGCCAAGCTCTCAGGCGCGACAGACGCCACATTTTAGCTCCCCTCCGTACCCGACGTCAAGAAGCGGAGCCCGGCACGCGGCACCGCGCCCCTGGGTTCCTGGGTTCCTGGAACTGCTCCCCCGGCCTCGGACCGGCCCTGCGGCTGCCGCGTCGCCCACCTGACCCGGACCGCCCGGACGGGCAACACTGACCGGGGCCAAGACGCAGGTTCCCGGAGTTCAGGAAGCCGGGCCCAGGTTGCAGGCATCAATGGCGTGACGGGTGCCGGGGCCGGGCCCAGGTTGCAGGCATCAGGGCCGTTCCGGGGACCGGAGCCGGGGCCGGGGCGGCAGACATCTGGGGCGTTCAGGTGGCCGGAGCCGGGGCCAGGGCGGCTGACATCAGGGCCGTTCCGGGGGCCGGGGCCGGGCCCAGGGTGCAGGCATCAATGGCGTTACGGGTGCCGGGGCCTGGCCCAGGTTGCAGGCATCAATGGCCTTACGGGGGTAGGAACCGGTGCCAGGGAAGCTGACATCAGTGGCGTTCAGGAGGCCGGAGCCGGGGCCGGGGCGGCAGACATCAGGGCCGTTCAGGGGGCCAGAGCCGGGGCCGGGGCGGCAGACATCAGGGCCGTTCAAGGGGCCGGAACCGGGGCCGGGGCGGCGGACATCAGGGGCGTTCCGGAGGCCGGTGCCGGGGCCGGGGCGGCAGA
>JAISFP010000183.1 GCA_031263525.1 Deltaproteobacteria bacterium | reverse complement strand
GATGGCGAGGCGAGGGTGACCCAGGCCACGGAGCTCCGGGCAGTCATCCCCGCGTCGCCCACAGCGAGGCCGGACATTGCCCCGGGCGAGTCGATAGTCCTCCTGGACGCCGACGTGATCACCGGGTCCGGACTCTCTCCCGTCAATGTCACGAGCGCGGACGGGCATGTCTACGCGCTGGGCCCCGATCCCGGCGGCTCCGGACGCCTCCTGGCCACTTTCACGGCACTGGCCCCCTGGACCCCGAGCTACGAGAGGATGAAGGCGTATCCCGAGGCGGCTGCGGCCTCGCTGGCCTTCGTCGCCATGGGTCATGATCTGGTGGTCGCGGAGGGCGTCCCGTCGGCCTCTGCCGCCACTGCAGGACCGGGGCTTTCCTGGGGGGCATTCGCGGGCATGGAGGCCGGGCGTTCCCGCTACGAGACGGGCTCGCACGTGGACGTCTCCGGGTCGCACGTGATGGCGGGCGCGGCCCTCGGCACCGGTCTCGGGACGGGGAGGCTCACCCTGGGCGTCTTCGCGGAAGTCGGGAAGGGCGACTACGACACCGCCAACTCCTTCGCGAGCTCCGCCAAGGTAGACGGGGGGGGGTGAGGCCGGGTACGCCGGTGGGGGGATTCTCGTCCGCTGGGAGGCCGAAGGCGGGCCCCTGCCCGGCATGTGGCTGGAGGCCTCCGCCAGGGCTGGCCGCCAGGAGACGGACTTCTCCACGGACGACATCCTGTACAACGGGGCCGGGGCGTCCTTCAGGATCTCCGGCAGCTACTGGGGCCTCCACGGCGGAGTTGGACGCAGGTGGCGGCCAGGGGGGGCGGACGGCGCCTTCACGCTGGATCTCGGGGCGCGGGTCTTCTGGTCACGCCAGAAGGGCTCGGAAGCGACGGTAAACCTTGACCGGATCCGCTTAGAGGACGCCGACTCGTTGCGCGTCCGGGTCGGCGGACGGCTCTCCCTCGACGCCGGCTCTCCCGCATCTCCCTACATCGGGGCGTATTTCGAGAGGGAGTTCGACGGGGCCGTCCGGGGCTACGTGAACGGAATCCCCCTGGAGACGCCGACGCTCAAGGGCAACACCGGCATATTCGAGCTGGGAGTGCGCCTGAAGCCCTCCCCGGACGGCCCCCTGTCCATAGAGCTCGGCGCCCTGGGCTACGCTGGCAGGAGGGAGGGCTTTTCCGGGACCCTGAACGTCAGGCTGGAGTTCTGAGGGTCCGGTGCCGCCCCCCATGACGGGTGCCGCCCCCGGCCGGACCTGTGCGCACGTTTAGATCAGGTTTCGCTGAATCACTGCCCCGGCCCTGGACTGCGGTAGCGGAGGTGGATGGGAAGGGTGAAGAGCGGAAAGGCGGAAACACGGGACAGCCGTCCGACGGTGCCCTGCCGGACGGCAGGGGACAGATCATGAGCTGAGCCTGTCAACCGTCACCCTTAACGCAGTGACCGCTCAGCAGGAGGGGCGGCCAGTTTTGTCCTGGGGTCGCAGTGAGGCCAGTTTCGGCATCGGGAGTCGCGCCGTCCGACAGGCAGAACTCCAAGGCCAGCATGTTTCGCCATGACCGGTCAGTCTCTCTTCTGTCGGTTCAGTTATAATTATTTGGTGTAAGTGTTCAGGCCCCCCCCCAAGAGGAACTCAACAGGAAGATCTTCCCAACCAAAATGCCCTCTTCAGAGACTTTTGCCCTCCATATGAAGTATCCATAGTTGACTCTTCAACTTTTAGGGTTCCTCATTAGGGCTCTCTTCCTCCAGGGCTCTCTTCCCCCGAAAAGGTCCTCAATAGAGGGGCACCTAAACAGTTGCTCTTTGGTAACCTCAGGGCAGGTTCGGGACCATCTCCCGCCGTGCCGGGAAGAGTCGCCCGTCGAACCGGCGGAAATGTGCCATGGTGCCGGTGCCTGAGACCACCGACCGAGGCTTCCTTTCCGGAGCGATCCGGCATACGTCGCTGTCCGGGCCCTCGCCTCACTCTGCCGGGGAAAGGGCGGGCGAGCCGGACCCCGCACCGGGGGCGAAGGCCGCATGCCTCAGGAGATCTGGACGGACCTTGCGGAAGAACTGCACGCAGAACATGCACACGAATCCCTCCATGACGACTATCGGGAGGTTTCCCGCCACGACGGCCCAGGCCACGGCCACGTACTGGCCCTGCTCGCCCGAGAGGTAGAGCGCGAGGCCCGCCAGGAACCCCGAGAGCAGCACCGGGATTGCCCCGCACAGGAATCCCGACACGGACGCGAGCGGGGATCTGGCGCTGTTCACGCCGGGCCGCAGGAGCACGCCCACGAGGACTGCCGGGCCCGCCATGGTGAGGGTGTTGACCCCCAGCGTGGTGATCCCCCCGAACCCGAACAGTATGCCCTGGAGCAGGAGGCCGAAGAAGATGACCGGGAAGGCGGCCCTCCCCATCATGAGGCCGATGAGCCCCGAAAGTATCAGGTGCGCCGAGCCCGGGCCGATGTTCACGTGAATGAGGGACGCGGTGAAGAAGACGGCGGACAGCACGGCCGCCTTGGGGGTGTCCTCGTCCTTTATCGCCCTGAGTCCGGCGGCCAGGCCCGCCAGGGCTAGGGCCGCTCCCGTCGCGAGCACGGGGGGGGAAAGTACGCCTTCGGAGATGTGCATTTTTAAAGTCAGTCCTTCCGGCCGGGGCCGCCCGGCCTCCTCTTCAGCCACATGACAAGGCCGCCTATGCCCGCCACCCAGCCCAGGCCCCCCACGATCTCGCGGAGGCCCGGGGTCCTGTCTCTCCTGGCCTCGGCCAGGGCCCGGACGACGGGGCTTATCTGCGTCCTTATCTCCTCGCGGACTATGGAGCGTAGCGCTTCTTCAGAAATGCCGGACGTATGGGTTCCGGGGCCGGGCACCGTTCCTGACGGGCCGGAGGCCGTTCCGTCGGCGTCAGGCACAGTCCCCGACGGGCCGGGGCCGGTTCCGGAGGTGCCGGAAGGGCTCCCTGAAGGGGCCGTCCCGGTTCCGCCCTCCGCCACGGGGGCGGCAGCCGCCGGCCTGTCGGCCGCAGGCAGGGTGAATTCCCCGCGGTGGCCTTCCCCCGCCAGCACCACGAACTTCAGATCCCCCTCGCCTGGGGGTGCCCTGAAGCAGTGGTTGCCGTCGGAGCCGGTGACGGCGGACTCGATCTCGGTCCCGGAGGCGTCCTGCATGACGATCCGGCCGCCCTGCACGCGGTTCTTGCGGGTGAAGTAGCTCTCGGTGCAGATCTCGTCGCCGTCAGCGTAGGCGAAGACGTAGACCGCATGCGCCAGGGCGGGGCGCGGAGGCGAGGCTGCCGCCCACATGGCGAGCGCCAGGACGGACAGGATCAGGGCCATGGCGAGCCTTCCCTGTCTGGCGATCGTTTCGGGGCCGCGGCCTTTGCCAGCAGCAGTTCCGGAGCCGTCGTGGCCCTTGCCAGCGGCAGACCCGGGGCCGTGGCCCTGGATGGAGGAAACGCCTGTTCCGGCACCATGGCCTGCTCGAGTGCCGGCGACGGCCCGGAGTTTCGGGCGGACGGGGGGGACGCGGCCCGTGAGATGGGGCGAGTCTCTCACTGGGCTGCCGCCGCCGGCCTGAAGTCGTGGAAGTAGACCCACAGGACGGCCCCGAGCTCGACGTCCTTGTCGACGCCTTCGGACTTGAGCTTGTAGTCGGCATCGTTTAATGCCGCGAACCCCCACCAGCCAGCAACGGGCGGGGTGAACAGGAAGTTCCCGTTCTCGTCTGTCAGGACCACCTGGGTGACCATGGTCTCGGAGGGGGCGTCGCCCTTCATGCCGGGCCCGGGGTACCACTCGACCTCGACCTCCCCGCCGGCGACGGGCTTCCCGTCCAGGAGGACCTTCCCCGTGAAGGTGTTGCCCGCGTACATGCCGCCCGGCTTGGCCCTGGGGACTATCTCGGTCTTGATGCCAAGGGGCTCGTTCCAGCCCTCGTCGTCCCCGTAGGCGTCGACGTAGGCCTTGGTGTAGTGGACGATGAACTTGTCCTCGGCGGGCTCCCAGTAGGGCTGGGGCTCCATGACGAAGGCCGTGAGCCCGGGGCGCGCCGCCTTCCAGGTGTAGGTCCAGGCGGTGAGCTCGCCTATCTTCTTCTCCTTCAGGTCGTCCGTGGCGTCTGTCGCCTCCCCTCCGGAGTGGAGGGTGAAGGACACGGGCTTGGCCAGCGTCATTCCGGAGTTCTCGAAGGGGTGCCAGAACTTTATCTCGAAGTCCACGTAGGGCTCGGCCAGATCCATGACCGTGGTCCTGGAGGGTATGACCATGCCGAAGTGGGCCAGGGCGGGGGCCGCTGAGAGAAAGAGGAGGGCCAGGGCCGCGCAGGCCGCGGCGCGGAGGCAGGGTGAGATTCTCATGGGTGTCGTTCCTTCGGAAAGTCGGGGGGCAGAAGATAAAAAAACCGCCCTTCCCGTTCACGCCGGAAAACCGGAGAGCGGGACGGGCGGCCTTCGTGGCCGGTTCTGTTTTGGAAGATTGCGGCAAAGCCGCCAGGACAGCGAGGCGCCGGATGCCCCGGTCGCCCGCGGGCCGCGTCAGGCGGCCAGCCCCCTTCTTCGTGAAGGTTGGACCAATGTCGGGGATTCTAGCCGGAAACTGCCTCTGAGTCAACGGCAAAGCTAGCCGGCATCCCGCGCGGGCACCTGGCGCCCCTCTCCTGCGACCGGGGAAGGGCCGGGAGTCCGGAAGGCCCTGACGCCTGGACACTGGAGAGCCAGGCATCCGATCGAAACTTTCAATACCTTGAAATCCTTTGTTCCCTTTAAGCTTTGAGATAATTAAATTCTTAGATTCATTGAAGCATTAAATGCAATAATGCATGTTAGGAAATTTTATCTTTCATTCAATATAAATCAGAACATATATCTAACTTTCAATAAAATTGAATATATTAATTCATCAAAAAGCTATCTATACTTCGTAATTAATGTTCTATAATTGTTTATTCATTTCAAATATTAACTACTTTCAATAATGGACACGATCGAATCCACCGATCATTTAAAATTCACAAGCATCTCTGATTCCCGAGCATCTCTGATTCCCGAGCAACTCTGATTCCCGAGCATCTCTGATTCCCGAGCAACTCTGATTCCCGAGCATCTCTGATTCCCGAGCATCTCTGATTTCCGAGCATCTCTGATTTCCGAGCATCTCTGATTTCCGAGCATCTCTGATTCCCAAACCACTCGAATTCCTCAGGCTCACTCAGGATCACTCAGGAATACTCATGATTTATCGGAATATCTCAGAATTGCTCATGGCTTCTCAATATCTTGCTGAAAACATCAGAATATCTCAGAATATCTTAAGATATCTCAGAATATATCAGAATCTCTTGGAATTTCTCGGAATCTTCTAAACCTTGACGCTTTGAAGACATCGGTGCCTTGATGTCCATGAGGCAGACGTGTTCTTCTGGCTTTTGGATTTTTTTTTCGCACTTTTCAGCCTCTCTCTGTCTCTTTCGTCCATTTCGTCCTTCGGCAATTCCGGCTGTCGGGCCCGCTCGGCCCCACGGGGCCCCTCCGGAGCCGGGCCCCCCGCCGGGACGGACTGGCGCTGGACGCCGGGCAGCCCGATGCACGGGCGCTCCCCGGGGAGCGCCCGCGTCCGGGAGGAGGCGCCGGCTAGCCGGCGTCCCTGGCGTTGTGCTTGATGAAGGTCCCGGCCTCGAGCTCCTCGAAGGCCTCGCGGATCTCCTCGGCGGTGTTCATGACGATGGGGCCGCCCCAGCTCACGCACTCCTTGAGGGGCTTGCCCTCGAAGAAGAGGAGCCGGACGTGGTGGTCGAAGGGCGCCTCGACCTCGATACCGCTCCCTTCCATCTCGAAGAGGACAGCGGACTTCTCGGAGTAGGTCTTCTTGCCGATCTTCGCCTCCCCCTCGATCAGGAACACGAAGGCGTTCTCGCCGTCGATGGTGGGGATGAGGGCCCTCTGGCCGGGATTGATGAGGAAGTCTATCAGGGTGGCCTTCACGTGGCGGGGCTCCACGCCCTTCGCGCCCCCGAACTCCCCGGAGATTATCCTGGCCTCCCCGAAGCTCTCCTTCACCACGGGGATCTTGTCCTGGGTGATGTCGAAGTAGCGGGGGTAGGCCATCTTCTCGGACTTCGGCAGGTTCAGCCAGATCTGGACGCCCAGCATCCTGGGGCCGTCCAGGGGCATCTCGGCATGCATGATGCCGGAGCCGGCGGTCATCCACTGGCTCTCGCCGCAGCGGATGGTCCCCTTGTTGCCGAGGCTGTCGCGGTGGGCAATCTCGCCCTGGATGAGGTAGGTGATGGTCTCTATGCCGCGGTGGGGGTGGGTGGGGAAGCCCTTTATCCACAGCCTGGAGTCGTCGGAGTCGAAGCTGTCGAGCATGAGGAAGGGGTCGTAGTCGTAGACGGTCCTGACGCCCAGGACGCGGACCAGGTGGACGCCCGCGCCGTCCACGGCGGCGTGGCCCTTGACGGACTTCTTGACTTGGCGGAGGGACATGCGGTTCTCCTTGAAAGCGTCTGCCGGGCCCGGCGGGCCCGGGGCGCAGAAGTGTCCGCCGGCCGGGGCCTGCGGCCCGGGCCGGATCCGGCGGCAGTCCAGGGGGCAGCCTGGGCAGTCCTATGTTAATGCGGACGGGCCGGCCCCGCTCGGCTCCGGGCCGTCCTGCGGGAGGCCGGAGGTCACGGGGGGTGCCGGAGGGAACGTGAGGCGCCGGAAAGTTACGGAAAGTACCGTACTGTCCTGGAAAGTCCCTCGCTGGCCGGCCCGGGCGGTTGTCAGAGTGCCGCCCGGATAAAAGCTAAGGGAAATCCCGCAGGTTGTCAAGAAATTGGCGAAAAATTAAATTTGCACCCCGCAGGCCGGGGATCCGGGCGGGGCGGAGCGCGGGGCGCCTGTCCGGGGCAAGCGCGAGGGCGAGCGGCCGGGGCGATTTTTCCTGGAAAGTCTGCTGGTGCCAGGGGATTCGCCCGCCCCGGCCCGTCACGGGCGGCACGGGAATGTCGCCAGCCGTTTCAGCGTCTTTGGGTCCGTATTCCGGATTCAGCGGCATTAGGTCCATATTCTGGATTCAATCTTGATTTTCTGCCTGAATCATGTAGGTGTTCATTTTGATTGTCATTGTTTTTGCTGTTGTTGTCGTCTCTATTCCTGCCTTTCTCCAGTTGCCCCTTTCTCCGGATATTACGTCGGAAATTAAATGTGTCCACGCAGCTGGAGGCTGTGCCGGGAGGACTGGACACAACATGCGGGAAGGCCGGCCCAGCGGGT
>JAISFP010000095.1 GCA_031263525.1 Deltaproteobacteria bacterium | reverse complement strand
GGGCTCCCCATGAAAACGCGGCAGGGTTCCATGATCCGGAAGGCGTCCGCCTCATTCTCCGTCACCCATGGAAGGAGCGAGTCCCGCGATTTCCGGTCAACGGGATTCCGGCCGAAACGGCACCGGCCGGGGCGGGAAGATCCGGGTCCCGCGAGGGACGGTCGCGCCTGAAGTACCGGGTCATGCCCTGAAGATACCATGCCGTCGGCCTTGACATGACGGCCGGCTCCTTATTAAGCTCCGGTTCTGACACCTGTATCCTCGGAGAAGGCCGTGCCTGGGTCGCTCGGAGGGCGCTGCTTGCCCTCCGCATGCGTCGGGGCCGATCTTCCGTCCGGACGCCGGGGCGTTGCCGTGGCCTGGGAATGAAGGCCGGACTTCCCCCGGACGAGTGCTTTCACCCCGGCCACGGAAGCTCTTCTGAGGGATTCCTTCGCTCTTGAGGGCGGACATGACCATGCAGGCTCTGCCCCCCCCCGTGAACAGATATTACGCTTCCGGATAAATATTATAAAGATCGGTGAAAACCGGGGGCAAACAAGAGTTTACAAAATTTAAAAAACTACTGATTTTTTTCAAAAATCATTAAAATGAACGAACAAATTTATTGGCTCAATTATTGCATTCAAGTATATACTATGAAATCTTGGCCTTCCTGGCAAACTCCTATCTCCCGGCCTTCCCGGATGGCTTCAAGATACAGGTCCATGGACTGGTCGATGAAGTCCTAGCCTTCCTGCCAAACTTCTATCTCCCAGCCTTCTCGTAGGGATTGAAGATACAGGTCCATACGTTGGTCGCTGAAGTCCTGACCTTCCTCGCGAACTACTAGCTCCCAACTTTCCTGAAGGGCTAGGACCATCACCTTGCTCTAGTCATGGAAGCCCTGCCTCTTGCTGGTAGCTGAAGTCGTAACCACCTTGGCGAACTTCTAGCTCCCCAACTTCTCAGTAGACTTAAGGGACAGGCTCACGCGCTGGTCTCAGAAGCTCTGGCATCTAGCTGGTCGCTACAGTCCTAATCTTCCCGTTGGGCGTTGAGATGCAGGCCTTCCCGGCGGGTCGGGATGCCCTGGCCTTCCCGGCGGGCACGGATGCCCTGGCCTTCCCGGCGGGCCCGGATGCCCTGGCCTTCCCGGCGGGCCAGGATACCCTGGCCTTCTCGACAGGCCCGGAGGACCTGACCATCCCGGCAGTCCCGGAGGACCTGACCTTCCCGGCAGGCCCGGAGGACCTGGCCTTCTCGGCGGTCATAATGGACACAGCCTTCCCAGCAGGCCCGGATGCCCTGGCCATCTCTATGGGCCCGGATGCCCTGGCTTTCCCGGCGGGCCCGGATGCCCTGGCCTTCCCGGCTGTCTTAGTGGACGCGGCCTTCGCAGCGACGGCCTTCGCGGCGGCTGCTTTCGCGGCGGCTGCCTTCGCGGCGGCCTCGACGACGGCGGCCTTCGCTGCGGTCTCGGCGGCAGCCTTCGCGGCGGCCTCGGCGGCGGCGGCCTTCGCGGCGGCCTCGGAGGCGGCGGCCTCGGCGGCGGGCCCAGAGTTCCTAGCCTTCCCGGCGGTCTTAGTGGACTCGGTCTTCGCTACGACGGTCTCGGCGACTGCGGCCTTCGCGGCGGCGGTCTCGGTGACGCCAGCCTTCGCGGCCTTTTCGGCGGACTCGGCTGCGGTCGCCTTCGCTGCGGTCTCGGCGGCGACGGCCTTCTCGGCGGTCTCGGCGACGGCGGCCTTCTCGGCGGTCTCGGCGGTAGCGGCCTTCTCGGCGGCCTCGGCGGCGACGGCCTTCGCGGCGGCCTTGGCGGTGGCGGCCTTCGCGGCGGTCTTGGTGTTTTGCTTGTTATCTTTGGAATCAGATATTCCATTTTCTGAGGAAAGTCTTATTGAATTACTGCTACCACGTTGAGATATTGTTTTAAAAATGAAGTCAAGATATTCCGGATTATCAGAGACCTTAATACCCCTAATATGATTAATATATCTGACATCCTGTGCATTCAATACACTCTTAACCTTATCATGATTGTTATGTAAATCATTAAGGATATCTGTTACCTGCTGAATATGTTTGTCTCTTGTTTTTGCTGGTTCAGCTTTGCTAACATCCTGTTTAATCATGTTATTTAAAAGTTCAACAGGATTCAGTTCTGGACAATAAGTTGGAAAGAAAACTAACTCAATATGTTTTTTATTTCTTTTGATATAATTCTGAATTATCTTTGCCTTATGAACTGGATGATTATCACAGAGAAGAAATATTTTTGTGCCTTTCTTAATATCTACGAGAGATTATAAAAACTCAAGGAATTTAGAACTACAAAAATTATCGGTGTATATATTGGAAAATGTTTCACCATCAAGTGTATGTGCAATAATAAAATTTACTTTAAACCTTGATCCTGATGTACACTTTTCTGTTTTTCCTCCAACTTCTGAATACCCTCTATCTCTATTTGAATCTGATTGCGCAGCTGACTCATCCTGAACCATAATTATTCCATATCCTTTATCACATTCCTCCACAATCCTTGGAAATTCAACGAAAAAGAAATTCATAATTTCTTCCACATTTCTTTTCAAAGATCTTTTAGTTGGTTTTTTTGATGAATAACCCCATCTCTTTAAGTAATCTTTGATAGTGCTCTTTCCAATATGAAGACCATCGCATGACTCAAGAATTAACTGACGAATAGCTTTTAAAGTCCATGTATTGTAATAGATATCTAGTTCACGCGGAAAAAAATTGCAGATGACAAACTGTATCATAATTTCCTGGGCCATGGTCATCAGCCTGCCGGAACCAGTCTTGCGACCACGCTTTGTGTTCGGCGGAATAATACCGTCATTTTCTTCGAATAGCCTCTTCCACCAGTATATTGTTGGGAGAGCAATACTTAGTAGCAGAGCAGTTGCCTTAGGAGCCAAGTTTCGCTTGAAACAGATCTCAGCCTGCTTCTTGCATCCTGGGATTAATTCTGGGTGTTCCCTGAGGTTGATTTGCGTTTTCATAGTTATATTATCAAAATTTCGACTCAAATTGTCAAATCTGCCTGAATCTCATTTTAGTTATTTTTGTATAATTTAGATTAAGTATACACAATTATGCTCAATAAAAAACATTCATTGAAGTGTAGATCAGCCACCACATGAAGGGGGCAAAAACTAGGAAGGAGGCTCAGAAAGTAGGGGAGTGGGGTGGAAAACTAGGTCGAGGGGGAGGAAGGCCGGGGGGTCGGGAGGCCGAGGCGGGGGAAGGTCGGGGGGAGGAAGACCGTGCGGGAGGAAGGCCGAGGGGGAGGGTGGTTGCCAAAAGAGATTGGTCAGCCTTAATCTTTGTAAACGGAGACGCAAAGGATGCCAAAATTTTGACACTCTTAAAATTATATATCAAATTTGTATTTTTTATTTCATATTTGCAATTTTTTAGTGAGCTTTAAATTATAACATTTAACCGAATTGGTAATATCATCTGAGATGTCAAGAAATATCCGCTCATGGCTGTTGAGACCAGGAAGTTGGGCAAGTCGGCGGGGAGGTGGAAGGGCAAGTCGGCGGGGAGGTGGAAGGGCAGGTCGGCGGGGAGGAGGAAGGGCAGGTCGGCGGGGAGGAGACGGGGCAGGTCGGCAGGGAGGAGACGGGCAGGTCGGCTTCATCAGTCAACAGCAGAAAGGCTCGGGACAGCTTTCCAGGCGGGTTCTGCCTTCAAAGAGTGGGCTAAGAAAACGGTATTGGGCCAGAGCCTGAAAAAATCCTTGCTTTTGAACGGGAAAAAAATATAGTATAGAAAACGAGTAAGGCATATGACTGGCTGGCGGACGAACCGCGAGCCGTGTCATGCGGGTGCCGGGATACATCCCTGCCGTCCTGACCCGCCGAGCCTCGAGCGTGAGGACTGGTACCGTGAACGATAACAGGCTAACGGCCCGGGACGGGCAAGGGGCTTCCGTCAAAGGCGGCGGTAGCTTCCCCGGGCTGGAGAACGCGCTCATGAAGTGCGTGGGCGAGGCCAGGCGCGGCTACGAGATCGCCATGGTGAATCTGGAAAGGAACAACAAGGCCACTCTTGCTGCATCTTCCAAGCTTGCCGCGAGCATCCGCGACATCGAATCCCTCCCCCTGAGCGATCAGGCCACGTCAGAGCAGCTGAAGGGGCAGCTCGACAAGATGAAGGAAGAGCTGAACGCACTGAACAGGAACTCGGCCATGGAGCTGGAGCAGAGATACCATAGGCTCCACCAGTTCTCCATATCGCTGTTCGGGCGCACCATGGCCGGGAAGTCCACCCTGATGGAGATACTGACCCGCGGGAACGGCGAGTCAATCGGGAAGGGGGCCCAGCGGACGACCAGGGACGTGCGCTCCTATTCCTGGAACGGCCTCGAGGTGACGGACGTCCCTGGCTCGGGGGCTTTCGAGGGAAGCGAGGACACCCGCCTGGCCATGGGAGCTGCCGACAGGGCGGACCTGGTCCTGTTTCTCATAACCGATGACGCCCCAAAGGCCTTCGAGGCCGAGTGTCTCGCGAACATCAAGCGGCTAGGGAAGCCTGTAATCGGGATATGCAATGTCAAGCACGAGCTGGGCGGGCCGGAGGACGCGGATCTGTTCCTCGCCACGATAGACCGTCGCTTTGACAAGCAGCGGGTGAAGGACCTGGTCCTGCAGTTCAACGAGTTCATCCGCAGCTACATCCCCGGAGAGAAGATACCCTTCGTCGTGACGCATCTGCTCTCGCGGTATCTGGCTGACAGGCCGGGCTACGAGCGCCGCAGTGACCAGCTTGTCCGTAAAAGCTATTTCGATAACGTCGAGAAGACTATCGTCGCAATGATAGAGGAGCAGGGCCCTTTCCTGCGCCTGAAGAGCTTCATCGATCTGTCGGTCAGCAGGATGGTCCAGCTGACCGACGAGTTCTTCGCCTTCAGCCAGAACAACTCTTCGAGAGGCAGGGTCGTCCTCGACAGGATCCGTGAGGTTTCGGCCTGGGCGGAGGCGTTCCGCGCCTCTGGCGAGGTGAGGATCAGGGCGGAGATCAGGAAGGCGGCAGACTCGCTCAGGGCCGAGGTGTCGGACTTCGCGGACGATCACTACGAGGACTCCGATGCCCAGGACGCATGGATGCGTGTGGAGGCGAGGAAGGACGTGGCGGGCGCGGCGAAGCGCGTCCAGGAGACCCTCGTTGCGGAGTGCAGGGACAAGCTCACCGAGATCGCCCGCAAGATGGATTCCGAACTCACGTTCATCGACACGTTCGGCAACGAGAGCAACATCGGGATGGACAAGATCTTCAACACCCGGAAGCTCTGGAACATCGGGACGGCGGTCGTGAGCGGCATAGTCAGCGTGGCGTCCCTCTTCTTTGCGGCTCCCCTGGGTCTGATAGCCGCAGGGATCCACATCATCGGAAGCATTATCTCTTTCTTCTTCGATGACCAGGACGACGAGATTAGGAAGGCGCGCCAGAAGCTCGCAAAACAGCTGAAAAGACGCGTGGACAGCCTGGAGAAGGAACTCGTCAGGAGCTCGCTCGACTGGTTTTTCGGCCAGCTCATGAACCATGTCGCCCTGTACCGCAACGACCTGAAGACCCTGAACACGTCCCTCTTCAAGCTGGCCGATGCCCAGCGCGGCCTGGCCCTGGACCTAAACGGCCAGCTGAAGGATCTCTCCAGGACACTGGTGCTCGAGGCGCTCTCAAGACTGGGCGAGCCCGGGGCCTACGCCATGATAAAGGACGTCGCGAGGGTCCCCGGCTCCGCCGCGATGCTCCTCGTTGCCCCCGGCACGAGGTTCCCAGCTCATGCCAGGTACGCCCTCTCGCGGACGCTCGGCGAGCCGGTCTTCTTCGCCGTTGACACCGGCGACATGTACAGGATCCTCCGGAGCGCCCTGTGGCGAAGCACGGAGGGGAAGATTAGCCCGGAGCCGAAGCTCAACCTGGCTCACGTGCCAACGGAGGGGCTGAACGCTGAGGCCAGGGTCCGGATCAAGCTCGCCCAGCAGCTAACGGGCATTCACGTCGTCTCCAGCGATGCGGGAGGAAAGCATGCGAAATGATAGCCTTGAGCTCCAGAAACTGACCGCGGCCGGGACGGATCTGCTGGCCAGAGCGAGAAAGTGCCTCGCGGAGGTGCCAAACGGGAGGATCCGCGCGATAGCGGGAAAGCTTCCGGCGGGCATGGCCCCGGAAGGCGGCATGGTCGGGCTGGTCTTCGCCGGCGCGTACAGCGCCGGGAAGTCGACCATCCTGAAGCGCCTGACCGGGATGGACGACATCGCCACGGGCGCGGGCATCACCACGGGGACGACCCGGAGCCTCGACTGGAACGGAATGCTCGTGGTCGACACGCCCGGCATCCACACCGAGCTCCACCCCGAACACGACGAGATCACATACGAGGCAATCGCCAGAGCCGATCTTCTGCTCTTCGTGATAACCACCGAGCTTTTCGACGACCACCTGGCCGCGCACTTCCGCGAGCTCGCCATCGACCGCAGGAAGGCGCGGGAGATGATGCTCGTCGTGAACAAGATGAGCATGACCGCAGGCGGGAACACCGATGCCGCGAGGTCCGTCATCAAGGAGGACCTGCGCAGGGTGCTCGCCCCCTTCTCGCCGGAGGAGCTCTATATGTCCTTCATCGACGCTGAGTACGCCATCGTCGCGGAAGAGGTGAGGGGCAAGGGGGACGCGGATCTGGCCGAGTCTCTTGACCGCAAGTCCGGCTTCGCGGCGTTCACGGCCACGATGAACCGCTTTGTCTCCGAGAAGGGCCTGGGTGCCCGCTACACTAACGCACTCTATGTCCTCGAGCAGTCCATCCTGGACGCCCAGGGATGCGAGCCCACCGGCGACGAGGACGCCGATGCCGTGATCGAGCTCCTCCTCCAGCGCAGGAGGATTCTTGAGGAGACTCAGGAAGGCATCACGCGCGATGGAGAGGCGGAGATCCAGAAAGTCGTCTCCCTCATTGCCGGTGAGGGACGCAAGGTCGCGGGCCTGATGGACGGCGCCTTCGACGAGAAGGAGGTCAACGCCGGGCTGGCCAAGGCCCAGGCCAGTGTCGACGGCGCCTCGGAAAAGCTGGGCGGCACCCTGGAGGCTGTCTTCGGCAGGTGGTTCAAGGCGGCGGACGAGCGCCTCCAGCTCATTGCCGAAGGCGAACTCGCGAAGACCCTCATGCCCAGGCTACAGATGAGGGCCGACAAGGCCTCCGGCAAGGCCGGCGCGTACGCCAAGGTCTCTGGCATCTCGCTGGACCTCGGGACGTTCCTCCTGAAGCACTCGTTCAAGGGCACGGCAGTCACCTTGGCCGGAGTCTTCAAGCTGAACCAGTACTCCGGCACGAACGCCCACGTCTTCATCAAGGAAGCGGCCAAGTTCATCGGCGTCAAGTTCAAGCCCTGGGAGGCCGTGAAGCTCACGCGGGTGCTGGCCAACGTGGGCCGAGGCCTGGTCATAGCCGGAGCTGTCCTATCGGTCATCCTGGCTTTCGCCGAGGACGACTCCCCTGACGCCGATCGCGACCGCGAGATCAGGCGTATCAGAGGCGAGGTGACCGTGGCCTTCAACGACTCGGCGGACGCCGTGGCTGCCCACTTCAGGAAGGGCGTAGAGGATGCCGTAGATAAGACCATCAGGCCGGCAATAGCAGAGATAGACGCCCAGCTGGCGGAGCTGAACGGCATGAAGGAGACGAGGAGCGCTCTCTCGGCGTCCCTTGCCTCCCTCCTGGGCGAGACCAGGGACCTGATCGGCAGGTTCCAGGCAGTGTCCCCCTGAGTCGTGGGGCGCAAGCTCCATGCCGCAGGAGGGACCTGGCGAGCCTCCTGACGCTCATGATTCATGATTCATAGCCCTAATGGCTGGCTCACGTCTCGCAGGGTTCGGGGAATGGCCGGAGAAGCAGGACGAGGCTTGGACAGGCCCCGGACCCTGAAGAAGGCTGAAAGCGTCCGCGAGCGGATCGGCAGGCTCTCGGAGAGCTACGGTGGGGAGGTCAGGCACTTCAAGGCCGAGGTTGTGCCCGGCGGGAACGGCCACGGGAAGCCCGCCGGGATAGCCTGGCGAAAGCTGGAGATTCCTGGCAGCAAGGCGGAGGCCCCGGAGTCGCCCGCCTCCTGACGGACGGCCTCTCTCCGGAGACGGGGGAGGTCGCGCCCGGACCCCGGCCCGGTCTCAGGCGAATGGCTACCTGGTCATGCGGTCGCTGAAACCCAGGGTCCTCCCAATGTCCGCAAGGATGTCGCCCTCGGGCGCGGCGAGCGAGCGGAAGAGATCCGCCTCGCGGCGCATGAGGCTGTAGTAGAGGTTCTGGAACTTCCAGAGATCCACGTCCGGAACGCTGGATTTAACGAAGTTCAGGAATCCCAGGAGCTCCTCGGGAAGGGTGGGGCGCCTCGGCACGCGCTCCAGCTGGGAGAACAGGCTTCTTATGTAGAGACCGGCGGAGTCCCTCACTACGGGGATGTTCCGGGACTGGCCTCCCGCCTCCTGGCCTATCAGCTATTTCAGGCGGTCCAGGTCCACCGGCCTCCCGTCCCGCATCGGCTTCAGGACGTTTTCCAGAGCGGCCTCCGCCATGAGCCTGAAGACGAACTTGTCCATCCAGTCCCAGGCGCTCCCCTTCTGGCTGTACTTCAGGAGCGCATCCCTGTGTTTCCGGAAGGCGCGGACCGTGTTGTGCCTGATCTCGTCGAAGAACTCCTTCAGCTGGCTCGCGAGTATGCCATCCCTCACCTGGGGCCAGAGGCTCTCTAGCGTGAACTGCGTCTCCCCGGGGAAGAGTGCCTCGAAGGAGGCCAGGAGGTGCTGGGCCCCCTTGTCGATGAAGGTATCTGGTCACGGGGTGGTGGGGCCTTCGGGTTCTCAGGTACAAATTGTGGCATTTCTGTACCTGGAAGGCAGCCGCCTTTCGCCACGTCCAGCATGTGCGATGTGAGTCCAGAGATTTCAAAAGCAAAATTCAGGCCAAAACGATACCGGTCAGAGGGGACATCCAAGGCTTGGGCCGAATGCTCACACCCTCAGTTCAAGGTTATTTATTGAAGACATGTATCCTTCGGGCTTAACATGACGGCTGGTTCCTGTTCCGGTTTAGATGCCTGGATCCCCAATTCAGGCCATGCTGGAGCCGCTCAAAGGGCATGGCTTTCCCTTCACGCCAGTCAGGGGCGAGTTTCCGTTAAAACGCCAAAGCCTGGCCTGTGCCTGGCAAGGCGGCGTTTCATGAGCAGGAGGGCGTCCGTCTCACTCCGGCTCCGGCATGAATGGGGCAGGCCGTGTGAATTCCAGCAGGCAGGATTCCGTCCGTTGCTCTAACTGACAGGGCACGCAGTTCCGCGCCTGAAAGGAACGGGTGCCCGGTCAGTAGTGAGTCATGTCTTTGAAGACACCCGTCCCTCAGCTTTGACATGACGGCTGTCTCCTGCTCGGGCTCAGCTTCAGACGCTTGGATCCTCCTCGGATCAGACTATGTAAGCGCCTCTCGGAGGGCGTGGCTTTCCCTTCGCGTCCGTCGGTCCCGATCTCCCTACGAACGCCGGGGCGTTGCCGTGTCCTGGGCATGAGGGCCGGACTTCCTCCGGACGGGGCTTTCTCCCCGACCCCAGGACTGCCTCCGAGGGGTGCCTCCGCTCTTGCGGGAGGGCATGTCCCCGCGGGCGCCGACACGGTGCTTCCTGAGGAGCCGTGACCCGTTAGGGCAGGCCCCAGAATCCCAGCGAGCGGACCCTGGGGCTTGCTAAAGCGTGGCTCTGAGTGCCGTTTGAGGCTTGCCCGCAGGAGACGAATTGGCCTGGCCGCCGTTCCCGGCCGGCCTTCCCCAGGTGCCTTCTTCGGACCGCGGTCGTGCTCGGCCTTTGTGAGGTCGGTCATGCCGGGCCGTCACTCGGACACGGGCCTCGCGGTCACAGTTCTCCCGGGCCACCATTCGGGAACGCGGCCTGCGGACGTGGTTCCTCTGGACCACCTTCCTTTCGGGGCCAATGGCGGACACGGCCTCTCCGCTCCGTCCTTCTCGGCCCGGGCCCCGGGGCCCGGCATCGCCGGCCCTCCCTTCTCGGCCTGGACTTCGGGGCCCGCCTTCTCGGCCCGGGCTTCTGGGCCAGGGTTGGCCGGGCCCACTTTTTCGGACCGAACCCTGGGGGCCGGCCTCTAGGGGCAGGGCTTCCCAGCCTGGCTCTCGGGGCCGTGCCTCGTCCTGTCTCCCTTCTCGCACTGGCTCTCGGGGCCGCCCCTCTCCCCTCGTTTCTCGGGGCTGGTCTTCTCCTCCCGGCTCACGGGACTGGGCTTCTCGCCCTGGCACCCGAGGCCGGCCTTCTCGCCTTGGCTCTCGGGGCCGGGTTTCTCGGCCCGGACTTCGGGGCCGGACTTCGGGCTGGAGCCCTTCTCACCCCGGCTCTCGGGGCCGGGCTTCTCGGCCTGGACTTCGGGGTCGGGCTTCGGGCTGGCTCCCTTCTCACCCCGGCTCTCGGCCCCGCCCTTCTGGGCCTGGACTTCGTGGCCGGGCTTCGGGCTGGCTTCCTTCTCACCCCGGCTCTCGGGGCTGACTTTCTCGGCCTGGCTCTCGGAGTCGGGCATTACCGGACCTTCCTTCCCGGCCTGGCTCTCGGAGTGGGGCATTACCGGACCCTCCTTCCCGGCCTGGTATCCGTTCACGGGTTGATCGCCTTGGCCACGGAGCTAGCCTGTCCTGGCGCTGGAGGTAGGCCGCCCTGGCCACGGAGGCAGCCTGTCCTGGCGCTGGAGGTAGGCCGCCCTGGCCACGGAGGCAGCCTGTCCTGGAGCTG
>JAISFP010000078.1 GCA_031263525.1 Deltaproteobacteria bacterium | reverse complement strand
TCAAAATCTCCATTTGAACTTCCATTATCTTTTTTAGGGTTTAAAAATTCCAAAGCATCTTTAATACTGGCAAGCACGTTATTTTTGAAGTTGATCTTTTCCTTCAAAGCATAACTGTTCATGCGCCAGTATTCTTGAAATGCCTTGAGAAGGCCATTCATGTCGATGCCTGTTCCGTCCATCCATTTGTTGGCAAAGTCTTTGGGTATCGCCATCTGGATGTCCCAGGTCAAGCGCCTTGCGATAACCTCCCCGTAGACGGGGTTGGCCGGCCAGTAATGTTCTCTTGCGGAGTCGGCCTGCAGGAGCCCGAGATCGACCACGTATCCTGCATCGTCTCTCGACACTCCTTTCGGAAAGGATTCAGCCCCGACAATGACCGACTCGACCACTCTTCTGACCCTTGGTTCCCTGAGCCGTTCAGCGAGCGAGTCGAAATGGGTGTCGTTGCGCAATAACAGATCATGGATCGCAAGGTCGATTTCATTTGCCGTGACAATCCTGGAGTAATCTTTTTTGAACTGTTTGACTATGACATTGTCTGCAAGAGCGTTGACCAGCCAGGGCTGCCCCTCGGTCCAGTGCCAGGCTCTCTCGACGGCATCCTTCGCGAAAATCTGTCCCGTGTCCGCCGTGTGCTGGCCGTAGAGGGACTCGATTTCATCACTGCTGAAGTTGGCCAGAGTCAACGACTCCTTCTTTACGTTGAAAGGACTGGCCAGTCCTGCGGACTGTTCATCTGGCCTGACCCTGTGTCGATAGTCCCTTAGGTCCCGCATGCCCACAAGCGCCATAGACCTTGGGAAAACAGAATCCGGGGAATCGTAACGTTCGAGATAGCCGTCCCTTATCTGTGTCAGAAAGGTTATGAGTGGATCTTCATGCAGGCAGTCGGCCTCGTCGAAGAAGACTACCAGTTCTCTGTCCAATGAGCTGCAAATACCGTTCAACATGCTCAGAACGTTTGAATCAGGATCGTTCATGTAGGGTTCTTCGCGGAACGAGTAAGCCAAATTTTTTAGCTTATCGATACCGGAAACCTGAAGCGCCCTGTTTATCCGGCCTACGACCGTGCTCATGGCTATGTCTCTTTTTGTCTGATTCCTTAAAGAAGCCAGAGAGCATTTGATGGCGTAATACCTGCCCTCTGAATTTATCTGTCTAGTTAGCTCTCTCACGCACGTGGTTTTCCCGGACTGGCGGGGCGCGTGGAGAACGAAATAATATTTGCCCTCTATCATGTCGTTGACATCCGGGAGCCGAGGCAACGCCGGAAGCATGTAGTGTTGGTCAGGATAGCACGTGCCAGTGGTGTTGAAACTTCTTGTCGGCATCATGGTCGCGGCCTCTTAAGAATCGGACTTAAATATCCCAATTTCTAAAACAGATGTCGTTCTGGCCTGTCGGTCTGGATTTGATACCGGGGCAATGTTGCCGCCAGAGCTAGGAAAGAAAAACTTTGTAAGGCAAAAGGCCATGCCGAATACCGAAAACCCAGGTCTTAGTCAGCGGGCAGAAGCGCCATGCCCTCGGGCAGGATCCCCTTAATACTATGCCACATTATCAGAAAGGTTACTTCGTTGCAAGGGTGTACGTTCTAAGGGAGAGTCTCCGGGACCGGAGGAGGTCAGGCCGGGTTCCCGAGGAAGCTCGCAAGGGCCGGGAGAGAGCTACCGGGCAATAAGAAAGGGTGCCCTGTACGCCGAAGCCGACATTCCAGACGGAAAGCTCGAGACCCGCACTGCCTCCAGGGACTGACCGCCCTGCTTCGGCTCCACGACCGCCTCTGCGTCCCGGCCTTCTTCTTGCCTGCCCCGCCGCCTGCCGGGACCGCCCTCACATCAACCAGCGTGCCTTACTGGCACTACGGACCACAACAGGCTGTCTTTCAGGTCTTTCACCTCTTTCCCGCTCCAGACGGATGCGGCCCTCCCGTGAAGGCCGCCCCGGATCTGACCTTCCGGACGGCAACGGCTATCCCCTGGACGGACGCCGATTCCCCCCTCCCGACGAACGCCGCCCTCCAGTGAACGCTGCCACGGTCCTTCCCTGTCAGACCGTCACAGTTCTTCCCTCCCGTCCGGCTCCGGGCCCCAGCTTCAGTCCTGACGCCCTCCCGTCCGGCTCCGGGCCCCTGCTTCGGCCCCGACACCCTCCCGTCCGGCTCCGGGACCCTGCTTCGGAGCTGACACCCTCCCTGCCGGCTCCGGGCCCCAGCTTCGTTCCTGACTCCTTCCCTTCTGACCGCCTCCCGGCCCCCTGTCTGTGCCTTCCTCCAGGTCCTGGCCTGTCCCGGCACGCCACACGGCACCCCAGCCGCCGGTCCCCCTTTCCATGCACATTGACGTCCACGTACTCCTGAGCCCCCCCTACCTCCTGGAAGACCGGAAGGGCGCCCCGCGCGGGGGAGCCCGCCCCGGAACTCCTGTACGGGGAGGAGTCCGCCAGGATGTGCTCCACGGACGAGCCCTCCGCTCCATGGACGAGGGCGGCGTCGACAGGGCCCTGGCGAGCGGATTCCCCTTCCGGGGTGAGGCGCTTCAGCGGCTGGATCCTGAAGGAGTGCGCCCGGCACCCTGACAGGCTTCTGCCCATGGCTGCCTGCGACCTCAGGGCCCCCTTCGCGGAAAGTCACGCCAGGTGGTTCCTGGAGCAGGGGGGCTTCGGGCCGGGGGACGCTTTATGTAAAGCTTTACATAAAGCGTCGACTAGCCCTAAACGCCGGCTACTCTCGTTCACCCACGCGAACGGTTACATCGCTCCCAATGTAAGGCTTGCTCTATCATTTCTCCGGGCTATGGGTTATCTTTTTTGCGTAATCTGCGGCCTGGGGTCCTCCGGGACCCGGCAGGGCCGCCGCTCTCGTCACCAAAGATCTTTGTCTCAGATCTGTATCATCCCCGCTTCACGCGTTCCGCCCCCCGCCGAGGCCGAGGGACGCCGCGGCAGGCCGGGGGCACGGGGAACGTCTTATGGAAGAATGGCTCCAGGCGGTCATAAGGCTGCCGGGGAGGGCGTCGGAGGCGGCCTCCGCCGCACTCTTCGAGTCCGGGTGCCGGAGCGTCTGGGAGGATCTCCCAGACGGGAACGGGAACGCTGTCATGAAAGCCGCCTTCGCGTCCGAGGACGCCATGCGCCTCATGACCGAGCTCCCGCAGGCGGCGGAGCGCATATCAGAGGCCTTCGGCCTGGGGCCCGGGGAAGTGGGCATCGAGCTGGAGATGAAGATCCTGGAGGACTGGGACGCGGCCTGGAGGAAGGACCAGACGCCCATAAGGGTCTCGGGCAGGCTCGTCGTCTGCCCGTCCTTCTGGAAGGGCGACCCCTTCGACCCGCCTCCCGAGGGGGAGGCCCCCCCGGACGTGGTGCGCGTCAACGCGGGGGCGGCCTTCGGGAGCGGGCGGCACCCCACGACCTTCATGTGCCTCAGGCTCCTCTCGGAAATCGCCGACGAGCTGGACGCTCCGGGAAAGCAGGCGGCAGGCGGGCGCCCCGGCTCCGGCCCCGTCGTCCCCGGCAGGCTCGCCATGCCCTCGAAGGTTCTGGACGTGGGCTCCGGGAGCGGGATCCTGGCCATAGCATCGGCCATGCTCTTCCCGGACTCTGACGTCCTGGGCCTGGACACCGACCCCGACACCCCCGAGACGGCCAGGAAGAACGCCTCCGCCAACAAGGTGGGCAAGCGGGTCCAGTTCCGGCACGGGACTGCGGACGGCCGGTCCCTGGGCTTCGACGTCTTGATGGCCAACATCACCCTCAACCCCCTCCTGTCCCTCGCCGTGGAGATGACCAGGGCGGCCTCGCCCGGGGCCAGGCTGGTCCTCTCCGGGATCCTGGTCGACCAGGCCGAGGAGTGCGCCAGGGCCTACCAGAGGCTCGGGTGGCACTGGACTCGCCACCTGGGCCAGGCCGAGTGGTCGGCCCTGGAGATGTCGCTGCCCTCCGGGCCTGACGCGGACGGCTTCGAGGGGGGCCCGGATCCCGAGAGGGTCATCCTGTCAGAGCCGTCCCTCGAGACCCCTCCGCCTTCCGCCGACTGGGCGTCCAGGCCCCCCTCCGCGGACGACGACTTCGGCAGGCCCTGACCGTGAGAAAGCCGAGACTCTCCCTGGAGGACGCGGTCCTCCTCGAGCGCGGTCCCGCCGGGGCCGGCGTTTCTGATCCGGCCTCGAAAGCCGGAGGCGGCCCGGCCGTTCCTGACCCGGCCTCGGAGGCCGGAGGCGGCCCGGGGGGGCCGGGCCCGGCCTCGAAGGCCGGAGGCGGCCCGGGGGGGCCGGGCCCGGACTCGAAATCCGGAGGCGGTCCGGGACGGCGCTCCCCGACCGGGAAGGCCCGCCGGCGCGGCACGGCCCGCGGCGCGGGCAGGACCGACCCCGCCGGCCAGCCTGTCCGGATCCCCCTTCCCGGCGGCGGTGCCGGGGCCACCCCCGGAGACGAGGGGGACACCTACGCGCTGGCCGCCCAGGAGGCCCGTCACGGCACTGTCGTCCTGAGGCTCTCGAAGGGGGACCAGGTGGACGTCCAGGGCGAGCGCGGACACGCCCCCGCCCTCGTGCTCCATGCCGAGAGGGGCCGCTCCCCCGGGCTCGTGGTGAAGCTTCTCGGGCCCTTCAGGATCGAGGCGGCCCCCCCGCCCCCCACGCTCCTGGCCCTGGCCATCCTCCGGCCTTCGTGCTTCACGTGGGCGGCCACCCAGGCCTCCGAGCTCGGATGCGACGTCCTGGTCCCGCTCCTGACCGAGAGGTGCCGCGTCTCCGCCGAATATCCCGCCCCGAAGATTGTCCGGAGATGCCGCTGCATCGCCGTCGAGTCCAGAAAGCAGTGCGGCCGGAACGCCGCCATGACCGTGACCGACCCCATGACCGTTCAGGAGTTCCTGGCCGCCGCGGAGGACCTCGGGGCCGCCTCGGGGCCCCTGGAGCCCGCCAGGATCATCGCCGACCCGTCCGGGCTCCCGGTCTTCAGCCTGCTCGCCTCTCTCCCGGACGGCGTCCTGGACGGGCCGCCGACACCATCGCCGGCCCTCATGGTTGGCCCGGAGGGCGGCTTCGCGGACTCTGAAAAGAAGGACGCGGCCCTTGCCGGCTTCCTTCCGGTCTCGTTCGGCCCCTACACCCTCAAGGCCGAGACCGCCGCCGTCACGGGGCTGGCGGCCATCTCCGGCCACGCCTACCACCTCCGCCACCTGAGACTCTCCAACGGGCCCGGCCGGGCAGGGGGCTGAGACGCCGAAGAGACGCGGCCTCCAGACCCGGGGCCGGAAGATACACGGCCTCCAGACTCGGTGGCGGAAGAGACGCGACCGGCTGACCCAGTGGCGGAAGGGACGCTGCCGGCAGAACCAGGGACCGGCGGTGGAGAGGCTGATCGACGCGGGGAGCGAGGCCGGAACGTCTTGCCCAGGAGTAGGGGACAGCCGGGGCAGGGGTGTGTCCTGAGCCCAGGACGTGGAGGGGTCGAAGCCTGGAGGATGGCCCGACGGACCGTGCTCCGGAGGTGAATACGGCCGGAGGGCTGGTTCCGGAGGTAAGGAGGTCCTGATGGCCCTGGAAGCCGATGAGGATAAGCACGGGTCGAAGGCGGGAAGGTCTCTTTCCGCCTGCCGACCGGCCACAGGCCCCTCCGCCCGTCCGGCAACTGCAACGGAGACAGCCGGATTCGCGGCCCCGTAGCGCCTGTTGTTGCATTTTTTGTGGCCAGGACGTAATGTCTAGTGTCCGGACAGCCAGCCCCGGACAAGGTTCGGCATGCCTCCTTCAGCCAGGGCGGGGGCTTTCCGGGCCGGTTTCGACATTGCGGGGGAAGCTAAACTGCCCACCCTCGCCCGTGACCTTTTTCGGCCTCTCCCGGCGGGTCGTAAGGCAACTCCCATGATCACCATCACCCCCGAGGCGTCCCGGCGCCTCGTCGCGTTCCTGGAAAGCAGGAACGCGCCCCTCTCTGTCAGAGTTTTCGCGTCCAAGGGCTCCTGCGGGCCTGCAGGCGGGCTCTCCATCACCGTTGACGCCCCCGGCCCCGACGACTGGGCCGGCCCCGGAGGAGGCCTGACCCTGCTGATGGAAAAGGGGCTCATGGACCAGACCGGCAACGTCATCATAAGTTACGGCACCTCCGGGAAACGGGAGGGGTTCACGGTCACCCCCGAAAAGGAACTGCCGCTCCCAGAGGGGTGTTCCGCCTGCGCGACTCCCTGCAGCCATTAGCTCCCGAGCCGCTGACGGCCCCCCGCGAGGACCGCAAGCGAGGGCGGCACGGCCACAGGCCAGTCGGAGCCGCAGGCCTGACGAAGCTGCATGGCCAGTCGGAGCCGCAGGCTATTGACCTGCATCAGCCCAGCAGAACCTTTTATCCGCATCCGCAAGGCTCAGGCCCCTGGTCTCCTGCGTCAGGCTCACCCCCCTGGGGTGAACCTCCTGGCACGGGCCCAGGAGCGCTGTCTTCGTGACGCGAGTCAGATGTCACGAACCCCCAGGGTTCAGGCATCGGGGCTTGCCGGCTTGGAATAAGCCCGCCGGCACGAAATGTCTGGCCGGCCCCCCCGGGCCATGGCCTCGCTGACACGTGCTCCCTGTCAAGATCCCGCCTGGCAGGCGCACCGGAACAGGACCTCCGTGACCCCTGCCCGCCGGCACGAACCCTCCGGGCAGGAGCCCCGGAACCTGCCCTCGATCACGCGCCAGCTGGCACCAACCCGCCTTGCATGTGCCCCCGCGCATGCCCCCCAAACGTGACATCCGGCTCCGGACACGAGCCCTCCGGCAGAAAGGCGACATCCTCCATGGCCGATCCCGACAAGGCAGCTGGCCCGAGACACGACTTTGCGCTGCATCCGCTCTGGGACGATCTGTCGGAACTCGACCCCGCCTCGGTGGCCGAGAAGTCCGGCGCGACCGCGAGGCAGGAGGAAGGCGGCACTGTCTACACGATCTGCTTCCTGGCCTCCGACTACGAGTTCCGCATGGGGGACAGGAAGGTGACCAGCCCTCCCGGACGGCCGGAGCTGGACTATTACCCGAAAATCGTGCTCCTTGCCTACCTGGTGCAGTCCGCGAAGGGCCCGTCCCCGGGCCTCGCCGGACGCGAGACCGGGCCCCACAGCCTCCCGTGGGGGGACCTCTTCTTCACTGGACCCCACGAGCTTCCCAAGTCCCAGCTTGCAACCGCCTTCGGGGACGATCCGGAGGCCCTGGGGAGGGCCTCGGGGCTGGTGGGCGCCGTCCCCAACGGCAAGCTGGCCTGGAAGGCCAGGGTCCTCCCCAACGTCGAGGTCTACTGGTACCTGGAGCCGGCCGACGACGAGTTCCCCGCCGAGTGCAGGTACAACTTCGACGCCAACATCTGCTATTACCTCGGCCTGGACATGATATTCGGGCTGACGAACTGTCTGGCGGACTCCCTGGTCTCACTCAAAGGCTCATGAGACAGGCCGTCCGCGGGAAAATGGAAACTCCCTATAGGGTACCCGGAGACGCCCAGGCCGCCCGGCCCGGAAGGGCGCCCCGCCTAAATCTGCCATCACCCTGGAAACCGCCCCGGCCCGGACGGGTTCCCCGTCACTGACGGCCGTCCGCCTGGCTCTCCTCCCGACCAGGAAACATGCCCTTCCCTATGGGCCTGACTCATTGAAGGCGGCAGTTCATTTAATTTTGCAGCGCCCCTTCAGAGTCCGCCCTGGCCCCGAAAGCACTCTCGGGCCTGAAATCTCCGGCCTCCATGCCCGAAGATGACTGGCCTCGCAAGCCGGCCGCTTCCGGGCGCCACCTTCAGTCCCGGAGGCGGCGGCAAGGAGCCAGCCCGGCAATGAGCCGGCAAGAGACCGGCAGGAAACCTCCAGAAACGGAAGCCCCTACCCATGACGAGTCCCCGCACCGCCCAGTCCGACGCCATGAAAGACCTCTCCACCCAGATGCTCTGGGACGAACTCCTGGCCCAGGACCCCGAGTCCGTGGCCGAGAAGTCGGGCGCCTCCCTGAGACTGACGGACGGCGGTCCCGTCTTCACGCTGGAGCTCCTGGGCGCGCCCTGCGAGCTTGACGGGAGGTCGAGGACCGTCGTCTCACCCCCGGGTCGCCCGGAACTGGACCGCAACGGCAGAATCGTTCTCCTGACTTACCTGACGAAGTCAGCCTCCGGCCCGGCCCCCGGGCTTGCGGACCGGGAGGTGGGGCCCTTCGCCCTCCCCTCGGGCCAGCTCTTCTTCCGCCTTCATCACGAGCTCCCCCATGCCCCGCTGGCCCGCGCCTTCTCAGACGATCCCGGGGCGCTGGCCATGGCCTCCGAGGCCGTGGGCGCCCGGGGTCACGCCAACCTGGCCTGGAGGGCCAGGGTCCTCCCCTTCGCGGAGATCTACTGGTACCTGGATCCTGCCGACGACGAGTTCCCGGCCGCCGCACGTTACAACTACGACGCGAACATCGCTTTTTACCTGCCCCTCGACGCTGTCTTCGCGCTCACCTGCATGCTGGCGAACACCCTCATATCTCTCAAGAGCTAGCGGCTGACGCCGCCGGGGCCTGGCGGACCAATGACAGGGAGCCGTCGGGAGCCGGCCTTGGCACCTGGGACCCGAAGCATGCCCTGGACCTCAGAGAGTCGGCCAGACCTTCAGGGAACAGGCGGGAGCCAGGGAAGCACTGCCAGCTATCTACAGACTCAGGATAAAGTGGTGAGATATTACGTCGGAAATTAAATGTGTCCACGCAGCTGGAGGCTGTGCCGGGAGGACTGGACACAACATGCGGGAAGGCCGGCCCAGCGGGTGGCCACAACAAGAGCCGGGCAACTTCGCC
>JAISFP010000069.1 GCA_031263525.1 Deltaproteobacteria bacterium | reverse complement strand
GTTCCCATTTACCGCCTCCTTTCCCGGTTACCTTCACGCCCCCTTTCCGTTCCCATTTACCGCCTCCTTTCCCGGTTACCTTCACGCCCCCTTTCCGTTCCCATTTACCGCCTCCTTTCCCGGTAACCTTCACGGCCCCTTCCCGGTCCCCCTTATCTTGCCCGGCACCCTCTTTCCCTTCCAGTTTCTTCTCCCGGTTCCCGTCTGACTTGAGCTTCCCGAGAGCCGCGGCGTCCCGGCACTCGGCACGGAGGATACCAGATGATTTTCCCGGACATGGCATCGAGCCTCCTTGACGCGTTCGCCAGCCTTCCAGCTTCCGTCCACGTCCCCGCGGCCTGGGCGGCCGCGCTGGCCGCGGCAGTCGTCCTCCTCCCCGCTCGCAGGGCCCTGGCCGCCGGGAGGAAGCCCGGCAACGCAAGGGGCGGCGGGGCCGGCTCGGGAGGAGGCCGGGGCGGACCCGGCAGGTCCGGGATCCTCGAGTTCCCGAGCCCGGAGGAGATGAGGTTGCTGCCTGAGTGGGACTTCCCGCCCATGGGGAGCCTCCTGGAGAAGCTCCGCTCTAAGGCCGAGTTCTCCTTCAGGAAGGGGAAGAGCGCCACGGCGGCGTTGCGCTGGGAGCAGGTGCGGGCTTTCGCCTCCGCGGCCTACGGGCCTCAGGACCCGAGGACCCTGGCCGCTCTCTCGCGGGCGGGCCGCTCGCTCATCGAGGCCGCGAGGACGGGGCACGACGAGACCGGCAACCTGCCCGGACCCGAGGACTCCCTGCAGGCCGGCGGGGCCTGCGCCCGCTTCGCGCTGGCGGGCGCAGTACTGAAGGGGAAGGAGAGGAGGTTCGCCGAGCTCACGGACCTCGTCTCGCGGGCTGTCGAGGAGGAGACGGGCGGCCGCGCGGTGAGCCGCCTGACAGAGGGCGTTTCTCCCGCCAGGAACGTACCGGAGGCCCTGTGGCCGCTGCCCGGGCGGGGCTTCACCGTGAAGGACGGCCCGGGCCTGCCCGGCGATCCGGCCCTCCCCCCGGGACCCGGGTCGGACGAGCTGCGCAAGGAGCTCGAGAGGGAGCTCCGCAAGGCGGCGGGCTCGGACAAGACCCTGACGCTCGCGTCCAGGCTGGGCGACGCGATAGCTGCCGAGGTGTTCCGGGCGCGGCCGCCGGCCGCGGAGGGCACGGAGGCCGGGGAGGCCAGGGAGGCCGCGAGGTCCGCTGGGCTTCTGGGCGAGGCCGAGGGGCTCCTGCGCGAGGCGGTCAGGGGGCTGGAGACGCCCTTCTCCACGTCCCCGGAGGCCCAGGACGCGGCCGCGAGGCTCGCGCTCTTCCTGACGCGTGACTCCGGGCCCCTGAGGATCCTCGCCCGCGAGCCCCGTGAAGTACCCCCGAAAAAGGCCGTGAGGGAGGCCCTGGAACTGTGGCACAGCATCCTGGCCAGGCGGGGCGGGGGCCGCGAAGGCAAGGCGAGGAGGGTCGACGCCAATCTCCGCGTGGCCGAGTGCCTGAGCCTTCTGGGCGATGAGGATGTGGCGCTCGAAATCCGGAGCACGGTCCTCATGGAGCTCCAGGCGAAGCACTTGTCCAAGGGGAAGATCAGCGCGAGGGGGGTCCGCGCCCTCGCCGGCGGAGCCGAGTCGGCCGCGGCCGAGGGCGCTTTCGAGAAGGCCTCCGAGTTCTTCAACACTGTCACGGAGACCCAGAGGATGTGCCGGGGGCAGGCCTGCCGCGAGACGGTGCATTCCATGTGCCGCCTCGCCGACATGCTGGACGCCTCGGGCAAGAAGGCCATGGCCGCGACCATCCGCCTCCAGGCCGCCGAGGCGCTGGAGACCCCCGCTCACCGGGCGGCGGGCGCCCGTGCGGGCGGGGGGGCCGGGGCCGCCCGCAAGGTCCCGGAGGCAAGGGAGGAGACGGACATGCACGTCCTGAGATGCCTGGCAGCCCGCGTTTTCCTGAAGGCCGGCGACCTCGCCGAGGCCGAGGCGGTGCTCGCGCCCGCCCTGTCGGCGCTGGAGCGCCTGCTGGGGAAGGGCGACCGCAGGGCCGCGACGGCCGCCAAGCTCCTGGCGAAGGCACGCAATCCCTCCGGCACTGGAAAGCCCTGACGGCCGGGGAGGCTTGGACGGGGCTCCGGATTCCCCGTGGACGGCCGCCGCCGAATGCCGCTGGCCTCCCCCGCGCGATGCCGGCCCGGCCCGTTAAGCGGGAGCGCGAAGGCCGTGGAGCGGCTCGCGCGGGGCTGAGGGGATGCCGGCCCGCCATGCCCTGGGGATCCGCCGGGGCCTCCGGTCCCCCGTAACAGGCCTGCCGCCCCTTCCGGCACCCGCATCCAGCCGAGTCTCCCGACCCCGTCGCGATCTTCGGCCTCTCCTGCCCCATGGCAGGCGGCGGGCCCTCCGGCAATCGTCAGGTCGCGGGCCCTCCGAGCCAGAAGCAGTGGCAGGCCCTCCGGCAATCGGCAGGTCGCGGGCCCTCCGAGCCAGAAGCAGGTGGCGGGCCCTTCGGGCAACCGGCTGGCGCCGGGACCTCCCGGTCGGCAGCTGGTCGCCGGCCTCCGGGGCTGCATCATCTCGCTCACGCTCGAGAGCCATTCGCGGCATCCGGTCCTTTCCTGCCCTGCCGCAGGTCGCGATCCATACCGGCCCTCAGCCTGACGCGTCCGTCCATGACATCGTCGGGGCTTTCGGTCCCTGTCTGGCGCCTGGCCCTCCGGGCCCAGCCGCATGTCGCGGGCCTTCCCGGCCAGCGGCATCCCGAGGCCGTTCCCGAGAACGTTGAGCTTCACGCCGCCTCCTGGCCCCGGACCGCCCTGACGGGTCCCCGTGACCGGCTCCCGGACCCGCGGCGTGCCGCGCACCCAGTCCCTGGCCCGTCGCCAGCCTCGCCCCGCAAGGGCTTGCCATTTTCCGCCCGAGGCACTATCATGCCCTTTTTGCCGTCCGCCCCCTGCCGTCCCGAGCCCCTCCGCGCGGGACCGCGCGACGCCCATGCCCGGGCACGGGCGCCTCGGAGGAGGCGCTCGCGTCCAACGGACCCCCGATGAGTCTCCATGTCCTGGCGATTATAGCCGCAGCGGCCTGCGCCGCCTGCCTCGTCCTCCGCGGGGCTCCGCTCCATGCCGCCAAAAAGCCCGGCGGCAAGGGAAAGGGGCACGCCAGGCCCCGGCCCCGCGAGAAGAAGGGCGGCCGCCGGTCCCCGTCAGCCGGGACCGGCCCCCGGACGCCCGGCCTTGCTTCGGCCCGCCGGTCGCCCTCCCGCCTGGCGGCGGAAGCCAGGGCCGCCCTCCTGCCCCGCTGGAACTTCAGGCCCATGGGACCGACGCTTGAGAGCATGAGGGAGAGCTTGGAGAAGATTGTCTGGCAGGACATCTGGGAGGCCGTCATCGGCATGAACCGCCTGCGCTCCTTTGTCCTGGCCGTCCACGGACCCGACGACCCCAGGGTCTGGGCGCTCCTGTCCCGCTCGGCTCGCCTGGTCCTGGAGACCGGCGAGGCTCCCGAAGCCGCGGCCGCCTGCTCGGCCGCCGCCCTGGAGGCGCTGGAGCGCATCTCCCTGGCCACCGAGGCCGCCAGGGCAGCTGGTGCCGGGGACGTTTCCCCCGTCTGGGGGGCGTGGAACGCGGAGGTTCCCTCCGTCCGGGAACCTGCCGCCGAGGCCGGGCGTCCCCCCTCCGTGCCAGGCGCTGACGGCGGCGGAGCAGCGTCCGGAGATTCCGTCGACAAGGGCGACGGCGTGACGGCAGTTGCGGTCGCAGCAGACTTTTCGGCCGAGGATTCCGCAGACGACGGAGATGACGCTGCTGTTGCCGCCGCCGGCGACGCTGGCTTTTCCGCTGAGGATTCCGCGGACGACGGCGACGGCGCTGCCGCCGTCGAGGACCTTGCTGGCTTTTCTGCGGAGTATTCGGCGGACCACGGCGGCGGTTCTCCTGTCGAGCCGGACGCCGCAGGCTTTTCTGCGGAGGATTCTGCGGACGACGACTGTTCTCCCGGCGAGCCGGACGCCGCAGTATTTTCTGCGGAAGATTCTGCGGACGACGGCGACGGTTCTCCCGTAGAGTCCGGCACCGCAGTATTTTCTGCGGAAGATTTTGCGGACGACGGCGACGGTTCTCCCGTGGAGTCCGACTCCGCTGGCTTTTATGCGGAATATTCTCCTGACGACGGCGGCGTTTCTCCCGTCGATTCCGACTCCGCAGGCTTTTCTGCGGAAGATTCTGCTGACGACGGCGGCGTTTCTCCCGTCGAGTCCGACGCCGCTGGCTTTTCTGCGGAAGATTCTGCTGACGACTGCGGCGTTTCTCCCGTCGAGTCCGACGCCGCTGGTTTTTCTGCGGAAGATTCTGCGGACGACGGAGACGGTTCTTCTGTCGAGCCATACGCCGCAGTCTTTTCTGCGGAGGATTCTGCGGACGACGGCGACGGTTCTCTTGTCGAGCCTGACGCCGCAGTCTTTTCTGCGGAAGATTCAGAAGATGGTTTGGCGGGCGACGGTGCCGGCGAGAACGTTGCCGACTTTTCTGCAGAGGATTCTGCGGACGACGGCGGCGGTGTTGGTGCCGGCGGGGACGCCGCAGCCTTTTCCGCGGAGGATTCATCCGGCGACGGAGACGGTTCTGCCGTCGAGCCTGACGCCGCTGGCTTTTCTGCGGAGGATTCATCAGATGACGGAGACGGGTCTGCCGTAGAGCCGGACGCCGCAGCCTTTTCTGCGGATGATTCATCCGACGACGGAGACGGTTCTGCCGTCGATCCTGACGCCGCAGGCTTCTCTGCGGAAGATTCTGCGGACGACGGCTATGGAAGCGTAGCTGCTGTCACTTCCGCGACATTTTTTTACGGCGATGGAAACGTAATGCCTGCGAGAACGTATGTCGGTTCCCGTTCGGCGGAAGATTCCGCCGATGACGGTGACGGCCCTGCCGCCGATGGCGGTGACGGCCATGCCGCCGATGCGGAAGCCGACGCCGCATCCTTTTCTGCCGAGGATTCCGCAGATGACGGCGACTCCGTCGCAGCAGATGCCGACGCCGTACGCTTTTCTGCTGAATTTTCGACGGACGCCACCGGAAACCTCAACGAATCCGACTGCGGAGATTTTTCTGCGGAAGATTCATCTGAGGACGGCGGCGGAAGCGCCGATGCTCACGCCGGAGCCGGCTGTTCCGCGGAAGATTCAGCTGACGACGGCGACACGGCCTGCGACGACGTCGCTGAAGGCGAAGCGTGCGCCACGGGCCGTCCTGCCGAGGGTTCCGCAGGAGAGGGCGACACCGTTGCCGCGGGAGCCTGCGCAGCAGGCCGTCCTTCGGAGGATTCCGCCGGAGACGGCATCGGATGCGCCGCCGTCGCGCCCGGCGTTGCCGGCGCCAGGCCAGGCGTCATCTTCGGCTCCGGCGCCGCGCGCGCGGGACTTGCCGGCACTTCAGGCGAGGCCTGGGGTCCTGCGGAGGCGGCGAGGGCGGCTGACAGGGCAAAGGAGCTCCTGCCCCTCACTGCCGGGGTCTTCCACGGCGCCTTCCTCGACCTGGACGAAGCCTCGTCCCCCGGGAGGGGCGTTGGGGACGGCGTCCCTAAGGAAACGGGCCCCGGCCTGGACTGGCCTGCGCAGAAGGAGACGGAGTATGCCCGGGCGACGCTCCTGGCGGCCCGCAAGGCGATTGAGGCGCTCCCGGACCGGGACAGCGCCTCGCCTTTCCCAAAGCCCTGCGCGTCCCTGGCGGAGGCGATGTGGCCTGAACCGCCCGGCGGGCCGACTCCGTCGCACTGGTACGAGCCGCGTGAGCCCATGGCGGATCCATGCGCCATGCGGGAGGAAATCGCCGCGCTGGAGGGGGAGCACGGTCCCCGGAACCGGGAGGCGCTGGTCCTACGCTCGAGGCTGGGCTGGATCCTGGCTGGCAGGGCCTGGCCTGCGGACGCGGAGGCTCAGGCGGAGGCCAGGACGCTCCTCAGGGATTCCTTCCTTGCCCTGGACGCGCCGGGGGGCGGAGCGGATCGCGACGCCGCGGACGCCATGGAGCGCTACGGGTTCTTCCTCATCGGCCGGACCTGGCCCAGCAGGGCCCTCCCCAGTTACGACCGCTTCCCAACGGATGAGGAGCTGGGGGAGGCCAGAGCCCTGTTCAACAGGCTCAACCGGCTGCCGTGCCGGGAGGAGCACCTTTCGCCGGACGGACGGGTGCCCCTGCGCGTTCACCGGGCGGCGCTGGCTCTGGCGGAGATAAGTGTCCTGAGCGGCGACTTCGAGTCGGCGGTCGGGATGCTGTCCGATAACAGGCAAGAGCTCAAGCAGGGCCTGGGAGACCGCCATCCCCTGACCCTGGCCGCCGATTCCCTCCTGGCCCTGGCTGTCGAGAGATTGACCGGCCCCGTCAAAGAAGTCCAGCGCTTCCGGCTCGGGAACCTTCGTGACGCGAGGGATGCAATGGGCGCCTGTGCCCCGGAGACCCTGCGCCACGCCGTCCTCACCTCGGATGTCATGAACAACGCCTTCAAGCCCAAGCCCGCCGGATTGTTCAGGGCCGTCGTCCTGGAGGCGCTGGAGAACATGGGTACGTCGTTTTCCCCGGAATTACCGGAGTCCGGGGGACTGCCGGGCGCTCCTGGGCTGTCCGTCCCGCCCGTCCCGCCCGTCCCGTCCGGCGTCCCCGAGCAGTCCGACCGGTCCGGCGTCCCGGAAGGCTTCCGTCTCCCGGAGGCGTCCCGGACCGGGGCCGGTCCCGAGAGATCGGAAGCGGCGCTCCGCGCCTGGGAGGCCTGCGAAATAAGGCTCTTCCTGGCCAATGCGCTCATTTCGAAAAGGGACCGAGAAAGCTGCGCGCAGGCTCTTTCCCGCGTTCGCGAGCCTTCCGGCCCCCCTCCCTTGCCCGGCCTGCGGGAGGAGCTGCGCATCAGCCGCCTGGTGATGGAGGCGCCCCTGCGCTACTGGTCAAACGACCGTGCCGGGGCGCTTGCCACTTACCGCGAGTCACTGGCGCTCCACGGGGACGATCCCCCTGACTCCGACACGCTTGCCATCACGTTGGAGGGTGTGGGCCACCTCATTATGATGGGCGGGGGGCCGGAGGATGCGCGGGAGGCGCTGCCCTACTTCGTGAGGGAGGATGGCGTCTGGTCGCGTCTGAGAGGCCCCGAGTCCCGGATGGCGCTAATGGCCAGGTATCACCGGGCAGTCGCCATGGCCAAGGCCGGCGACCGCGATGCGGCTCTGGCGCTTCACCTGGAGGTCCTGGATGCCAGGAGGAGGAACTTCGGGGTCCTGGACAGACACACGGACATGTCCAGGGATGACGTCAAGCGGCTTCAGGAGCAGGGCTCGTGAGCGCGGTTGCCCCGCCGCCGTGCCCCGGCCCCCGCGTGCTCCTGTCGCCGTGCCTCGCCCCCCGCGTGCTCCTGTCGCCGGGTGACCGGCCGATGGCCTGGGACGCAGGCTGCTTCGTGCCGTTGCAAATCCGCTCGGAAAGGATCCCCCAATGACGATCACGTCTCTGACGCTCATGGCCCTGGCGGCCGCCGCCTGGTCTGCCGTTCCCGTGCCCGCGCTCCTCGCGGCAGTAAAAAAGTCCGGCGGATCCGGGGAAACCGGCAGCGGCAGGAAGAAGCCCGCGCCCGGGGCCTCTGGCGGGGGGAAGGCGAAGCCTGCCGGGAAGGCGAAGGCCGCCGCGGATCTTTCCGGGAAGGCGGCTCGCGAGGCTGCCTCAGCTTCCGTCGCGGCCCGGGCCCTTGCGAATGCCGGGCTCGCCGAGGCGGCAGTCGCGATGGAGGCACTGGCCTCCGAGGCGGCGGCCAGCATGCCGAAGGCGGCGAAGCCAACCCCCAGGCCCGGTGGCGTCTGGCTCCCGCCGGGCTCCACGTTCAAGTTCGGCGAGCCGGTGGAGGTCCCGAAGTGGCGTTTCCTCCCCATGACCGCCCTCATGGAGGATTTCAGGGCCAGGGCGGAGACCACGGGCCACCTGGGCCAGGTCCTCGAGTCCGCCAGGTTCTGGAAGGAGATAGCGGACGTGGGCGCGATGGTCTTTAGCCACAGGGACCCCAGGCCCCGGGCCGCTATGAGCCGGGCGCTCCGGAGCGCCCTGGAGTCGGATCCCAGCTGTATGAGCCCCGCGAGGGACGGCTTCTGGGCGGGGGCCGGGCTGGCCCTGGCCGAGTGGTCCGACGCCTTCGGGTCCGTGGGCAAGGCGCAGCGGCGCAGGCTTCTCCAGGAGGAGACGGGCTACTGCATGCGCACGCTCATGATGTCGCCGCCGGGCCCGCGCGACGGGGCGGCACCGGGCGACGGATTCCCTTACAACGACATTGGGCCAGGGCTGGAGGGCCCCCTGAGGGACCTGGCCTTCGACGACGACCCCGAGATCCCCGAGTGGGGCGGCAGGGGCTGCGGGCTGGGCCTGGAGGGGGGATGCACCGTCATGTGGGGCCTCCTCGGTGACGGCGAGTACGACGAGCCGACCTCTGACGAGAGGAGGGCATCCAGGGTCCTGGGCAGGATCGCGAAGAAGCAGGAGGAGGCGGAGCGGCTGCGAGACGCGTACGAGCTCCTGGAGGAGGAGAGCCCAGGAAGCCCCGAGGCCGAGGAGACGCTCGGGCGCCTGGCGGATACGCTCGCGGCCGCAGGCGAATGGGTTGAGGCGGCCGAGCGCTACAGCTCGCTCATGGGCTCCACCGCCGGCTTCGCCGCGGCGGGCACCGAGAGGGGTTTCGCGCTGGAATCCTCCCTGGGCCACGCGCTCGCCCAGTCCGGCAGCCGCGAGGAGGCCGTGCCGGTGCTGAGACGCGCCGCTGAGGGGCTCGAGGCGTCGCTCGGAGCGGGGCACGACCTCGCGGTCGAGTGCCGTATACGGCTCGCCGACGCGCTCGCCGCCGCCGGAGCGCCGGGAATGGGCGAGCTGTCCGGGCCGGTGCCGCAGGAGGATCGCGACCTCGCCGCCGGCATTTACAGGGAGATATTGGCCTCTGCCACGGACGGGGATGGCGTCCCGCGCCCGCCGGAGTCCGGGGAGGGCGGGGCGGACATCCGCACCCTCCGATCCCTGAAGTCCCGCTGCGACGCGGAGCTCGCCCGCAGGCGCGGTGCCGGCGCCGGGCCGGGCGGGAGTTCCGGCTCGCCGGCAAGGGCGGGCGGGAAGGTCCCCAGGGCGGGCGGAAAGCTCTCCAGAGCGGCCCGGAAGGCCGCCGGGACGGGCCGGAAGGCCGCCGGGGCGGGCCGGAAGGCCGGGGCGGCGGACGGAGCTGGAAGGGAGGGCGCGGAGTACGGTGAGAGCGTCGCTACCGTCCTGGAGGCCATGGACAGGTACCGGCGCGAGATCGTCCTGAAGCTCCTGCGCAACCAGGACTGCGATAACCGCATGCCGAAGGCCCTCTGGGCCGTCCTCGTCGGCGCGTCGAGGTTCGCCGAGCTGTCGGAGGCCGTTTACGGCCTCGACTCACTGGACGCGGCAGGCATCCGGGCGAAGGCGGCCAGGCGGGTCTGCCACAAAGATCCGGAGTGCGCGGCGAGACTCCGCTCCAGAGCGGCTGGCACGGCCCGTCGCTTGATGGGGGAGGACTCCCCGGGTTTCCTGAGCCTGCTGGAGGACACCGGCGCCGCCTGGCTGAGCGCGGGGCAGCACCTCAGGGCCGCCGCGTCATTCGGACGGCTCTGGAAGATCCGCGCCGCAGAGGGGGACGCGAGGGAGGCATCCAGGGCGCTCACGCTCCTGGCCGGCGTGTTCGAGGCGTCCGGCCGCGGCCCGGTCGCGCTGGAGCTTCACCGGAAGGCGCTCGAGGGGTTCGGGCCCGCTTCGGGCGCGGGCGAGGCGGAGCTCTCCCGCGAGGCCGTGGAGCGCCTCGGGGGCGGGCGGTGAGGTCGTGACGCACCTTCCCCCGGACCTGCAGACGTCGGCGCGAGCAGGGCCCTCGATCCTCCTCGGTGCGGGGCTAGGGTCCTGGGCCGTGGTCTGGCCCGTGCCTTCAGGCCCTGCATGGCTCGGAATCGTTCAGGCAGGAGCGGAACATGCCGGTGGACTATAAGGGACCAGACGTCCCGAGGGCATCAGGCTCTCCGAAGATATTCGGTGATTCCTGCGGTTCGGGGGCACCGGGACTGACCGGCGGTCCTGACGGCTCCGGGGCTCCGGACAGGTCCGGTGTCCCGGTCGGGCCGAAGGTTTCGAAAGATTCGAAGGAACCGAAGGCGTCCTGTGGGCCGGCTTGCTCCAAGGCCCCGAAGTTGGCGAAGGCATCTAAGGCATCGAAGGCATCGACGGCATCGAAGGCATCGAAGGCTCCGAAGGCCGCGAAGGTGCCGAAGGCATCGAATTTTCAGAAGAGTCTGAAGGCGGCTCAGCCCGTGAAGTCCGACAAGGCCCGAAGGCGCAAGAAGATGCTCATGGCGCGCAAGGCTGCCAAGAAGGCCGCGAAGGCCGCCAGGAATGCCGACAAGGCGGCGAGGAAGGCGGCGGAGGAGGCCGAGAGGATGGAGGTCGAGAGGCTGGAGGCCGGGAGGAAGGAGGAGAAGGAGAGGCTGGTGAGGGGCGCCTCGCCGGGGAGTCACGGCTGTCTGGCATCCCCGACCGGCATGATGCCGGACGATTTCGCCAGGTGGGAACTTTGGGACATGCTTGAAGGGCCGGGCTTTGCGGACCCGTTCGGCCTTCCCCGAACTGACCTTTTCGGAATGCCGGGCACGTGGCCGTGCCAGTCCGGCATACCCGAATGGAATTTCCCCCCCATGACCCCGTTCCTGGAGGACGCGCGCAAGGATGCCGAGCGGCTTTCCGGCACCGGGGACTGCGTTGCCGCGGCCATGGCATGGAAACGCCTGCACGCTTTTGCGGCGGGCATATACGGCGCAAACGATCCGAGGGCGTGGGCGTCTCTGAGCCGAGCTGCGGAGCGTTGCATGCTGTCCGGCACGTACGGGCAGTTTCACGGCATTCACTCTGCCCAGGCCGTAACGGGCCTTGAGACGTCCCTCCTTGAGACGTGCGGCGGTTCCGGAACTGTCTGGGACGGATGGACTGGCCGTGAGGAGGAGACGTCGTTCGCCGCCGATGTCATGGCCCATGCATGGTTCGGGAACGAGCCGAACTGGCTGGACGACACGCTGGACGGGCTCCCCGTGACGGTCCCCGGGACGGGAACTTCAGGTGGCTGGCCGGGAAGGCGCCGGAGCGGCAGGCATGCCACGTCCGGGAGGCCGGCTCCGCCTGGGAAGGCCGGAACTCCCGCGAGGCCGGGGGCTAAGGGCAGGCGGGGGAAGCGCTCAGGACCGGGAGTGCCCCAGCGGTTCATTCGCAAGTTCTCCAGCATTCTGGAAGAAGCCGGGTCGATGCTCGGGTACGGGAACGTGCCGCATGCGGCCGGGCTGTACAGGTTCGCATACCGCAATCTGTCCGAACGGCTGGGCCTGCGCGCGGTCATGACGCTCTCTGCAGCGTCTGGGCTCGCGGACGCGCTCGCTGCCGCCGGGTGTCCCGCTCCGCCGGACATGCCGTGGGCCGAGCTTCTACAGGCGACTCACGTCGGTCGCTGGCCGAAAATTTCCGAAGGTTACTGCGCGAGATCTTCCCTGGCCAGAGCCGCTGCCTCGGCGGGCCTGCGGGACGCGGCTCTCCCAGTGCTCGCCAGGGCGGCGGAGAGGCTGGCAGGGCTCGAGGACGAGGACCCGCACCGGCCGTCGCGCAGGGAGCTGGCGGCCATGGAAAGATGGGCTGACGTCTTGGCCGGGCCTGAGACTCCCGGCGCGGGCGAGCTGGAAGGCCCTCCCCCGGAGGACGATGCCCTGCTCGCCGTGAGGCTATGCCGCGACATGCTGCAGGCGCTGGATGCCCGTGCCGCCTATTGCAGGAAGAAGACGTCCTCCCGCAGGGCCGGCCTGTCCGTGGGGGAGGAAAGCGATCCGCCGCCATGTCTGCCCTGCGACCCCGTCTGGCTGGAGCCCTGGGAATATCCCTGGCTCGATCCCTCGCCGGACTCTCAGGTCCCGTCTCCCGCCAGGGAGATGCCGGACCGGCTCGCCGTCTCCGCCGGAAGGATCATGGCGAGGGCCCTTAGCGCCCTGGGCGACTCTGCGGGTTCCGCTGAGGCGCTCGAGGCGACGCTCGGGCTGTTTCCGGGAGAATCCGTTCCGCTCTCGTGGTCGACCGGGCAGCTCATGACGGATCTCGCCCGCTCCCTGGCAGGGTCCCCCGGCAGGGGTGCGCGGGAGAGGGCCAGGGGGCACCTTGACGAAGCCGAAAGCTGTTTCAGCCACGAGTTCGGCACGGAAATCGGCCTGTTTGCCGAAACCGTCATCAGGATACTGTTCCAGGAACTGGAGGCAGCTGACGTCGCGGAAGACGGCTTCGGCCACGGACGGTTCGGAGAGGCAGCCGTGCGCCTGAGCTATGCCGATCTGCTCGAGGACAGGCGGCTGGGCGATCTGGCGGCGGCCGGACTGAGGGCGGGCGCCGCGCGGATCATGGCCTGCCGCGACCCGGAGGCCGCGGCGATTCTGCTGGAACGGGCCGCCGGGACGCTGGCTTCGGTCCGCGGCGCTTTCCATCCGAGCGTCACGGCCCTTCATGACGAAGCCAGGATGTCCCGGATGTCCCGACCGTTGCGCGGCAGAGACCGGGAGGTCTGGGCGTCGAACACCTGACCTGTATGTGCCGCACGTGCTGGACGTGCCGGACGCGTGGCGGTACAGACGTCGTCCCCGGCAGGAAGTTCTGGAAGAGCCGCGCGCGTGTTGCGGCCTGCGGTCCCCACCTTTTCCGTCCTTTGATTGTTTCTGCGTCACGGTTCGCGCCTCCCTCCGCGCTTTACCCGCGAGGCACGGGACAGCCTTGATTTTTCGGGTCTTCACAATAATGCATGGATGGGGGGGCGACGCCTGCGGGCGATAATTGAATTTGACAAAATAATTATTGCATAACTCATTATTACCCGTTTAATCAAATGTCGGAATTTGGCTCTCAGTCCAGGGGTGGAATGGTCGGGATAACCACCAGTGCTGGTATCTGCTCGTCGTGATTCGCTACTGTACTATGGAAGAAGATTCCGACATTTGGTTAAACGGGTAATAAATATTTGGGTGTTTCATTTACTTAGTTACTGCTGAAAAACCTAAGTATCCTAAATCACTAGTCTTTTTTCTGCTGGCTGTTCCTCGGCTTGGGGGTCAAACAGAACAAAATTGAATTTATTAATTTAAATTTCAATTTTTATATTCATTTATAATCTTTATAATATATAGATGATTAACTTTAAATTTAAAAATATCTGATTAATAATTCGACAAATTTTTTTGATTGAGGGCTTTTTCCATGTTTTGAATTTCATTTCGGTTTCTTTTTTCTTATTTTAAACTAAAAAACCACTTGTCACATTCAAATATTTTTTATATTTCCTTACTCTGTAAGCTATATAATCATATCAACTATATGATTTTCTATATTTCTCCTGATTTCTACCAATTCTTAAAGAGTTTATCCAGTTCTTCCTCCAAACCTGCCATTAGCTCGGCATTCATCTTCCAGAGTTAGGCAAAGGCATCCGCTCACGGGCAGGTCGCCTTGGCCACGGAGTGAACCTGTCCTAGGGCCGGAGGATGAACTCTCTGGACCCGGAGGAAAGCCGCAGTGGGCCAAGATGATGGCCGCTCTGGACCCAGAAGAAGGCCGGACCCGAAGGAAGGCCGCTCAGAACATGGAAGAAGGTCACTCAGGACCCGGAGGAAGGCCGTTCAGGATCCGGAAGAAGGCTGTCCTGCACCAGGAACGTGGATGATCTGGGTCGCATTGAATTTACGTATCCGTTCACGGGTAGGCCGCCCTGGGCTCGGAGATATCCTGTCCTGGAGCTGGAGGAAGGCCGC
>JAISFP010000492.1 GCA_031263525.1 Deltaproteobacteria bacterium | reverse complement strand
TCAAGACTCTTTGGTCGGCGTCAGATGCCCAGAGGGCTTCTTTCCGAAGACTGCTGGACTCAATAAACGCCGACAGGACCGAAGGAGGCAGGCTTGCGTCCAAGGTTACCGATACGCCGGAGGCCAAGGTCCACTGGGTCACAAAGCATCAGTTCGCTATCGGCATCGTCATCTCGGTAGCCGTTGCCATATTCGTAGCATCGTTTGCTTTTACCCTGAACTCCCTGGACAACAGGATAAATGCGTTGTCGGCAGGCATGGAAACCAGGTTCAGCACTCTGGAAACCAGGCTCACCTCTTTGGAAACCAGGCTCACCTCTTTGGAAACCAGGCTCAGCACTGTGGAAACCAAGATCGGGTCTTTGGAAACCAGGCTCGGCTTTGTGGAAACCAGGATATCTGAACTGTCTCAGGAAGTCTCGGGTTTGAAGTCAAGCATAGACAGACTGCTTCGAGCCATGGACGCGCGGTCAGCAGCTGGCGCGAGCAGCGAGCCGTCCATGCCGCCGAATGATCCTGCCGGCAAAGGGAGTTCAGGCCAGGGTGCCACGCATGCCGCCGGACAGGAGGTGTCGGATACCGAGTGACCGCCTGACCCTGCCATCTTCCGCAGTCAGGCCTGAACAGAGGCACAGACCGTCTCCTGCCCCTCAGGCCAGGCCCTGGCCCCGCCTCGAGGCAGACGGAGCCAGGCAGGCGTGAACGGTTCCTGGTGCGAGGGCCCATCAATGCCTGCCGCCCGCAGTGGGAGAACGGTAACTGAGCCGCCATTCACGGGGGGAACGGAGCGACGGTGGGCTAGCCGGGGCAAACGCTCTGCCCGGGCGGTGACCCTGGCTTCCTCGGCCCCTCCCTTCGCTCGGCTGCCGCCGCATAAGACATGTGTATCCGTTCACGCATGAAGTCTCTCTGAGCCCGGAGGGAGGGGTCCTGAGTCAGGAAGGTGGCCGGCCCCGGGGTCGGAGAAGGACCCCAAAATCCGTGGCGAGGCCGTCAGGCACCCCAAGGAAGACCCACCCTGGGCCCGAGGCAGGCCGTCCTGGGCACGGAGGCTGTCTCCTTAACCTCATGCTACTGTGAACAGATACAGACATGTCCCTTCCGTCTGAAGCCGCGAGCCCTGGCAGCCCCCTCATGGGGGGACGGGTTCTCCCTCAAAGCCCTGAGCCTGAACGGAGACGAGTCCACCAGTCAGCGGGGGCCGGGATCCATCAGAAGCCTAGATACCGGACGGACCGGAGCCCCGCGAGCCGGGGGGCAGGATCCGTCCGAAGCCGCGAGACATGAAGGGCCGGAGCACGAAACTGCGGAGACTGGATCCGTCCGCCGCCTACGTCCGGTAACGGCAGGAGACCCGAAACCTGTAATTTCTCTCCGGACGGCCCGTCCGGAACCCGTCTCCCCGCGTCCGCCGCCCCCATGCCTGACCCCTCCCCCGGAACCTGCGGGACCCGCCCGGGCCTTGCCCGCAAGCCGCGTCCGGCCTCCCAGTGCCCCGTGCGCAACTGCCTCAGGCGGCCCCGGACTCCCCTTCCCTGCACTGCGGGAACTCCCGCAACTATTGAAATAAGGGGCCGCAAAGGGGTATGATTAAGGGATCGGGAAATGTCCCCGAAAGTCCGCATTCGGCCCCCGAGCGGGGCTTAGCCCAAGGCGCGGCGACCCCAACCATCCCCACGCCGCGCGAAGGAGACCATTTGAGCCGGGAAGACCTGATAAAACTCGAGGGCCGCGTCACCAACACCTACGGCGACGGGCGCATGGAGGTGGAGACCCTGGACGGCGTGAAGATCCGGGCAATCCTCTCCGGGAGGCTTAAGAAGTTCAAGATCCGAGTGCTTCTGGGCGACCGCGTCGAGGTCGCCGTGTCCCCCTACGATCCGACCCACGGCCTCATCACCTACCGCCTGAAGTAGGGCCCCGGAACGGCCGGAGCGGAGCGGGCCCGGCGGCCCGCCCCTCCCTTGCAGGGGCCTTCGTCCCGGAACTTTCCGCCGGGCCCCGCGCCGGGGCCCGGCGGGGCGCCTTCCGTTCCTGGCAGGCGATCCCGGGCCCGGAGCGCCTCCAAAGTGTCCGGACGCCCTGCGGCGCCCTGCCGTCCGAGCCGCCGGTTCGTCCTCCGGGACGACCCGGCTTGCACCCCTGCCCGCCCAGGTCCGGCCTCCCCAGGCCGACCGCCGAGCGGCCGGGGGATTATTGCCGCTGGTCCTGGTACGTCCGTGCGCCGCGGAAGCTCGCCGCCCGGACACCTCCGCTCCGGGAAGCGGGGCCCTCCGCCATGCGGGCCGACTTCCCGCGCTCGCGCCCGCCCGGCCTCGGCGGCATCGGGCCTCGGACTCCGGGCACCTGACCCCGTCCCTCTGCCTCGGGCGCCGAACCCGCCTTCCGGGCCTGGACCTCGGGCTTGGACCCCGGGGCTTCCGGACCTCTGGCCTGGCATCTTGGCCCCGCTCGGTCATCGAGCCCGGTCCTCGGGCCTGGACCTTGGACCATGACTTCGGTCGCCGGACCCAGGCCTCGGCCACCGGAATTGGACCATGCCTTCGTCAGCCGGACCCCGGCATTGGACCATGCCTTCGTCAGCCGGACCTCGGCCACTGGGCCTGGACCCAGCAGGCCTTGAAGCCTGGACCACGGCCTGAGACCACGGCTTCGTCAGCCGGACCCCGGCATCGGACCATGCCTTCGTCCGCCGTACCCCGGCCTCGGCCCATGCCGCAGGTCCCCTGCCTCCGGGCGCGGGTCCCTGATCACGGGCCAGGGCGCAGGCCCTTCGCATGGCGCGGGGCGGCGCTGACACGGGCCACAAGTTGAAAAGTTGTCCTGGCAAGCGTATAGTCTGTAGTTTCTTATTCGCCCCCGGAAGGGCAGTCCCCAACCCCTGGGGGGATGCCGCGGCCTCAGGCTGCGGCCCCGTCCCGCCAAAGCCGGAGAAGCTCCCTTGAATTCCCGCAACCTTCTCATATGGGCCCTCCTGGTCCTGGTCATCCTGGGATTCTTCAACTTCCTGAAGCCCTCGGAGGAGGCTTCCCGGCAGAGCTATTCCCAGATATTCGACTCCATCACGAAGGGCGAGGTCCAGGAGGCCACCCTCACCGGGGACGAGATAGTGGTGGTGCTGAAGGACTCGTCCCGGCGCATGAGCGCCTACATGCCCTACGACCGGGACCTCCTGCCGGCGCTGCGCGAGCAGAACGTCAAGATCAACATCGCGCCGCCCCCCTCCACCCACTGGTACACCTTCCTGGGCGGGCTCATTCAAATCATCCTTCTCGTAGCCGTGTTCCTCTTCTTCATGAAGCAGATGCAGGGCGGCGGCAAGGCCATGACCTTCGCCAAGAGCCGGGCCAAGATGCTCTCGGACGACCAGAAGAAGATAACCTTCGAGGACGTTGCGGGCATCGAGGAGGCCAAGAGCGAGCTCGAGGAGATAATCGACTTCCTCCGCGAGCCGAGCAAGTTCGTGCGCCTGGGCGGCAGGATCCCCAAGGGCGTGCTCCTTATGGGCGCCCCCGGGACCGGGAAGACCCTCCTGGCCAGGGCCATAGCCGGCGAGGCCGGGGTGCCCTTCTTCTCCATCTCGGGCTCGGACTTCGTGGAGATGTTCGTGGGCGTGGGCGCCTCCCGCGTCCGCGACATGTTCATGCAGGCCAAGAAGAACTCCCCCTGCATCCTCTTCATCGACGAGATCGACGCGGTGGGCCGCCACCGCGGGGCCGGCCTGGGGGGCGGGCACGACGAGCGCGAGCAGACCCTGAACCAGCTCCTGGTCGAGATGGACGGCTTCGAGCCCAACGAGGCGCTCATAGTCATCGCCGCCACCAACCGCCCGGACGTGCTGGACCCCGCGCTCCTGCGGCCGGGCCGCTTCGACCGCCAGGTGGTGGTCCCCGTCCCGGACGTCCGGGGCCGCGAGCAGATCCTGAAGGTCCACTCCAAGAAGGTTCCCCTGGCGGCGGGCGTGTCCCTGGAGGTGGTGGCCCGCGGCACGCCGGGCTTCTCCGGGGCCGACCTGGAGAACCTCATAAACGAGGCGGCTCTGGCCGCCGCCCGCAAGAACAAGGACAAGGTGGACGGGGCCGACCTGGACGCCGCCCGGGACAAGCTCCTCATGGGCGTCGAGCGCAAGTCCATGATAATGAGCGAGGAGGAGAAGAAGACCACCGCCTGGCACGAGGCCGGGCACACCCTGGTGGCGCTGCTCCTCCCCCACTCCGACCCCCTCCACAAGGTCTCCATCATCCCCCGGGGGAGGGCTCTGGGAATAACCCAGTACCTGCCCGCCGAGGACAAGTACACGTACAGCCGGGAGTTCTTCACGACCAGGCTGGCGATACTCATGGGCGGCAGGGCCGCGGAGGAGGTGGCCCTGGACCAGCTCACCACCGGGGCCGCCAACGACATCGAGCGGGCCACGAAGCTGGCCCGGAACATGGTCACCCGCTACGGCATGAGCGAGTCCCTGGGGCCGCTCTCCTTCGGCAAGCAGGAGGAGCAGATCTTCCTGGGCCGCGAGATAGCCCAGCACCGCGACTACTCCGAGGACACCGCCCAGCGCATCGACCGGGAGGTGACCCAGCTGGTCATGGGCGGCCACGACAAGGCCAAGGAGCTCATAAGCCGCCACATGGACGTCCTGAAGCGCCTGGCGGAGCTCCTGCTCGAGAAGGAGACCCTGGAGGCCGACGAGGTCATCGAGGCCTCGCGGGAGGCCATCCTGGCCGAGGGCCTGCCCATCCCCCAGACCTCCGAGAGCCTCGCCGCGGACGGCGGCGACGGCGACGACGACGAGTCCGGGCCCGGCGGCCCGGAGGACGGCGGGGACGAGGACGGCGACGGCGGTGCCGGGCCGGAGGAGGAGAAGCCCGGGCCCAAGCCGAGGCAGAGCAAGCCTCCCAGCCGGGACGACTGCTAGGCCGGGGCCCGCCCCCGACCCGGCCCTGGCCCGCCGCGGACGGCCTGGCAGGAGAGCCCGGCCCCCTCAAGGCGGGCCGGAGAGCCCGGCAGCCTCATGGCGGGCCGGAAAGCCCGGACGCCTTGCGGAGGCCGGAAGCCCCGACGCCTCCAGGCGGGCCGGAGAACCCGCCAGGCCACTCGGCAAAAGGCCCTGCGGGGGGGGCACGGGCGGGAGACGACAGTCGGAGTCGGCCGGCCCCCGGGACGGGGCGGCCAGGCCAAGGCCGTGCAGGACATTCCGGACGAGGGACAGGCTGAAAGGGCTCACGATGTTTCCCAACAGGCACAAACGGCGCAGGCTCCTGAACCCCAGGAAACCGGCCCCCCCGCTGGACCCCCAGAGCCCGCTCTCCTGGAAGATCCCCGACGGCCGCTCCTTCGTCCTGGACTTCTCCCGTCCGGTCATCATGGGCGTCCTGAACGTCACCCCGGACTCCTTCTCGGACGGGGGAAAATGGTTCGATCCGGAGAGGGCCGTGGAGCGGGCGAAGGAGATGATGGCCGAGGGAGCGCACATCATCGACATCGGCGCCGAGACCACCCGACCCGGCTCCGAGCCCACCCCCGAGGACGAGGAGTGGAGGAGGCTCCTCCCCGTCCTGGAGGCCCTCCGGGAGATACCCGGGTGCCCCCCCGTGTCGGTGGACACCTACCGCTTCTCCACGGCGACCCGCTCGGTCATCGCCGGGGCTGCCATGCTGAACGACATCTACGCAGGCCGCAAGGAGAAGCGCATCTTCCGCGTGGCATCTGACGCGGCCGTGCCCATCATCCTCATGCACATGCAGGGGGAGCCCAGGACCATGCAGGCGGAGCCCCGCTACGACGACGTGGTGGCCGAGGTCCGGGAGTTCCTCTGGGAGAGGGCCAAGGACGCCGAGCGCAACGGGGTGCCCCGCGACAGGATCATCCTGGACCCCGGACTGGGTTTCGGCAAGACCGCCGACCACAACCTGGAGCTCATCCGCCGCCTTCCCGAGGTCTTCCCCCCGGGCTACCGCACCATGATGGCCCTCTCCCGCAAGGCCTTCCTGGGCAGGATCCTTGACGGGGCGCCCCCCGAGGGGCGGGACCTGGCGACCGCCGTCGCGAGCGCCATCTCCGTCATGAAGGGCGCGAGGGTCGTGCGCGTCCACAACGTCAGGGCGGCGAGGGAGGCCCTGAGCGTGGCCGAGGCCGTCATGAGGGGAACTCTCGCGGCCTCCTAGGCAGCCTCCCCGGCCGGGCGGCGGGCCCGGCCCAGCGCCTTCCCGGCGGTCCGCCCGCCTGTCTCGCCGCCTGTTGCGGATATCGGATTGCCGCTTTCGGTCACGGGACATCGTGTCCGTCCGAGCCGCTCTCCAGGCCCCGCCCTCCGGGTCCTAGCGCACCGAGCCTTCCCGCGTGACGGTTCCGCGTCCCCCAGCGTGCGGAGCGGCGTTTCTTTTTTCCGGCACCCCGTTTTCCGCCTTAATTTTTCGGAATTGTGGCATCCGGCCTTTCGGCATTCCTTTTCTGCCTCGTCTCGCGATGTTTTACGCACCCGCTCTACTGCCTTGTCACTTGACGATTTTCAGCCTTGCTTTTCATGCCTTGCCGCATCAAGGTTTTAGCAATACGTATCCGGCCTTGCCGTGTCACGTTTTTCGGACTCGCGTTTCCGGTTTTGCGTTTCCGGCATTGCAGCGTCACGGCTTTCGGCATCGCGCCTCCTGCCTTCCGACATCGGCGGTCCGAATCCTGCGGCCCTGACCCGTTTTCTCCGGCCCTGGCTTTCAGGACCACGGACGCCACGGCATTCGGCCTCATGCGAGAGGCGCGAGGAGGCACAGGGCCTCAGTCCTCTCGCCTGCGGCTTTCGCGCCTGCCTCTCAGACATCCGGCACCGCGACCCCGAACCCGCGGCCTCCCGGTCCCGGCCCTGACGCGCTGCCTCCATGCTCCGGGCCCCCGGCTCGCCGGCGCCCGGACCCGCAGAATGCCTGGCGGAACCCGGACCCGGCGGCATGCTTCCCGGCACACGCCCTTCCCCGGCTTGCCGCCCGGCACCCTTTCTTCCGCGCCATGCCGGCAGGCCACGCGCCCGCCCCTTCCAGCGGCACCCCGGGCTGCCGGCCCGTCCCGATCATGCCCCCGCCCCAGGCAGGGGCGCCCCGCTTCACGGGGGACCGCCCCCGCTTCCGTCCCGACGTTCAGCCACGCCCCGAAGGCGGGCAGTTCTGATGCCCCGCCGTCCCGGCCCGCCCGGCGCCCCGCAGTCCCGGCCCCCCCGGCGCGGGTCTCCGCCGCTCACAGGACACACCCCCCCCGCAACGGCTACCGGGCCGTCGCGGGCCTTCCCGGGGGCCCCTGCCCCCCGGCCCCATCCATCCGCCGCGAGCCTACATGGTCCAGTTCTTCAAGGCATTGAGCGACAGCTACGAGAGCATGCGCTGGCAGGACGGCATGGACATCCTCCTCGTGGCCTTCACCCTCTACTACGTGATCCGGCTCATCAAGGGCACCAGGAGCGGACAGGTGGTGGTGGGCATAGTCGTCATCGCCATCCTCTACTTCATCACCCGCCGCCTTGAGCTCCTCACCTTCAACTACATCATGAACATCTTCTTCACCAACATCTTCGTGGTGCTGGTGGTGCTGTTCTCGACCGACATCAGGAGGGGGCTCGTCCGCGCCGGAAGGTTCTGGTTCAGGAAGACGTCCTCCAGGATGCTGGACGCGGTCAAGGAGGTGACCAGGGCGAGCTTCTACATGGCGGAGAAGCGCACCGGGGCGCTCATCGTCTTCGAGAGGGGGGTGAACCTGGGGGAGTACATGGAGGCCGGGGCGGTGCTCCAGGCCAACATCTCGGACAGGCTGCTCCTGGCCATCTTCAACACCAAGGCCCCCCTGCACGACGGGGCGGTGATCCTGAGGGACGGGCGGGTCGAGGCGGCCGGGTGCTTCCTGCCGCTCCTGCCCACCGAATACTCGAGCTCCCAGTTCTTCGGGACACGCCACCGCGCGGCGATAGGCCTCTCCAGGGAGACCGACGCGCTCATAGTGGTCGTCTCCGAGGAGAGGGGGCTGGTGTCGCTGGTGAAGGACGGCGAGGTGGAGGTCATGATGGGGGCGGGATCGCTCACCAACAAGCTCCTGGCCAACCTCGGCCTCTCCGCGCACATCAAGGCCCCGCCCAAGAAGGGCCGCTCCGGGAAGTCGGGGTGATGCGCAAGTGAGGAACTTCATCCGAAACGAGCTCCCCTGGCTCCTCCTGTCCCTCACCTTCGCGGTGGTCCTGTGGCTGTACTTCACCGGCCAGAACGTCCAGCCGCGGGACATCATAGCCGTGCCGGTGTTCACCGAGACGCCCAGGAACCTCTACGTGGACCGCGGGGAGCTCCCGTCGTCGCTGGTCATCACCGTGGAAGCCACGGCGGCGCAGTTCCAGCTCATCGAGCGCGGCAACAGCGCGAAGGTCACCGTGGCGGTCGACCTCACCCAGATCAAGGCCGGCCCCAACGAGGTGCCGATCTCCCTCGAGGGCACCGTCACCCCGCCGCTCCCCCGCAACATCCGGAACCCCAAGCCCAGCCCCGCCACGATAAAGATAGAGGCCGTGCCCATACGCCGCCGGGAGGTGCCCGTGAGGCCGCCCGACGAGGCCCACGTGCTCGCCACCTACCTCCAGCCCACGGGCCCCTGGGAGATCACCCCCCCCATGGCCCTGGTGGACGCCCCGGAGGACAGGATAACCGACATAGTCGACCTCTCCACCCGCTTCGTCACCCCTGACAGGATGATATCCGACGTCGACAACGCCCAGCTCCTGGCGCCCCTGGTCCCGCCGGACTCGGAGGACTGGCTGAGGGTGGCCCCGGACCGCTTCACGGCCCACCTGCCCGTCGAGTTCCGCACCAAGACGATGTCCTTCTACAAGGACGTGACCCTGGACATGATCGACCCGGCCGAGGCACCGGGCACCCTCGGCCCCCCCGACCCGGTGGCCCTGGACCCCCCGGCCGTGAGGGTGACGCTCTCCTTCAGGGCCGACCGCCCCGACGACCGCGTGCCCGCCCCCGCGGACGTGAGGCTCGTCGCCACGGTGGACCCCCACGACGTCATGGCCGGAACCCCCGTGTACGTGGACGTTACCGTGGCGTCGGAGATCCCGGGCGTCGCCGTGGCCGTCGAGCCTGCCCAGGTGAGCGCCGTGAGGCTGACCGAGGAGTCGTGGGCCGAGATAACCGAGCGCCGCGCCGCCGAGGACATGGAAGCCCTCACCGGCTCCCCGTCCTCCCCCGGCCCGGGCGGAACGGTCCATGTCCCAGGCACCGAGCCCGGCCCTCCCGCGCCTGCCGAGGAGACGCCCGGCGACATCACGAGGCCCTCCGGCCCGGCCGCTGACTCCGCCCCCCCCGCCGCGGGGTCCGGGACGGGCGGCGCGGGCGGCTCCAGGGCCGCTGCCGGGTCCGGCGCCTCCGCCAGGACGGGCGGCTCCGTCCAGTCCCGCCGTCCGGCCGGAACCGCGTCCCCGGGCTCCCCGGCAGCCCCCGGCTCCGGGACAGCAGCTGCCGGGCCCCCGCATGCGGCCGCAGGCGCCTCCCCCGGCCAGTCCTCGGCCTCCGGCGGTGCCGGGGCCAGCGACACTTCCGCTTCCGCTGCCCCGGGCTCCGCCAGAGCGGGAGGGTCAGCCCGCCCCTCCCAGACCGCGCCGGCTTCCCCCCCGGCAAAGAGCGTCCCGGGTGCCAAGGGCGATCCCCAGCGAGTGGAGAGCGGGGAGGAGGCAAAGGTCCTCACCCACTCCTCCGAGCCCGCGGCCGACAGGGTCCAGCCTCGCCGGGGCCGCACGACCGGTCGCGCTAACTGAGGGCCAGGGCCGCCGGGGCCCTTCAGCCGCATCGGACGCCAGAGGATCCCGTTCCGGAGGAATCTTGCCCCGTCCTTCCCCGGACCCGGCAGACGTCCTCCCCCGGACCCCCTGCCGCCTCGTTCCCGCTCCGCCGACCGCCCGCTGCCTTCCTCCCCACCTGACGCCAGTCCCCCTCCAGAGACGCTTCCCCCCACGTCCTCCCGCTGACGCCGGACCCTCCTCCAGAGACGCTTCCCGCCACGTCCTCACGCTGACGCCGGCCTCCCCGTTCCGAGGCGGTCCGTGGCCCTTTTTTCCTGACGCCCTGCCCTGCCCGAGACGGCCCGGGCCCTTTTTCCCTGACGCCCTGCCCTTCCCGAGACGGCCCCGGCACCATTATCCCGGACGCCCTGCCCCTGCCCAGCCCTTCCCTTCCCGAGACGGCCCGGGCCCCTTTTTTACCCGACGCCCGGCCCTCCCCGAGACGGCCCGAGCACCATTTTCCCGGACGCCCTGCCCCTCCCCTTCCCGAGACGGCCCTGGCCCCTTCTACCCGACGCCCGGCCCTTCCCGAGACGGCCCGTGCCCCATTTTCCCGGACGCCCGGCCCTGCCCTCCCCATCCCGATGCGGCCCGGGCCCCTTTTTGCCCGACGTCCGACCCTCCCCTTAACAGAGGGGTCCCGGGCTCGTTCTTGCCGGACTCCCTCGGGCGTCCTACCCCCGGCACACGGGCGCCGGCCCGGAGCGCCAGACCCGCTTCCGAGCGCCGCGCCCCCCGCACAGAAAGGCTTTCTGCATGACGACCAAAGACCCCCGGGCGGGCGGGCCCAGGCGCCTCCTGTTCGGGACGGACGGCATCCGCGGCGTGGCCAACCGCGGGGCCATGACCGCCGACACGGCCATGGCACTGGGGAGGGCGCTCACGCATCTTCTCCACGAGGACAGGAAACTCTCCCGCAAGCCCAAGGTGGTGATAGGCAAGGACACCAGGCTCTCTGGCGACATGCTCCTCACGGCCGTCGCCGCCGGGGTCATGAGCCAGGGCGGGGACGCCTGGCTCGCCGACACGCTCCCCACCCCGGGACTCGCGAACCTCGCATCCAGCACCAGGGCGGACGCCGGGATCGTCATAAGCGCCTCCCACAACCCCTTCGAGGACAACGGGCTCAAGATCTTCGACGGCCAGGGCTGGAAGCTCCCCGACGAGACCGAGGCCAGGCTGGAGAGGCTCATGGCGGACAGGGACGCCCTGGACGCCGCCAGGCCCCAGGCGGAGTCGGTGGGCCGTGCCTTCCCGGTCCGGGACGCCGTGGGCCGCTACGTGGTGTCGCTCAAGAGCGCGTTCCCCAAGGGCCTCACCCTGGAGGGCATGACCATAGCCCTGGACTGCGCGAACGGCGCTGCCTACCAGTCGGCGCCTGCCGTCTTCGAGGAGCTCGGCGCCCACGTGCATCTGATCGGCGTCTCCCCGGACGGCTCCAACATCAACCGGGGGCTGGGCGCCCTCCACCCCGAGATCTGCGCCGCCGAGGTCCTGAAGACAGGGGCGGACCTGGGCGTCGCCCTGGACGGGGACGCCGACCGGTCGATCTTCATCGACTCCTCGGGCCAGGTGGTGGACGGCGACCAGATAATGTTCCTGTGCGCCGCCCACATGAAGCACAAGGGGGAGCTCAAGCACGACGCGGTCTGCGCCACGGTCATGAGCAACATGGCCCTCGAGACGGCGCTGGCGCGGGAGGGCATAAGGCTGTACCGCTCGCAGGTGGGCGACCGCTACGTGGCTGAGTGCCTGAGGCGCGAGGACCTGAACTTCGGCGGCGAGAAGTCCGGGCACCTCATCTTCGTGGACCACGCCACGACGGGGGACGGGACCCTTGCCGCCCTGCAGACGCTGGCCGTGATGCAGGAGTCCGGCCTGCCGCTGAAGGAGCTCGCGGCCCGGGTCGTGCCCCTGCCCCAGATCCTCATAAACGTCCGCGTGGCCCGCCCCGCCGAGGTGGAGGGCAACCCCGAGGTGGCGAGGATGCTCGAGGACTGCCGGAGCCGCCTTGCAGGCCGGGGCCGGGTCATCCTGCGCCCGTCCGGCACCGAGCCCGTGGTCAGGGTCATGATGGAGGGGGAGGACCTGGCCGAGGTCACCGCGCTCGCCCAGGAGTGCGCCGAGCTTGTGGAGAGGGTGATGGAGCGCGGCGGGGAGGGGAAATAGGCCGTCCCGGACGGCGGGGGGAGCCGCGCTTCCGGACGGAGCATGGGGACGCGCTCGCGGACGGCGACGGCGGGACCGCGTTCCCCTGCCGAAGGCTCACTTGACCAGTGTCAGGTGCGGCCTTCTCTCTTCCGGCGGTTTCGGCGTTTCCGGATCTCCGGGGAGCTTGACGAACGCCGAATCGGGGAAACCGGGCAGGAATCTGACCTTCATCCGGGTCCTTCTGCCCAGCGTCTCAAGAATTTTCCTCATGTAATTGTCGCGATGCTTGACCGTAACCCGGACCCCGGACTCGTCCCCGTAAAATTTCCTGGCAAGGTAGGCGATGCCGACCTTCATCTCGCGGCCAGGGGGGACAGGTTCGCCCAGAAGAAAGAGATAGACAGCTCTCTCGTTTTCCCCTTTCAAAAGCTGGATCTCCTCCAGCGGTATCCGCACGGGAGACTGGCCGCCGAAGGTGCGGGTGCTGCTGAAAAAAGGCCTGTCGGTTTCGCCCAGCACCGAGCGGGCCAGGTGCGGATGGAGCACGAACCGGAAATTTTCGCTGCCCTTGTCGGGCTCCAGGACCATGACCGGCGAACCGACAGTGAACGTTCGATTCACGTCGGTCTCGAAGACATGCACGTTGGAAAGTTCAGCGATGGCGGAAATCACCACGCCGCGCAACGACACGTTCTCCTTGAACTTTCGAAGACCGATGGCGAGGGAGTCCTGATCGAGCAGGCCGAAAGCGGCCGGCAGGAATTCCTGGCCCTCAGGCAGGCTCTCGGCCCGGAAATTCCTGCCGTAGACCGAGCGCATGACCGACTCGCCCCAGCCGGAGAGCTCCCGCGGAAGCTTTTCGCGCAGGACCTGGCAGGTCAGCTCCGCCAGGAGGAAGGCGGAGAGCAGGCCCGGGAACCGCATGCCGCGGAAACCTACCCGCGTGACAGGATCGATCGCCAGATTCATCGTCCCGTACCCGGTCCTGACGATCCTCGGCCTGAACAGGGCCGAATTCACCCAGTCCCTCGG
>JAISFP010000482.1 GCA_031263525.1 Deltaproteobacteria bacterium | reverse complement strand
TTGTTAGGTATTTTGAAGGTGAATGCCGGAACTTTGGTGACTTCGTTGTTTTCTATAATTTCGGTTGTGGTTTTGGAATCGATAGTCAAATAGCCGCTGTGAAACAATACGGGGATAGGGCTGATGCATTTCACATCGCATGTGCTGAAATCTCTGGCACGGTAAGCCTCAAGATTTGGAAACATGTAATCTCTTGGATTTTCTCTCACAAGTGCGGGCAGGTAAGACGGACGACCAGACATTGGCCAGTACGAGTTGAATTTAAAATTGTTAAAAAAATGTAAAATCGTGTAAGGATTAAGGATGCGTTCAGATCCGAGCCAGTTATACCCGTCATACCATTCAAGGATATCCGCTGTAAGCTCTTTGAAGTCGTCATCAGTTGGTTTTGTAATCTCTGGTTTCAATTTCGCGAGAGCATCAGTGAACCTGTCGGAAAAATAAATCTCTAACTCTTGAGGGGTGAAGCCACAGATTCCTGCAAATTCTGGTTCAAGGGAGATGTCCATGAAGTTGTTTGAACCGTAGTCACCTGGCATCATGGTGAATCTGGTGATACCGGTTACGAGGGCAAACTTGATATATTTGCTAGATTTTTTCATAGCCCCATAAAAATCACGCAGGACATCCCGGCAATCCAGAGCAAGCTCCATCCTGTTAATTAGATTATTTGTAACGGGAGAATCGCATTCGTCGATCAGGATTACAGCGCCAACTCCATACTTTTCGGAAAGCCCCTGTAGAAGCTCTTCAAGAATTTCTCCATAGGAATTAGCTACAATTTTGACACTCTCCTCGTCTGCCACCTCGATCAAATCATCCGAGATCCTATGTATAAGATCGGCCTTCTGGTTGACCTCCGTGTAGGTCATGCAGAGATTCAAGACCGGGTGTTGCTTGAAATCAAAATTGTTTGGATTATCTATCCAAAGTCCCTCGAACAGCTTGCGGTCTCCTCTGAAAAGCTCATCAATAGTGTCAATCAGGAGGGACTTGCCGAACCGTCTGGGGCGGGACAGGAAACAGAAATCAGAAAGGTTAAGCATTTTGGAGATATATTCAGTCTTGTCCACGTAAAGACAATTTTTTTCTCTGATTTTTTTAAAAGTCTGAATCCCGAACGGCAGATTGCTGTGTTCCATAATACCTCCTCGATGGGTAAAGTGTTTCTGACGAAAAATAATCAGTTCCTCATACTCTGGTGGATTAGGGAAGCTTACTCTGGTGGATTAGGGAAGCTTGCTCTGGTGGATTAGGGAAGCTTGGCTTGATATTGGCTTCTGTCTTCTCACCAACTTATGAGACGTCAAAAATTATAGGGTATTTCCTGAATTAAAGCAAGTGATCGAGTCTAATTTTTGATCAATAATGGTAGTGTAAAATAACGGTATTATAAGATGAAACGTGTTCTGGTGCGTAAAGATTGCTTCACATGCAACTCCTTTAGATTATTCGCCATTGCACCGAATGCCGGCCAGCATGAGAGTGTTTAAAATGGAATTATTACCCCGGAAATTAAATCTGACCCTATGGGACCTCTTCACGGAGTGCTAGTCCGTGAAACTGGCCCTGTCCTCCCCCTCCGCCCCTAACCCTTCACCCAAAGCTCTCACCCATTCAGTACTCGCCCCTGCCAAAAGCCCTCTCGCCTCTTGCCCCTGCCAGAGGGCCAGATTTAATTTCCGGGGCAATACTCCACCACGCTGCCGGGGAGGCCGTGACATGATGCGGGGCGGCATGACGCACCTTTCATTGCCTCCCTTCAGGTGGGGCTGGTTAGGATTTCGGAGCTGAGTGAGGTCGGCACCGGAAGGCTTAGTCTGGGGGGGGGGACGCGGCATCGCGGGTCGGCTAGAAGTGGTTCCGCGAGGTTTTCGGCCATGGGTGGCTCCGTAGTGAGACGTTCGGGCGACATCCTGAGCTTTCGGGCCGGGGGATCTTCCGTGGCGGGACTTTCGGGCGACATTAGTAGCTTTCGGGCCGGGGGATCTTCCGTGGCGGGACGTTCGGGCGACATTCGGAGCTTTCGGGCGGGGATCCTCCGTAGTGAGAAGTTCGGGTGACATTCGGGGCTTTCGGGGCGGGGGAGCCTCCGTAATGAGAAGTTCGGGCGACATTAGCGGCTTTCGGGCCGGGGAATCCTCCGTGGCGGGACGTTCGGGCGACATTCGGAGCTTTCGGGCCGGGGGATCCTCCGTGGCGGGACGTTCAGGCGGTGTTCGGGGCTTTCGGGGCGGTCGCTCTTCAGTGTCGGGGCGCTCAGCCGGCGTTCGGGGCTTTCGGGGCGGGGGAGCCGCCGCGACGGGGCGTTCATGCGGCGTTCTGGGCTTTCGGGGCGGGGAGCCGGAGTCGAAAGGGCAAGATACGAAGACGGGACACGCCGTCAGGGAATAGTGAGGCGAGGAGACCGTTCTGGCGGTAGCCTGAAGGTTCAGTATACAGGATGAAGGGGGTGTCAGCGTGATGGCAGGCAAAGCATCGGCTGCCGGAACGCTCTTGGGTGCCAGCCGCAGATAAGGTCCGGCGGTCGGGCGCGGTCGGCCGGGGTGGGAAACATGTTGCCCTGCCTGACTGAAACGGTTTTCGGGGAGGGGCGGGACGGGCGAATTCGGACCGGAATCACGGAGAGGGGTAACATGAGCAGTGTTGGGCTAAATGAGGATAAAGTATGCAATTTGAAGCAACATGACGTGTCGCGGTGCCGCCTTGCCGGCTGACGGCGCTCGCGAAATCGTTGACACTCTTTGAGAGCTATGGTACAAAAACAACGCGATGCACTATTTTTCTTGCGGTTTCGACTTTCTCTCGTTTCGGGCCGGCGTAAACCGGTGCCTTTCCGAACCAGGCCGGCGTCCGCCGGCCCATTCCGAACCGGGCCGGTATGGCGGCCTCCCTTCCGAACCGGGCCCTCAAGGCTTCCTTTTCCGGACCTGGCCGGCTGTCGCCGGCCCCTTACGAACCGGCCCTGCGAGGCGGCCCGCCGCAGGCTCCGGAGTCCCGCGAATCCCCCGGAAATCCTGCCGAAGACTTCTCAAGTCCCCGGAAGACCCCGTTACGACCGCGCACTCGGTCGTCACGGGCCTCTAGCGTCCTATCCGTCCTCATCCAGTCCGTGCCCGGCCTTCCGCAGTCCTACCCTCCCGGCCTGGCATGTCGCCGTCCAACCCCGTCCGGGCTGGCCTTTCGCCGTCCGCGCCGGGCCTTTCGCGTTTTCGGACCTGAATCTTTCGCGTTTTCGGAGCTGACTTTTCGCGCATTCCGTCATCCCTGGCCGGTCATCCCTGCAGTTTCCGGCCGTCAGGGCCTGACATCCCCTTTTCCGCAATGCCCGGAGTCCCAGGAGGCCCCGTCCGTTCACGGACCGGGCCGCTCCGGCCCAAGATCCGGCCCTCGCCCCGAAACCCCTGCGGCTCGTCCCGAGCCGGACGGTCGGACGGCACGGGCCCGCCGACGGCCCGCCTCCCGGCGGGCCTGGCCCCAACGCCCCCTGCACCCTCTTGCCCCCCTTCCTCCCCCGGACAGGACACCTCGAAGGACCGCCACTGCCCACATCCTGATCTCCCGACAGTCCGACTTCACCGCCTTTCCGGGCCTCCCGCCCCCTGCCGGCTGACGCAAGCCTCCCGGCACCGGCGGCGCAGGGCAGTTCCGGCCTTTCGCCCGCCTTCCGGGCGGGTCCGGGCCTGAGGGAGGCGACGGAGGTATCTCCTTGCGCGAACGAGCTGTAAAGAAAGAGATCCTCGTCGTGGACGACAACATGTCGAGCCTGAAGCAGATCTCTCAGTTCCTGGCCGGGCGCTACGAGTTCTCCCTCATGCGCTCGGGGGAGGACGCCATCAGGCACTGCCTCATGGGGGAGCGGCCGGAGCTGGTGCTCCTGGACGTGGACATGCCCCACATGAACGGGTTCGAGACGCTGAACAGGCTCAGGACCGTGGCCGGCATGGAGCACGTCCCGGTCCTGTTCCTCTCCGCCTTCGTGGACTCCCAGACTGAGATAATGGCCCTGGAGTCCGGGGCGAGGGACTTCATCACCAAGCCCGTGGACGAGGCCATCCTACTTCACCGGATCGAGCTCCACCTCCAGCTGGGGCAGTTCGAGAACGACCTGGAGAAGACCCGCAAGGATCTCGAGAACAACATCGTCCTCTCGTTCGCTGACCTGGTGGAGAGCAAGGACTCCAACACGGGGGGGCACGTCCTCCGGACCAGCCACTACCTGGACCTGATGGGCAAGGCCATCCTGAACCAGGGGCTCTTCAGGGAAGACCTTGACGCCGAGAGCCTGGAGATGATGGTGAAGGCCACCCCCTTCCACGACATCGGGAAGATAGGCATCTCGGACGTGATTCTCCTGAAGCCGGCCCCCCTCACCCCGGAGGAGTACGAGGAGGTGAAGAAGCACACCATCCTCGGCGCGAACTTCCTCCGGAACGTCCACAGGAGGCTCCCGGCGGAGGGCTACCTCGAATACGCCGCGCTCATGGCCGAGGGCCACCACGAGCGCTGGGACGGCCAGGGATACCCCTACGGGCTCTCGCGCTTCGAGATCCCCTTCTGCTGCAGGCTCATGGCCGTGGTGAACGTCTACGACGCCTGCCTTACGCCCCGCATCTACCGCGAGGCACTGAGCCACCAGGAGGCCCACGCCGTCGTCATGGAGGGCCGGGGATCCCAGTTCGACCCGGCCATAGTGGACGTCTACGAGACCATGAGCGGCATCTTCCAGGCTTTCAACGTCGTCCAGACCCGGCTCCCGCAGGCGACCAAGAGGCGGTTCGCCCTCCTATGAAGGAAATCCTCGTAGTCGACGACAACGACGCGGTCCTCCGCCAGATAGCCAGCTTCCTCTCGGGCGTCTACGACTACTCGCTCGTGCGCTCCGGCTCGGCCGCCGTGAGCTACTGTTCAAGGGAGCGGCCGGATCTCGTGCTGCTTGACATAGAGATGCCCGGCATGGACGGGTTCGAGACCCTGAGGCTCCTGAGGCTCAACCCCGACTTCCAGAAGGTCCCGGTCATCTTCCTCACCTCCAAGCACGACCGGGAGACCGAGGTGAGGTGCCTGAAGTGCGGGGCGAGGGACTTCATCCGCAAGCCCGCCGAGAAGAGCATCCTCCTCCACCGCCTGGACCTGCACGTGGCCATCAGCTCCTACCAGTCCCACCTGTCTGACTCGGTGGCGCTCATGAGCAACATCCTGGGGGTGGCCGTGGCGGAGCTCATCGAGTGCCGCGACGAGAACACCGGGGGCCACGTCATCCGCACCAGCCGCTACGTGGAGCTCCTGGCCAGGGACCTCCTGGCCAACGGCCGCTACGAGTGCGAGCTGAACGACGAGAGCATGGAGATGATGGTCCGCGCGGCCCCGCTCCACGACATCGGCAAGATCTCCATCAGCGACAAGATCCTGCTGAAGCCCGGCCGGCTCTCCGACGAGGAGTTCGGCATCATGAAGGGGCACGCGGCCATAGGGGCGAGCATCCTGAAGCACATGCACGCCCGCACCCCCACCCAGGACTACCTGAAGTTCGCCTCCATGATAGCCGCCTCCCACCACGAGCGCTTCGACGGCAAGGGCTACCCATACGGCCTCCAGAAGGAGCAGATCCCCCTGTGCGGCCGCATCATGGCCGTCGCCGACGTCTACGACGCCCTGGTGGAGGACCGCATCTACCGCCCCGCCATGCCCCACGACCAGGCCTGCAAGATCATCCTGGAGGGGGAGGGCTCCCAGTTCGACCCGGGGATCCTGGACTCCTTCTCCCGCTGCCACCAGAACTTCGCGGTCATCGTGAAGTCCCACAAGGAGTCCAGGGCCCGCGCCAGGGCCGAGGCCGATGCGGCGACAGCCGCCTTGGCCGCCGCCTGCGCCGCGGCAGCCGAGCCGGGCGTCCTGTAAGGCTAGCCCGGGGGGCCGGGCCGGTGCGCTCCGCCCAGCTTCCCGGACTTGCGTCCCCGTGAACTCCGGCCCCCTGGCCGCCCTGAATTCCGTGCTTCCGTCCCTTCAGGGAGCCCTGCCCGCTCCCGTCTCCTTCCGGAGACTGACTTCCCCGGCCACCCGGCTATCTTGCCGCCCCGGCCTCCGAACGTCCGGGAACATCGTCCGCTTCAGTTTCTCTGCCTCGACTGCCCCGCCTGCCAGCGGGCTTCCGTACCGTCCGGGAGCCCTGCCTGCTTCCTTCTGCCCGCCGAGACCGCCCCCCCTGGTCCCCTGGTCTCCCAGAATTCCTTGCCTCCTTGGCACCCTGGTCCTTGAATTCCTGGCCTCCTGGACGCCCGTTGAGCCCTGCCCGTTTCTGCAGGCCTCCCCAGGTCACCGGAGCCTGCCAGCCAGTCCTGCCCTTTCCTGCGGCCCGCGTCGCCGGAGCGACCCTGTTGCCGCCCGTCTCCCGTCCGTCCGGACGGAAGCCGGGCGTTTCACGCCCGCGACTTTCACGGAGCCGGGCAGGCCGTTCACTGGCACTTGCACTGATTTTTTCGCGTCCAGCCTGTCTCGGGCTTCGCCGTCTCTCACTCAGGCGTCACGGCGGACCGGCACGGACGCGCGGTATCTTTCCCGGGTCCGGGGCCCGGCGTTTCAGTCTCAGGGGGGCCGCCGCCCCGGACAAGGCGGCCCCGAGGAGCATTGGAGGGACATAAAGATGATGGAGAACATATTCCTCGCCGCCAAGAAGCACAGCGAGTTCACCTGGGAATCGCTGGGCGACGTGAAGGAGGGCCGGGGGGATCTGGGCGAGGACATGCCCGTCCTCGTCTACAGGCTCATGCAGTACACCATGCTCTCGGTCCTCGCGAAGGACATGGGGGAGGAGAAGGCCAACAACTACTTCAGGGAGGCCGGCAGGCTCGCGGGCGCCGAGTTCGCCAAGAACGTGCTGGACCTCGAGGTGCCCCTGAACGACTTCATTGCCCAGCTTCAGCACAAGCTCAGGGAGTTCAAGGTCTGCATCTTCCGCCTGGAGGACCTGGACGCGGCGAGCGGCGCTCTCACGGTCACGGCGGCCCAGGACCTGGACTGCAGCGGCATCCCGGTCACGAACGAGACCGTCTGCTGTTACGACGAGGGCTTCATCTCCGGGATACTCTCCGCCTACATGAGGCGGGAGTACGACGTCCGCGAGGTGGACTGCTGGGCCAACGGGGACAGGATCTGCCGCTTCAAGGGAGGTCCAAAGGACTGAAGGGCGCACTCCCGCACCCCCCGGCCCCCCCGCCTTGGCCGGGGGGGCCGGGCGGGGGAAAGGCGTCAAGGACGCCGGGCCGGAGGCCTCCTTCAGGCGGGATGAGCCGGCCTGCGGGACTTCCGGAGGCTCCCTTTCGGGGGGGACTGGATCCGGGGCGGGCCCGCTTCGGGGTCTGGCGAGCGGGCAGACCGGCCTAAACGCTCACCGTCCCGACCCCGCCGGGGCCGGGCTGCCTGGACCCGTTCCCGGCCCGCTCCGAATCACTTCGGAATCAGCGCTTTCGGTGGCTCCGGCACTTGGCGGGCTTTCGGGCCCCGGTTCGGCTTGGCCAGAATCTCTTCAGCATTTTTTTTTCAGGTCCCCGGCTCACACGTCGGTGGTGCCGGCCCATGGCGGGCAATCGGACCTCGGTCAGGTTTGGCGAGGATCTCTTCAACATCGTCGCTTTCGGTGCCCCGGCAGGCAGGCGTCAGGGCTGCCGGCCCGTTCCGGGCTTTCGGACTCCTGCCCGGTTCTGTCGTAACACCTTCATAATAAGTGCTTCAGAGGTGCCGGCATGGGCCAGGATAACGGACGCCGTCCCGTGCCGGGCTTTGGGAATCTTGCCCGTTTTTTCCGCAATCCCTTCATAATTAGTGATTCAGTCGCCCCGGCCTGGGCCTGGGATAACGGACGCCGGCCCGGTCCGGACTTTCGGATTTCTGCCCGGTTCTGCCGTAATCCATTCACAATAAATGCATCAGAAACCTCGGCATGGGCCAGGGTTCTCGAAAGACGGCCCGCGGCGGGCTCTGGGACTCCTGCCCGGTTCTGACGTAATGCCTTCATAATAACTGCTTCAGAAACCCTGCCTGGGTCAGGGATAACGGACGCCGGCCTGGACCGGGCTTTGGGAATCCTGCTCGTTTCTTCCGCAATCCCTTCATTATAAGTGCTTCAGAAGCCCCGTCATTGGCCAGGGATAACGGACGCCGGCCCGTGCCGGGCTTTGGGACACCTGCTCGTTTCTGTCGTAATCCTTTCATAATAAGTGCTTCATATTCACCGGCCTGAGCTGCGGATAACGGACGCCGGCCCGTGCCGGGCTTTGAGACTCCTGCCCGGTTCTGTCGTAAACCCTTCATAATAAGTGCTTCTGAAACCCCGGCCTGGGCCAGGGATAACGGACGACTGCCCGGTCCGGGCTTTGGGATTCCTGCCCGGTTCTGCCATAATCCCTTCATAATAAGTGCTTCATATTCCCCGGCATGGGCCAGGGATAACGGACGCAGGCCCGTGCCGGGCTTTCGGATTTCTGCCCGGTCCTGTCGTAAACCCTTCATAATAAGTGCTTCTGAAACCCCGGCCTGGGCCAGGGATAACGGATGCCGGCCCGTGCCGGTCTTTGGGACTCCTGCTCGTTTTTGTTGTAATTTCTTCATAATAAGTGCTCCATATTCCCCGGCATGGGCCAGGGATAACGGACGCAGGCCCGTGCCGGGCTTTCGGATTTCTGCCCGGTCCTGTTGTAATCCCTTCATACTAAGTGCTTCTGAGACCCCGGCCTGGGCCAGGGATAAAGGACGCCTGCCCGGTCCGGGCTTTGGGACTCCTGCCCGGTTCTGCCGCAATCCCTTCATAATAAGTGCTTCAGAGGCCCCGGCCAGGGCCAGGGATTTCGGACATTGGCCCGGTTCGGGCTTTCGGGCCATGGTTCAGCCCGCCTTTTTCGAAATCAGTGCTTTCGGCGCCCCTTCGCGGCCCCGGGCACCGGAGCCCGGAGGGGCCGGCATGCCGCTCCTGCCCTTCAGCCTCGCCGGCCGTGGCCTCCGCCCCTGCCGGGGAGGGCGGACTCGGCTTCCGGGCAGAGTAACGCGCATTCTGGTTGACCAGAGCTTTCGCGGCCTATAGAATGACGGATTCGGGTTCGGTTCCGCGGGAACCCGGCAGAGAATTCGCTTCCGGGCGTTTCCGCCCGGCTCCCCCCCTCGCGGGATCCATCATGTGTTAAAGGGCGAGGATCCCGGTCCGGACCGTTCCGCCCACCTGACCCAGGCGCCCCCGGGCCCGTTACGGTGACGTTTATGGCAGCAGACGATGTTAAAGGCGGAGGCGGAGACAAGGCGCGGGACGGCGGAGGCCCCCCCGGAGGGGGGCAGGGCGCCGGTCCGCGGGACGGCGGGGCGGCCCCCGGCGGGGGTCCGCAGGCGGGGGGCCGCGAGGACGCGGTGAACCTCCTCTTCGAGTATCTCCGGGACGTCATCTACAACCCCAACAAGGCCAGGCTCGACCCCAACAGCCTCTCGGGCACGGAGCGCAACCTGGGGCTGGGCATCATGTTCCTGGCCGAGTGCATAAGCGAGACGAGGGCCTTCGCCTCCGCCCTGGCCAAGGGGGACCTGGGGGCCCCCATGCCGAGCGCGGGGAACGAGATAGCGGCGCCGCTCAAGACGCTCTACTCGTCCATGAAGCACCTGACCTGGCAGGCCCAGCAGATAGCCGCCGGGGACTACTCCCAGCACGTAGACTTCATGGGGGAGTTCGCCGACAGCTTCAACTCCATGATAAGGCAGCTCAACCAGCGCAACCGCGAGCTGGTGATGAGCAAGGTGAACGCCGAGGCCGCCACGCGGGCCAAGAGCGCCTTCCTGGCCACGGTGTCCCACGAGATGAGGACGCCCCTCAACGCCATCCTGGGGCTTTCGGCCCTGGAGCTCCAGCGCGACAACCTGCCCACCCTCTCCAAGCTGAACCTGGAGAAGATCTGGAACGCGGGCTCGTCCCTGCTCCGGATCGTGAACGACATCCTGGACATCGCCCGCGCCGAGGCGGGGAACTTCGAGATAGTCCCGGTGGACTACTCGATAGTCGACCTGGTAAACGACATAGTCCAGATAAACATCGTCCGGGCCGGAACCAAGCCCATAAGCTTCGAGCTCATCGTGGACGAGACCATCCCCTCCAGGCTCTCCGGGGACAGCCTGAGGGTGAAGCAGATCCTGAACAACATCCTCTCCAACGCCTTCAAGTACACCGAGCGCGGCAAGGTGCGCTTCCAGATAGGCTGGACGCCCACGGGGGGCGGGGCCGGGGCGGACATGACCTTCACGGTCACGGACACGGGCATAGGCATCCGCCCCGAGGACATGGGCAAGCTCTTCACCGACCACAGCCAGATAAACTCCGAGGCCAACCGCTACGTGGAGGGGACCGGCCTGGGCCTCTCCATAACCAAGTACCTGGTGGACCTCATGGGCGGCTCCATAGCCGTGGAGAGCGAGTTCGGGGTGGGGTCCGAGTTCAGGGCAGTGCTCCCCCAGCGGATCATCCACGGGGCCCCCATCGGCAGGAAGGCCGCGGAGGACCTGGCGAGCTTCCGGACCATGGTGAAGGGCATGAGCGTGGAGGGCAACCTCGTGCGCACCCGCATGCCCTACGGGCACGTGCTCCTGGTGGACGACGTGCCCACCAACCTGGACGTGGCGGAGGGGCTCCTCTCCCCCTACGGGCTCAAGGTCTCCACGGCGTCCAGCGGCCGCGAGGCGGTGGACCTGGTGGGGGCCGTCCGGGACGACTCCCCCCCCTCGGAGCGCTACGACCTCATCCTCATGGACCACATGATGCCCGGGATGGACGGGGTGGAGGCCGTCCGGAACATCCGCTCGCTCCCAACGGAATACGCCCGCAAGGTCCCGGTCATAGCCTTCACGGCCAGCGCCGCGCCCGGCACGGACAGGATGTTCATCGACAACGGCTTCAGCTCGTTCATCGCGAAGCCCATAGACATCCTTGAGCTCGACGCGGCCCTGAACCGTTTCGTGCGCCGCGACGCCCCTCCCGGCCCCCGTGACGAGGAGGAGCCCGCTGGCGGGGGCGGCGGCCGGGACGAGGACGCCGACGGGGCGGGCGCCGACCGGGCCGCGGACGAGCTCTCGCTCGCGGACCTGAACGTCGAGGGCCTGGACGTGGAGACGGGCATCAGGCGCTACGGCAAGGAGGAGAAGTACATAAAGGTCCTGAAGTCCTACATCCTACACACCCCGAAGCTCCTGGAGACCCTGAAGGCCTCCGCCAGGTCGTCCCTTTCCGACTACGCCATCTCCGTCCACGGGCTCAAGGGCTCCAGCTACGGCATCTCCGCCAACGCCGTGGGCGACGTGGCCGCCCGCCTGGAGGCCATGGCCAAGGAGGGCAAGACGGAGAGCTTCGCGGACAGCCACCTCCTCCTCATGGAGAAGGCCGACAAGCTCATCCGGGACATCGCCGCCGCCGTGAACCGCGTGGAGGCCCGGCGCCGCTCCGAGTCCAAGGAGAAGCGCCCCGAGCCCGACCGGGAGCTTCTCGCGAAGCTCCTGGACGCCGCGAGGCGCGGCAAGACCTCCATGATGGAGGACCTGACGGTCCGCCTGGAGGAGTTCGAGTACGAGAAGGACGCGGCCCTGGTGGAGTTCGTCCGCTCGAAGCTGGACGAGTTCGACTACCAGCTCATCGTGGACAGGCTCTCGGCAATCCTGGAGTGAGCATTGCTGCCGCTCCGGGACGCAGGGACACGGTATCAGGGAGTTGCCCCCCCCCCTCCGTAGGCCCGGTCGCGCCCCGGGGGGCTCCTCCGGGCTCATGGGCGGACGTTACCGGGCTTCAGGGCGGCTGAGCCCCCCCTTAGGGCCACTGGATTTCCTTTCCGGGACTCAGAGCCGCCTCCCGGCAGCTTCGGGCGAGACCTTCTCACGGCTTCGACGATGTCTTCTTTGACCGTGAAACGCCATTGGCGGTTTCATGAGTTATGGTTTTGACCGGCATGGGCATGTCGGGTTTTGGCCGCACCTATTCCTTTCGGCCTTTGACTGCAGCGCGTCCGGCGGCTCCTGGCAGTCGCGGGCCCGGAAGCACCGGCATCCGGCCTCAAGGGATGCCTTGTTGTGACGCTCCTCTCAAGGAGGCTGTGCATGTGGCGTTCGATTTTCGTCGTTAGCTTCATTTCATGGTTAGTTTTATTCCTTTTTTTAATGGATACCGGAACAGAACTGCAGATGCAGCTTACGACAGTCGGCGGTATTGTGTTTCTCGGTATCATTGAAATCAAAGCCATAAACGAGGCCCGCGAGTACGGTGATCATGAAGGCAATTCGACTGCCGGCAATGGAACAACGGCATCAGAAGGTTCCGCCTCCCAGCCTGCCATTGTCGAGCCAAACGTTCCACCTCAATCTGTCCAGGTCCATCCTGCCCCGGTCATCGCGGAGACCGCCGGGAAACTGTCTGGCATGTTGGCAGGCGTAAACCGATCGCATGTGTTTCCCGATGTAAATCCGGCGAAACTCTGGACAGCTCTTATCGGCTTCGCCGCAGATGCTCGGGCCTCTGATGTCATCTTCTACGTAGACGACTCCGACTCGGCTGACGGGAAGATTGTGATGGTGGTCACCAAGTACTCTGTCTATTCCAGTGAGCAGGGTGACGTCAGAGATTCGATCCAGTCTGAGTTCTTTTGGCATCAAATATCAATCGTAGGCGATCACCTCGTCATAGGCGGTGTGCCGGTTGCCTGTTTTCATGGCTTCAGCGACAGCGAACGCCGGGCCATCGCCGGGGCCGTAACCTATGTCGCCCAGAACTGTTTTATAGCCAGTCATGACGCAGACGCACCTGCGCAGAACAAGGTGCGTCCGTCGCCTTCCGTTTCTGTCCCGCCCATGACGAATCGCGAGGTGCTAACTGCACATTCCGTTGCCGGACCGGTCAGCCTGAAGAAAACGCCTTTGACAGAGGCTGAGCGAATGAGGGGCGCGTCTGTGTTCGCGTCGAAATCGGGAAGCTAGGCAGCCGGGGGCTTCCGGGATTGGCGTCGTACCTCGCAGGCTTGAGGAGCTGGACGGCTGCGGGGCCGTTGACCTGAATTCGTCCCGGGAGGCAGGGAGGAACCGAAGTTATGGTCATGGGGGCAATTTTGGGGGACATCATAGGTTCGCGTTTCGGTCCGGGGGTCCGTCCGGAGCCAGGCTTCGAGCTGTTATCTGCAGGCTCGCGTCCCACAGGGATCAGCGTCATGACACTGGCCTGCGCCGACGCGGTTATGGAAGCAAAATCCGCCTTTCCCTCTCCCGCTCCGAGGGTCCTGATGAAAGCCGGCGGCCGGTCACGGTGCGAAGCGCTCTGGAGCGGACTGCCTACGCGCGAGTCCGTGGCGGCGGCCTCGCGTTCCCGCCCCGCCTGGCGGGCCCCCGGGCCGAGAAATGGGCCGCCGGAAGCCGCGAGTCTTTCCGGGGCGGGAGCACGAGCGAAGGGAGGCGGGTACAGGCGCCGCGCACTGCTTGGCGTTATCGCGGCCTCGCGCATGCGGGCGCTGGCATCCGGACGCGAGCTCCCCTTAATTGGCAGCCGTATGCTCGGATGGCTTGGAAGAGACGGCGCAGGGCCCTTCGGGAGTTTCGGGAGCGGCGGCGCCGCGAGGGCGTCTGCCGCCGGGCTGGCCGCTTCCGATTGTGACGACGCGTCGCGGACTGCCGAGACGATCTGCGCGCTCACTCACGACCACGTGGAGGGAATCAGGGGCGCTCGGGCCTTGGCCGTAGCGCTCTGCATGGCTCGTGACGGTAAATCCACCAGCCGGATCCGCGAGAAGATCTCCGGGGATTTTTATCCTTTGGATTTCCGGATCTCCGACGTTCGGTCGAGTTACAGATTCGACGCGACATGCTGCGGCACCGTCCCGCTGGCCATAGAGTGTTTCCTGGAATCAACTTCCTTCGAGGAGGCGGTCCGTTCGGCGGTGTCGCTGGGCGGGGACAGCCCGACCGTAGCGTCCATGGCCGGTGCCCTTGCAGGCGCTTGCTACGGCGTGCCGGAAAACCTCCGCGCCGGGGCCATGGCCATGCTCGACGGGGACCTTCGCGCGATAGCGCTTTCCTGGGAACGCTTCGCACCTCGCAGGGTCGGGGCGTACAGGAGCCTCACCGACATTGGACCGAGGCTTGCCGCCTGCGCGTCCTCGCACGGGAGATGGGAGCGCGACAGAACCGGGTATGGGACTGTCCATCATCCCTACCGCGTTAGCAACGAGCCCTGGGACTCTCTTGTCCGAGACTTTGCGAATGCCGTTTACGATTTCCGTATCCGTTCACGAGTAAGTCCGCCCTGACCAGGGAGAGAGCATGTCCCGGACCAGGTGGAAGGTAGCTTTGGGCCAGGTGAAGGCGCGTTCTGCACCAGGAGCGAGGATGATCTGGGTCCTGCTGAAATTTCCCCCGCATTCGTCTGTAAACAGATACCGATTTCCACTTTAGTCATCCGGAGTACGGGCTTGACAACTACGTTGGGGTGCTTGAGAGGAAGGGCGCAAGCACAGCGAGTTCGGAAGAGCGTCCCGATCCCGCGCACCTCGACGCGCACACAGCAGTCGCGTACATTATGTTCGTGGTACGAAAAGATCGTTTCTGCGGTGGCGAACTGGAGGCTGTAATGGAGGATGGAACAATCACGGAATGGCTCCTTCGCCTGGAGGATATAGACGGGGGAGCTTAACGGCGGACCGTCCCCCGTCCTCCCGATGGGCTTGCCGCCGCGAAGGGAGAGGCTCCACCCGGGTCTTCGGCCGGCACGGCTTAACTGGATCTGGCCCCTTTCCGGCTCCCGCCCCCGCCGCAATGCTCAACCCTTGCGCCTTCCCGATCGCTCAGATACCCCCGAAACGACCCGGAAAGTTTCTCCGCCTCGCCTTTCGCCTCCCGGGCTGGAGGGTCGGGGGGTTTCGGTTGGCCGAGGGCATAGGCCCTGATGATGAGGGCCATGAACATGGGGATTTCGGGCTCGGAATCGGATGATGTGGGCCATGAGCATGGGGGTTTCGGGCTCGGCATGGGAAGCTGAGGGCCGTGAGCATGGGGATTTCGGGCTCGGCATCGGAGGCTGAGGGCCGTGAACAT
>JAISFP010000477.1 GCA_031263525.1 Deltaproteobacteria bacterium | reverse complement strand
CATGCGTCCGGTGGAGCCCAACTCCTCCAACGCTGTTGTCGGCCAGCCCACGGCATCCTCCCCCAGCGACCCGACTGCCTCCTGATCAGGCCAGTTCGAACCCGCCTCGCCTCGTCGAGTGGGACTCAGAACTCAGCACGTCCCGGACGGCCCCCTTCGTGAGCTAGGCGGCCGCATGTGCGACTGCCGCCATGCAATATGTCCGGACAGCTTTGAACGGGGTATTTCCGCACCTTTTTGCCCACTCTGGCGAACGTTACTCCACGTAATTAAAAATCCGGTGCAACTGTTCAGGAGCCCCCGCAAGAGGAGTTCAGCGGGAGGCTTTCCAACCAAAACGCCCTCTTTAGATATTCTTACCCTCTATGTGAAGTATCAGTTGTTGACTCTTCAACTTCTAGGATTCTTCATCAGGGCTCTCTTCCTCTGAAAAGGTCCTCAATAGAGGGGCGCCTGAACAGTTACGATAATTCAATCTGATTGTCTTCTCTGTACAAAATTTTCGGACTCTCAATTTCCAAAGAATCAGCTCAGACAGCAGTGTGTCGACACGGACCATGCCGTCCGAACAGAGTCCTCCGCGCCGTTATCCGATTCAGGGCATGTCGACGGCGTCATCCGCTCCGGATCCCATCAGGCAACTGGGCTCCGGGCACCCGTCACGCGGCGACCGCGCACGTGCCGCCGTCACGCCCTCCCGCGCATGTCCTTGATGAGCTTCATCGCGAGCGCCCTCGCCTTCAGGTCCTCCTCCAGCGCGTCCTCCATCCTGTGGAGCTTCGCGGCCCCCAGCTTGTGGAGACATTCTCCCACCAGCTTCGGGATGCCCATGAACCCTATCTCCCCGCGCAGGAACGCCTCGACGGCCAGCTCGCTCGCGGCGTTCAGGACGGCCGGCGCACCCCCGCCGGACCGTCCGGCCTCCTCGGCTAGGCGCAGGCAGGGGAAGCTCCTGCGGTCTGGCTCGGCGAAGGTCAGATCCCTGTCGAAGGACACGGGGGAGTAGCCCGGAAGCCTCGCCCCGCCGTCGCCCAGAAGCGGCCAGCGCTCCGGAAAGCCCAGGGCGTAGGATATGGGCGCCCTCATGTCTGCCGGGCCCATTACGGCGGTCACCTGGCCGTCGTCGTGCTCGACCATGGAATGGATGACGCTCTGCGGGTGGACTATGACCTTGATGCTGTCCCAGGGCATCTGGAAGAGGTGGTGCGCCTCTATCACCTCAAGGCCCTTGTTCATGAGGGTCGCGGAGTCCACCGTGATCTTGGGGCCCATGTTCCAGCTGGGGTGCGCCAGGGCCTCCGCGGAGGTGACCCTCTCCAGCTCCTCCCTCGTCCTGCCGAAGAAGGGGCCGCCCGAGCAGGTGATGATGAGCCGCCTCGCGCCCGCGGCGTCCAGGGTCCCGCCCAGGGCCTGGAACAGCGCCGAGTGCTCGGAGTCAACCGGCACGACGAGCCTCTTCATGTGAGGCATGATGAAGTCGCCCGCGAGGACCATGCTCTCCTTGTTGGCGAGCGCGACCCGCCTCCCGGCCTTCAGCGCCGCCCAGGTGGGCCTGAGCCCCGCCGCGCCGGACACTGCGGACAGCACGACCGTGTCCTCGGGTCCGGCGGCGGCCACGGTCTCCAGCCCGTCCGGGCCTATGAAGATCTCGGGACAGCTCCCCTTGCCGCTCTCCCTCAGCAGTTCCAGGAGGCGCGTCCTCTCTGCCTCCCCGTGGACGGACACGGCGGCCGGCTTGAACTCCTCTACCAGCTCCTTCATCTTCTCCACGTTGCGGCCGCCGGCCATGGCCACCACGGTCACCCGTTCCGGGTACGTCCTCGCGAGGGACGCGGCCGAGTCGCCTATGGAGCCGGTGGCCCCCAGGATCGACAGCGGGACGGGCCACTTCACGGTCGCTACCGAATCGCGGCCAGCGCCCTCCCTCGTCTTCGGCCTGGGCCTCGGCCTTCCCGTGCGGTCCCTCAACGCCATAATCCCTCCGGACGCGGACATCCCACGGTCCGCAAGCTGCCGTCCCGTGCCCGGACACGGGCACCGTTCGTGACATAGGCCCCATCCTGCCGGCCCTGGCTCCGGTCCGCAGGACCAGGCCGGCTCTTGCTGCATCCTCCCGGCCTCCGGTCCGCAGGGCCCGCCCGGTTCTCGCTGCATCCCCCTCCCGGTCCGTCCGGCCTGCCGGCCCTCCTGGCCTCCGGGTTCCATGTACCGCTTCGGGCCTCGCGAGCTCCGGGTCGCCTGCCCTCCCGGCCTGCAGGGCATCCAGCCTCCGGTCCGCAGGTCCCGGCCGGTTCCCGCTACGTCACCCAGGTCTTCCGGCCGTTCCTGCCTCCGGCCGCCACGGGCCGCTTCGGGCCTCCCGAGTCCGGAGCGCCCTGCCGTTCCGGCCTCCGGCCGCCATGGGCCGCTTCGGGCCTCCCGAGTCCGGGTCGCCCTGCCGTTCCTGCCTCCGGCCGCTTCGGGCCTCCCGAGTCCGGGGCACCCTGCCGTTCCTGCCTCAGGCCGCCATGGGCCGCCTCGGGCCTCCCGAGTCCGGGGCGCCCTGCCGTTCCTGCCTCCGGGCGCCATGGGCCGCCTCGGGCCTCCCGAGTCCGGGGCGCCCTGCCGTTCCGGCCTCCGACCGCTTCGGGCCTCCCGAGTCCGGGGCACCCTGCCGATCCTGCCTCCGGCCGCCATGGGCCGCCTCGGGCCTCCCGAGTCCGGGGCGCCCTGCCGTTCCTGCCTCCG
>JAISFP010000400.1 GCA_031263525.1 Deltaproteobacteria bacterium | reverse complement strand
AGGCGGGAAGCGCCCCGGGCGGCGGCCAGCCTCCAAGGCCGGCCGTCGCCACCTAAAGAGAAGCAGCGTCGACTAGCCTAAACGCAGGCTGCTCTCGTTCACCCACGTGAATGGTTACATTTTGCCGATCTTTCCGGACCGGTCCGTCCCGGTCGCGGGACAGGATTCCAGGGCCGGGACGCGAAAAAGCCCGCCGGAAAGGCCGTTTGTTTCCGGCGGGCATCAGAGACGGGCAAGGGAAGGGATTTCCGGCTTGCAGGGCCGGCGGATCCGGCAGGTCAGCCCGGCTGGCCAATGGACTGCACCACCAGGACCTGGAACCCGTCGGGCAGGGTCAGCTGGCCCTTAAGCTCGTCCGCTCCGGTGGACTTGACCACGTTGGCTAGGCCTTCGGAGGCGCAGTAGAGGCCCACGCCCTGGTAGGCGGAGCCGGCGTGGAAGCCGCCAGTGGTGTTGTCCGGGGCGGCGTAGAGGACGGTAAGGGGGCTCTTGGCGTACTTGGCGGTGTGGTCGCCGGCGAGCGCGAGGGTCAGCGCGTTCTGGGCCGGGTCGTAGAGGTACACGCCGGTCTTCAGGACCGCGTACACCGCGAGCTCGTTGCGGCCCCTGGACGTGGGGATGACGCGCTTGCCGTCCTCGCGGTTCACGCCGTAGGCGGCCCAGAGGATCTCGGAGAGCTGCTTGTCGGTGAGGGCGTCCTCCTTGAAGGACCTCTCGGAATGCCTGGCGGCCAGGGCTTCCATGAGCGGCTTCCCTCCGGTCTTCTCGACGGCGGAGAGCTGGACGGTGTCCTGGGCCATGGCGGGCGGGGCGGACATGGACCAGCTCAGCGCGATGGCCAGAATCAGGGAGAGTCTTAGGGCGGCGGCGAACATCGTTGAGGCTCCTTTTGGCGGGGGGGTGATTTTCCGGTCGGGCGATTCGGGAAAATGTCCTCCCCCAAGGAAACGCAGGCCTGCCTTGTCCCGGAAGGGCCGGGTCGGGGCTGGAGTGTTTGCCTTGGGGGAAAACAGGCTCGGCACGGGCCGTCTGGACGGATTATAGCCTTCCGGGCCGGATTTGTCACCGGCCGGTCGGGGCATCGGGACTTCCCGTGACCTCCGCCGCCTGCGGAGACATGGAGACGCGGCGGCGGCTCTCGGGACCCGTCCGAGAGTCCTGGCAAGACCCGGCGGGCGGCTCTCCTGGGGCGTCCGTGAGTCCCGGCAAGACCCGGCGGGGGGCGGAGGGGCCCGGCGGCGGCAGGACGGGCCGGGAGGGCCCGGATTAAGGGCGCGGGCGGCATTCCGTCCGATTTCCGGCCTCTCCGGTCCGGTCGGACCTGTCTCCCGGTCGGCAGGGGGCTGGCTTCCCGTCAGGTCTGATCATGCCTTCCCGTACTGGAAAAGCCTCCGTGCCCGTTTTGTAACGCATAGAGGTGCTGGCATATTTTTCCGTCAGATTTTTCACATCATTACCGTCTGGTTATGAATTTCTGTCCGGGTATTGATTGCCGTCCTGCCCGGGTCAAGCTTTTCGTACTGTCCATGGTTTCCGGTGTTGCGAGGACGCCTTCCCGTTCGTTCGGAACCTGTATCTCCGTCCAGACGGGGCCCGGTTTCCCTTCCCGCAGGGGCCCGGCATGACGCGCGGACGGGGCCTGTCTTCCTGAAGGAGGGATCCGGTCGTGCATTCTGAGGCGCCGAAAGTCTGAGGGCCGGCCGGGGGGCCTAGCGGCAGGGCGTCGGGCCGGCACCCGGGCTGATTCGGGTTCGTTGATCGGGCCCGCTTGCGTCTGGAGAGCCGTTCTGGTACGGTCTTAATCCGAAACCGGGCTGGCAGGCCCCTTTCCTGGCCCGGCCCCGGGCCGCGCCTCGCGTTGGGCGCCGGAACTGCCGGCTTGGAGAAGGAGGGAGAGCCGTGCCATTCCCCATAATCCCCGTCCTCCTGGCGGCAGGCGGGCTGGCCGTGGCGACCGGGCTGGGCTTGAGGAAACGCAGGACCAGGTCCGAGGGGGCAGCCCGGGCCAAGGTCCTGAGCCACGCCACCAGGAAGCTCCTGGTGGAGGGCCACAAGGGCCTGGCCCAGGCCAGGCGCGACGCGGCGGGGGCCCTCGAGGCCCTGGGACGGGCGCGGTACGCCTTCTGGACGGGGCCCATGCGCTACTTCGCGAGGGGATTCGGCGGGCTCGCGGCTTCCGGGGAGCTGGATCCCCCGGAAACCGGGGCCGACGACGTGACCTCGGCCAGGGGGTGGGCCGGCCCTTCCGGGCAAGCGGGTGCGGGGGCCGGGGCCGGCTCTTCCGGGTCCGCTGGAGCGGAGGCGACGGCCGGTCCTTCCGGGGCCGCAGGTGCGGAGGCCGGGGCCGGCTCTTCCGGGTCCGCCGGAGCGGAGGCCAGGACCGGCCCTTCCGGGACCGCAGGTGCGGAGGCAACGGCCGGTCCTTCCGGGGCCGCAGGAGGAGAGGCAGGGGCCGGGCCTCCGGGGAAGGCCGGCACGGGCCCGTCCGCGCTGGCCGCCGACGCCTCCAGGCACGCCCTTCTCTTCGAGAGGGCCATAACCGTCCCCTCCGAGGAGGCGGGAGGGATGGGGCCGGGCGCCTTCGTGCAGCTCGGGGCCCTGGGGCCCAGGCTGGCGTCGGACATTGTCTGGTTCTCCAGGCAGGAGAATGTCTTCAAGGGCTACTTCAACCCCACCGTGGACTGGCTGGCCGGGATCCTGCCCGAGAAGGCCTTCCAGGACGAGCCCGGGGAGGCCGGCCGCAGGGGGGAGGAGGGCCCGGACGGCGAGAGGCCGGAGAGGGCAAGGGACGCCATCCTTGGCGGCGCGCTCCCCCCCTGGCTCGCGCTGTCGGCCAAGTCGATACTGCGTTCCGTCCGGGCCGAGCAGGGCGTCTCAGGCGAGATCTTCGGACGGGGCCGGGCGGACGAGGCCGCGGAGCACATGGGGAGGGGGGCGCTGGCCTGCAAGGGGCTGTGCGACCACGCCTACAGGGTGAAGAACGCGCTGGAGCCCCTGGCCGCCGGGCTCGCCGAGTCGCTCGCCGCCGTGCGGGAGGCGGCCATGTCGCCTCCCGCCCCCGGCACGGAGCTCGGGCCGGAAGTCATTGTAGCCCTCCGCGAGGCATGCCTCTACGCGGCGGCCGCCTTCTCTCTCCTGGACGCCCCGATCATGACCACGGCCGGGGCGGTGGACGACCGCTCCCTGGCCGCCCTGCGGGAGGCGGAGATATCCTCCCTGGGGCGTCCCGGAACTGCGGCTGCCTACTCAAGGGGGGCCGCGGGCCGGCAGGCATTTCCCCTTGGACCTTGAGCGGGGCCGGGCGTCCGGCTTCAGTCCGGACAGTCATGGCAGACGCATGCTCCGCGACAGATGCATGCGCCCAGTCAGAGGCATTCTCCGAGACAAGGACGGCTTGCCGTTCATGCGGATTATGATTCGTTGGCCTGGATGCCGCGCCTCGCCGGAGACAATGCGGCTCCGCATGTTTCGGAAGCGGTGATCTGTCGCGAACGTTCTGAAGGAGACGTAAATTTTAAATATTTAATTTAATATTTCTTTAAATCATGCAATGCGCTTGCCATAGAATGCATGGATAAATATTTGCTATTTGCTGGCGCAAATATTTTACAACGAGGATGCCTGAATGTTGACACTGCCCGTGCAGTTACATGTCGGAATTTCGGCTATCGGTCCAGGAGTGGAAAGGCAGGGCGCCCCCCCGCAGGCACGGTTCCGGGATGGCGGCAAACGACGTGCCGGGCAATGCGTACGGGCGCGGCACGGGGCGGGCGCTGCACCCCGGCCGGGGGACGCCTCCTCTCCCGGAAGCGTCTCTTCCGCCCTGGATTCAGGGGCCGGACATGAGCCTGCGGACATCCGCGAGCCATTCTGCCGCAGAGGCCAGGGCGGGGGACCCGCTGCCCCCGGCGGCCTTCAGCCCCTTCACCACCCGGACGAGCAGCCCCTCGGCCTCGCGCAGGAGCTCCTCGGCCTCGCTCAGGAGCGCGTCGGATTTCGGCCCGCTCGGCCAGCAGCGCCCGGCCCTCCCTGACCGGAGCGCCTCGCGGGCAAGGCAGCGGGCCAGGCTGTCCGCAATAGTCAGGGTCAGCGGGTCCTCCGGCCCCAGCCTACGCTCGGCCGCGCCCAGCGCGCCCCTGTTCACCGACATGGCCCAGCTGGTGTCTCTCCCGGCCAGGATGGCCTCGCCAAGGACGCCCCGGCAGGCGATTCCCCCCCCCGACGACTGCCAGGCGGTTTCCGCGAGCTTCTCCGTCAGGAGGCGCCTTGCTTCAAAGTGTCTTCCGTCATCGACGAGCGCCTTTCCGAGGAGGCGGAGCGCGGCCAGTGTCTCCGCCGCTTCCGGGCCGAGGCTCCCCTCCAGCTCCTCGAACTCCTTCTTCCGGATCGCGATTTCGACTTTGCCGGCGGCCCGGGCGCGCACGGGGCCGGCGATTCGGAGGAGGCCGGCGAGTTCGGGGTGGTCTCTCCCGTACTTCCCGTCCGCCAGGGCCTGGAGCGACTCGAAGAGCTCCAGGGCCGTCCCGTAGTCGCCCTTGCAAAAGATGGTCACCGCCTCGGACACAAGGATCTCAGTGGACGCGCGGTCCCCGGCGCCGGGCTCCGGCGGAGGCGCCCCGCCGGAGCCCGGGCGGCATCCCGCCGCGTCCCGAAGGCGGCCGGCCCTGTCGAGGACGCCCGCGAGCTTGACGAGGCTCTCCATGGTCAACTCGTCGTCCGGGCCCAGGAGCCCCTCCCTGACGGCGAGGACGTCGCGGAAGAAGTCAACGGCCCTACCGCGGTCGCCGGTCGCGAGCAGTGCCTCGCCGGTCAACTCCCTGAGCTTGAGAAGCCCGAGCCGCCGCGCATCCCCATCCCATGGAGCCTTTTCCGCCACGCCGAGCGCCTCCAGCAAGCGCTCGGCAGCCTCGTCGGGCCTGTCCAGCTCCAGGAGGCACTTGCCCAGGTGCCAGACCGTCACAGTGGCCGTTCTCAGCGCGGGGTGGCCCCCCCGGCCGGAGCCGAGGATCCTCATGGCCTCCGGAAGGCCCTCCTCGAAGATATAGAGCGCCCCAGAGTGGCGCTCGCTGTCAATCCAGTCCCAGGCCCGGTTGTTCAGGGCCTCCAGGGCTTCATGCGCCGCGCGGCCGCTGCCGTCTTCGGGCACGGTTCCCATTCCGTCCCTCGCGGGGAAGCGCGCGCGGTGGACAGACCAGTTCAATGCTGTCAATGCCATGCAGAGGCCAATAAAAAGTGAAACTACTATCACGCATCTCACAAAGGGCGAATCTGTCAGACTGCCGAGGGCCGGGGCGAGGACGGCGGCCGCGATAGAGACCGCCAGCTGGATTCCGGTCATCTGAAGTCCTTCCGGGGGTGGTCCTGGCAAAACAGTTCAGGATGATCGTAGAAAAGACTTGAGCTTTGGGAAATATTGCCGGGTGCCAGACCCCTCCGGTTGGATCCTAGTGTACAGCTGCAAAAGTACGTGTTCCTATAATTATACATAATTATACCTAATTATGTTGCATTATTTTCAAGTAATCAAAAAGCTTGTTGCTCCGGTAGCACGCAAATTCGGCGTCACCAGAATGTGGCTTTGCGGTTCATACGCCAGGGGCGAAGCTACTGTTGATAGCGATATTAATTTTCGTTTTGATCGTGCTGATGCTG
>JAISFP010000378.1 GCA_031263525.1 Deltaproteobacteria bacterium | reverse complement strand
TGGAGAAAATCAGCTGGATTTTTTCTCGCAAGGGAGATCAGATGGGTAGGACGTCCTGAGGATGGCCAGTAGGAACCAAGTCTGTTGTTGGCGAAAAAATGGACTATCGAGAATGGGTTAAGAATGTCGTCGGGCCCGAGCCAATTGTAGCCGTCGTAGTATTCCAGAATTATCTTCACCAGTTCCGCAGAACCGTCACCGGGTTCAAGTTTCCCGTCCTTTTTAAGTTCCCTGATAGCAGATGAGAACCTGCCCCTGAAGAGCTTGTTCAGCTCGCTCGTGGTGAAACCGCAGATTCCCGCAAACTTTGGCATGAGCGAGATGTCCATGAAGCTATTCGGTCCTGAGTCCATAGCAGTCATGGCGAACCTGGTAATGCCAGTGACGAAGGCAAAATGGACGTGACGCATGTTATTTTTTATCGCCCTGTAAAAGTCATGCAGGACTGTTCTGTTGGCCTTGGCAAGGTCCTCGTCTAGAATATGATCGGTCACAGGTGCATCGTACTCGTCAACCAGGATGACAGCACGGGCACCGTGCTTGTTGAAAATGCCCTCAAGAAGCTGTTCAATCATCTTGTCATAAAATTTCGACGTAAATGTCACATCATGTTTGCTTGCAAAACTGTTAAGATCATCCATGATCCTGAAGATGAGATCGTCCTCGGTCCTTATCTTGGCATAGGCCATGTTGAAGCGCAGTACCGGGTGCCTTTCGAACTTGTAGCGACTCTTGTCGATCCACAGTCCCCTGAAGAGCTCGCGGTCGCCCTGGAACAGTTCCTCCATGGTATCAAGCAGGAGAGTCTTGCCAAACCGCCTAGGTCTGGACAGAAAGCAGCAGTCGCAGGGGTTAGCCTCAAGAAAATCGTAGATATACCTGGTCTTGTCGGCGTAGATAAAGTTACCCTGCCGAATTTTACGAAAGGTCGGAGCGCCTAAAGGCAAATTTGTTTTCTGTGCCATGCTCCCTCCGTAACCCATTCACGGAAATATGCAAGTTCGCCACACGTTCGCAGTGGCATCACACGCGACGGGAAAGTGACTCCTGTCTGCAAAGCCAGAACAACATATAACTTTAAGGCATTATCCGAGAATATGCAAGTGAAAGAGCAACACATGAACTCCAGAGCCGTCCCGGCCTGGTGACTCATGGAGAAAGCCGGAAGGACATGCTGTCGGCAAGTCATGGCAACGGCCGGCAGCAAGACGGACAAGACCAGACGTTGAAGCTTACGGATTTTATGCAAATATTGTACCAACCCAGCTTGAAGTTTTCGCCAGACTGTCATGCCGCCTGGACATCACGTCTCAAGTAATCCGCTGCGCCTGTGACAACTTGAAAACGGGCGAGGTATCCGTTCCCGCATGAAGTCTCTCTGAGCCCGGCGGGAGGGGTCCTGAGTCCGGAAGACGGGCGGCCCCGGGCTCGGAGAAGGGCCACCAAATCCGTAGCGAGGCCGTCAGCCACCCCAAGGAAGACCCGCTCTGGGGCCGGAGACAGGCTGTCCTGGGCCCGGAGGCAGTCTCCTTAACTTCATGCTGCTGTAAACAGATGCTAACCTTGCTCCCCGTGAACAGATACCAGGCGAGGCTCAGGCCCCCTCCGGCCTGTCAGAAGCGCTTCAGGCCCCGGCGGCCGGGCAGCGAACTAAAGGTAACGGCGGGGCGGTCGCTGGGCATCTGTTCATGACGTGCCGTACGCCGGCCAGGCGAGCCTCCCGCCCCTCCGTGATCTGGGCACTAACCCTTCAGGTCTCCCAGCCGCCCCGGACACACTATTGGACAACCGCGCCATGGCCGGCACCCAGACCCGTGACCAAAAGGAGCCTCGGCGTCCTCATGACGGTGACGAGGGGAGGCACGTCCCGCCGGCCGCTATGGCCGTCATCTGGTCCAGGCCCCGTGGATGGCGGCCAGACACGACGTCAGCGGGCCCATATTTCCCGACAGGGACATAAGGGTCGAGAAAATCCCGGAATTCGCTGCCAGGAGGACCGTATCCGCGAGTATCGGCTGAGTCCCGGACTTGAGCCTCAAGAGCTCCGCTCGGGAAAGGCCCGCCCTGTCCTCCAGGAAACCGTCCGCGGACCGTCCGAATTAGCCGGGGGGGGGGCGAGAAGTTCGCGAGGGCAGCTTTCCGCAGGTCGGTAACGAGTTCCGGCGGGAACAGGACGGCACCTCCCGGTGACCTCGTAAGCCTGGAAAGCCCCGCCCCCGCCAGGCACAGCGCGGGCGACACAGAGAGCCGGACCGGACCGGATCGGGACCGGCAAGAACAGGCCGCCGTGCCCCGGGCCATGCCCCAGGCAGGTCGGGGGGGCCGGTCACAAACCGGCATGTCCGGCCCCTCAGACGACCGCATCCGCCCTGGGAAGGATGTCTGGTTCCGTGGCACGTGATCAATTTGTTGCCAATTGGCCACCTGTATTGACGACCTGGATCTTCCGCAAGTATCCGTTCACCGGCATTAGTTGCGGTGAACGAGAGATCGGCCCGCATTTAAGCTTGACGTACGGCCTGCATCTCATTTTGGGGAGGCGTCCTCGAGGCCGGCCTCGGTGACGGGGATTCCCGCCAGTGGCGGGGGTGACCCTTCGGGATCTCGGGCGGGTGCCGGGAGGGGCATCCTCCCGCCGGCCCTGGTGGTTTGGGGCCTTGCCGGTCAGCCGCGGCATGGGGACCGGAAGGCGTGTCGGGCGGTCGGGGCCCGCCCCCGTGCGGGGGCGGGCCGCGGTGATTGAAGTTCCCCGGACACCGCGGGTTCCGCTCACCCCTCGAGCGGACGCGTGCTCCGGGAAGGTTCGGCCCGGGAAGGGTTCAGTCGGCGTCTCGGTCAGGGCCCTGGCCCGTCAGATCGGGCCGGGCAGGGGCCTGGCGGGGAAGCGGGCTCCCCCGCACGCCGTCGAACCGGTTCATCTGCCGCATGACCTCGAAGGCCAGCGCCCCGACCCTGGAGTAAAACCCGGATCCGGGCACCCATTCGTGAGCGCCGCCGTCTTCCGAGGGCGGCATGCGTGCCCCCAGGCATCCCCGGAGGCCGCGCCGCCGCCGCTCCCGGCAGCCCCGGACCCGGCGGAACCGTCGTCGACCCCGTCGGACGGGCCGGGTCCGCCGTCGGTCATGACGCAGACCATGGACCGGGCCAGCCACGGGGGCGTCGGCACGGGACCGGCGTCGGCGTCGCCGGGGCCGCGCTCCGGAACGCGGCCTTCCGCGGGGAGCAGGCAGCCGGCCACGGCCTGCCGAAACTTCACCCGCTCCTTCCGGAGTGTCAGCGTCTCGGCCCTGGGCAGGCCCCGGACGAGCATGTCCCCCGCCCGCAGCGTGAGGTACACGTCGAGGATCGCCCCGGTCATGCGGGCGTGGGCCAGATAAGGCTCGAGCAGGCCCGGCTGGGAGCCGAAGAGGGTCCCGTCGAGCCTGTCCAGGAATTCCCGGAGCTCGGGCCCGTCGTCGGGCACCGCCGCCAGCTCGGCGCGGGTGTCGGCCAGGTACTTGTCCGCGAGCCGGACCTCGGGCGACCCGGGCGAATCCATCGTCGCGGGCACTGCGGGTGCCACGGGATGGATTTCCGCCGTCACGCTCCGGGGCGAGGGCGGGATGTCTCCGGGCCTGGGGCTGCGGGGCTTCTGAGGCGGCAGGGGGCTTTCCCGGACTGGTCCCGGCGGCGGGGCGGTGCTGGTGTGGCTTCCCGACCGGAAGCAAATCATAAAGTTTGGCCCCGCATCCTATGTGTCAAGTCCCCCCCATTGGCCGTAACATGCCGGGGACCGGGCAGAGCGGCATCCAGTTCCACAGCCTACCCTCCCCCAGAGAACAGATACGACAGTCCGTTTCCGTCCGATCCGCACTCCGCCCCCACCGGGAACCCGTCATCCGGGGCCTGCGTCGCCCGTTTCCGAGGGGGTGAGGGGAGGTGCAGGAAAAACTTTTACGATTTTCTTTTGGTCGAAACGGGCCAGGAAATAGAGTATATGTCAGAAATATTTGATTGTCATGTTAGACACATAAGATATCAAAAAATATTTTTGGTGCCTAAATAGCTTATATGATATAAATTGTTTATGATTTGTTCCCATATTCTGAAATCCTTGCCCCGTATAGTCTTTTCGTCCATTCGGATGGCCGGGACCCGGGGAGGACCCGGGGGCGGCGGCGGGAGGTCCGTTGACAAACGTTCCGAACTCTGATAATTGTACTGTAATATATCGATATGCCCATATCGATATGAAAAGAGGTCCTCCGAGCGATGTCTGAAGTCAGGCCCATCTCCATAATGCTCTACAAGCGGCTCCTGAGCTACCTCAGGCTCATCAAGCAGCGGCCGGAGGGAAGCCCCGACAACATCTCGTCCGCAGTGATAGCCCACGCCCTGGGCCTGAACGACGTCCAGGTCCGCAAGGATCTGGCTGCGGTAAGCTCGGGCGGCAAGCCCAAGATCGGCTACATAACCAAGGACCTCATTGCCGACCTCGAGCACTTCCTCGGCCACGACAACTGCTCCGAGGCGGTGCTGGTCGGCGCCGGCAACCTGGGCAGGGCCCTCATCTCCTACGAGAACTTCGCGAACTACGGGCTGAAGATCGTGGCCGCCTTCGACACCGACCCCAGGGTCATCGGCACCTCCTTCAAGGGCTGCGACATCTACTCCGCCGAGAGGATCCCCGATCTCTGCCGGCGGCTCCAGGTTCACCTGGGCATCATAGCCGTCCCGGCCGTGGCCGCCCAGGAGGCATGCGACACGCTCCTGAACGCCGGGGTCATGGCCGTATGGAACTTCGCCCCGGTCAACCTCAAGGTCACCGAGTCCGCCCTTATCCGCAACGAGGACATGGGCGCCTCGCTCGCGCTCCTCATGAAGACCCTGAAGGACAAGATGTCCCCTCCCGAGGAGAAGGGGCGCGGCCGCCGCTAGGCGCCATCCGCCTTCCCTCCCCGTCCGCGGCTGCCGGCCTCGGGCCCTTTCTGCCGCAGCTGGCCATTCACGCACCGCCCGGGCGGCCCGCGACTTTCCCCCGGCAGCGCCGAGCTGCCCGCCTCCGACCTAGGCCGCACCCGAGCGGCCCGCGACTTTCCCCCGGCAGCGCCGAGCTGCCCGCCTCCGAGCTACGCCGCACCCGAGCGGCCCGCGACTTTTCCCTGGCGGCCGCCGAGCTGCCCTCTTCCGGCCGACGCCGCCCCCGAGCGGCCCGCGACTTTTCCCCGGCAGCCGTCGAGTTGCCCGCGCCTTACCCCAGCCGCCTTCGCGCGGCCCGTAACTTTTCCCTGGCGGCCGCCGAGCCGCCCGCTTCCGGCCGACGCCGCCCCCGTGCGGCCCGCGACTCTTCCCCGGCAGCCATCGAGTTGCCCGCTTCCGGCCGACGCCGCCACCGTGCGGACCGCGACTTTTCCCCGGCAGCCCATTGAGCTGCCCGCGTCTTTCCCTGCCGCATTCGCGCGACCCGTGACTTTTCCATGGCAGCCGCCGAGCTGCCCGTGACTTTATCTCTGGCAGTCGTCATGGCATTCCAGGTCCAGCCGATGCCGTCTTCGCGGTGACCGGGGCTTTTCCAAATCGCCACGGGGCAGGGCGGTACGGGTCCGGCCGGCACCGGCGGCCGGCTCTCACATTGCCGTTGCCCGGACGGCGCTCCTTTTGCGTGACGCAGGGCGTCACGGCCCCCGGGACCGGGCCAGCGAGGGTGCCGGCCGAAACGCACCTGGCACGTCCGGCAGAGGGCCGCAGGCACCTCCGTCGCACGTGCCTTCCGTCTGCGGGCTGACGCGCTCCGACCTGCGCGGGCAGCATCCGCGCCGCCAAGACTCCCCGGACATCCGTAACCCCTGAGATGCCCGGCCGCCGCGCTGGCCTTGTGCCGCACGGACGGACTTGCTACGCGCCGTTCAAGGAACCACTTAGTTATCCGGAGGTGCCGCGACTTAACCGTCAGTCTCTTTTTTTTTCCATTCACCCTTGACACCTTGCTTTTTTGCAGTACAATTTCTGAGGGAGATGCTTTTCTTCCCGTGCGTCGGTTCAGGATCCTGGCACCGACCAGCCAAACGCCGGACGGCGGTTACACCTCTTTATCCTGTTCCCGGAGCGAGCCCGCGCCGGGCACACGTGACGTCGGAACATAAACTGTTTTGCGACCGGCCTTCGCTTGAACGTCTGGCGGCAATTCATTCGCTTCGGCGTCCTTTCCTGCAGGCCTTCCGGTCCCGAGCGCTTTCACGGATGCCTTCATTGCAGGAGGCCTTTACTGCAAGGCTCAGCCCCGGAGCGCTTTACGGCATGGCTTCTCCCAGAAGTCCTTTCCGGCTGGCTAGCTCTCCGGAGACCTTTCCTCGCGGCGCCTCGCTCCGGAGCGTTTCCCTGCAGGGACTCCTGCCCGGAATCCGCTGCCGCGGGCTTTCGGTCCTGAATCTTTGTCCTGCGAGGGGGCCTGTCCGATCTGCTTACAGGGCGGCATCATGCCATGCCCGGCAGCCGGACCGGCTGCTGATTTCCGGCGCGTCCGGCCGCATGCCCGGCCGGCAGCCTCCGAAAGGGTCTGCCGCCTTTCGCCTTCCGGCCTCTGCATCGAACTTCCGCAACGCCGCGCGAGCTGGCTGCATCCTGTCCCGTTCCCGGAGCGGCCGGCGCGGGAAGCCGCCTGACGCCCCGGCCCAGGCCCGGGGGATTCCGGCGGGGCGCCTCCGTCCCGCCCGAGGGAGGACCCTAATGACCGAAGAAGGGACACGCGACCTCAATCAGGTTCCGCCTGCCGGGGACGGCGAGGTCGACCGCCTGGTGGGGCGGGCGGACGAGACGCTGGCCGCGTACATGCGCATGACCCAGGAACAGGTGGACGCCGCGGTGCATGCCATGACGCTCGCCGGCCTGGAGCGGCACCTGGACCTGGCGAAGATGGCCGTGGAGGAGACCGGGCGGGGGCTCGTGGAGGACAAGGTCGTTAAGAACATGTTCGCGACCGAGTACGTCTGGCACAGCATCAAGCGCGAGAGGACCGTGGGCGTGGTCGAGACAAACGAGCTGGAAGGCTACTCGGAGGTGGCCGAGCCCGTGGGCGTCGTCGCCGGGGTGACCCCGGTCACGAACCCCACCTCGACCGTGCTCTTCAAGTCCCTCATCTGCGCGAAGACACGCAACCCCGTCATATTCGCGTTCCACCCCGCCGCCCAGCGCTGCTCGGCCGAGGCGGCCAGGACAGTCATGGAGGCCGCCGTCCGCGCCGGAGCCCCCGAGGGCTGCGTCCAGTGGATCGAGAACCCCTCCATGGAGCGGACCGGCGAGCTCATGCGCCACCGGGGCGTGTCCCTCATTCTTGCAACGGGCGGGGCCGGCATGGTCCGCGCCGCCTACAGCGCCGGCAAGCCGGCGCTGGGCGTGGGGCCGGGGAACGTGCCCTGCTACATCCACAGGTCGGCCGACCTGCCCAGGGCCTGCACGGATCTCATGATCTCCAAGACCTTCGACAACGGCATGATCTGCGCCTCCGAGCAGGCGGTCATAGTGGACCTCGAGATCCGGGAGGCCTTCGAGAGCTTCATGAAGGCCAACGGCTGCCATTTCATGGACCCCGGAGAGACCGCCAGGGTGACCGCCTTCCTGTTCCCGGACGGGGGCAGGTCGCTGAACGGCAGGGCGGTGGGGCAGACCGCCGGCTGGGTGGCGGCGCAGTCCGGCATAGACGTGCCCCCCAGGACCAAGATCCTGCTCGCCCCCCTGCCCGGACCGGGCCTCGAGCAACCTCTGTCGCTGGAGACCCTCATGCCGGTCATTGCCTACTTCACGGCGAGGGACGAGGAGGAGGGCTTCGCCCACGCGAGACGGATGCTGGAGCTGGGCGGCCTCGGCCACTCGGCCGTCATCCACGCCTCTGACGAGGCGCTGTGCGACCGCTACGGCGAGGAGATGAAGGTGGGGCGCGTCATAATCAACAGCCCCTCGTCCCAGGGCGCCATAGGCGACATCTACAACGCCAACACCCCGTCGCTCACCCTCGGGTGCGGCTCCTACGGCCGCAACTCCACCACGTCCAACGTCTCCAGCGTCAACCTCATCAACAGGAAGCGCATAGCGCGGAGGCGGAACAGCATGCAGTGGTTCAAGATACCCCCGCGCATCTACTTCGAACGCGGGTCGGTCCGGTACCTGGAGAAGATGCCCGGCATCGCCAGGGCGTTCATCGTCACGGACCGGGCGATGGTGGAGCTGGGGTACGTCGACAAGGCCCTCCACTACCTGAGGAAGCGCCCGGACAGGGTCCACTCCTTCGTTTTCGCGGACGTGGAGCCCGACCCGTCCCTCGCCACCATACGCCGCGGCACTGAGGCCATGAACCTCTTCCGTCCGGACGTCATAATCGCGCTCGGCGGGGGTTCCGCCATGGACGCCGCCAAGGGGATGTGGCTCTTCTACGAGCACCCGGACACTGACTTCGACGGGCTGAGGATGAGGTTCCTCGACATCCGCAAGCGCGCCTTCAGCTTCCCGAACCTCGGGAAGAAGGCCCAGCTGGTGGCCATCCCCACCACCTCGGGCACGGGGAGCGAGGTCACGAGCTTCTCGGTCCTGACGGACAGGGAGCGCGGGAGCGTCAAGTACCCGCTGGCCGACTACGAGCTCACCCCGGACGTGGCCATAATCGACCCGCAGTTCGCCGAGACCATGCCCCGCTCCATCGCCGCCGACACGGGCATGGACGTGCTCACCCACGCCGTCGAGTCCTACGTCTCGGTTCTCGCCTCCGACTACACGGACGGGCTGGCCGTGAAGGCCGCCGAGCTGGTGTTCGGGTACCTTCTCCGGAGCTGGACCGACCCCGGCGACCGGGAGGCGCGGGAGAAGCTCCACAACGCCTCCTGCATAGCCGGCATGTCCTTCACCAACGCCTTCCTGGGCATAAACCACTCGCTCGCCCACAAGCTCGGCGGCGAGTACGGCATACCCCACGGCCGGGCCAACGCCATACTCCTCCCCCACGTGATAGCCTACAACGCCGCGAGGCCCGAAAAGTTCCCCATCTTCCCAAAGTACGGGGAGTTCGCCGCCTCGCGGCGCTACGCCGAGCTCGCCAGGCGGCTGGGGCTCGGGGACCCGCGCGCGGACGACGAGACCGCTTCCGTGAACGCGCTCATCCTTGGCGTCCAGGACCTCTCGAGGAGCCTGTCCATCCCCGCCTCCATAAGGGAGTGCGGAGTGGACGAGCAGGACTTCCTGGCGAAGATCCCCGTCCTGGCCGAGAACGCCTTCGAGGACCAGTGCACCACCGCCAACCCCCGCTACCCCCTGATCCAGGATCTTCTGCAGATATACCGGAGGGCATATTACGGGGAGGAGGCGTCTCTCCGACCCTGAGATCCCGGCCCGGACCGGAAAGGCCCGGACCTGAACGGAACCTCGCAGTCCGGCCCTGACCGGCCTGACGCTGACGCCTCAACCCGGCTGGCAGGACAGGACATGCCGGACGCAACATCCTGGACCGGCAGGACTGGACATGCCGGAAGCCGCATCCAGCACCTGACCTTACCGGCATGACCGGTCAGGCATCACGCCATATCCCGCACAGTACTTGACTGACCGGGTCCGGACCTGTCCTGACAGCGACCTCTTATCCCGCGCCGCGCAGACATCCGCGGCAATTCACTCACTTTGAGGGACTCTCGAATTTTTTAGGGTGGAGCCTTACCAACACTCTGGCCGGCGCACGCTGCAGCATTTGAAATCGATGCCGACGACAGTCTCGGAGGCGCCATCCGCATCCTGAACCTGCTCCGAGATCAGGGAGAAAGGGGGCTGATTCATATCATGTCAGACCGGAAAGCATTGCGGGACCGGCACCGGAACCGCATCCGCGATTCCTGTCCATAGCGCCGGCAGGACCCATGCTGATGAAGCGCGTGCATGAACTGACGGGCATGTCTCCGGTTCCGCCATACGGGACACGGTTCTCCATGAACGCCTGTTCTGACCTTCCGTCCACCCGTCCGTGACAGTCCTAAGAAGTCCGGGAGCCGGTGAGAGCGCCCGCGGGACATTTGCGCCAGGACTCCTGTCACGGGGACATTCCTCATGAACCGTTTCACTTCAAGGCTTATCGATTGACCGTTGAACCACCTAACATTGAACTTCAAAGCTTATCGATTGACCGCTGACCGCTGAACTTCAAGGAATATCGATTGACCGCTGACCGCTGAACCACCTTAACATTGATCTTCAAAGCTTATCTGTTGACCGCTGAGCGTTTAATTTCAAGACTGATCGATTGACCGCTGAGCGTTGAACTTCAAGACTTATCGATTGACCGCTGACCACCTAACGTACGACTTCAAAGCTTATCTACAGACCGTTTGATTTTTTTCAAGTCCGGCTCTAAATATAATGTTTAAGAATTGTAATTATTACTTTTTCAGTTGAAATCTGGTCCTAAAGGGCAGGGGATCCGTCCGGACGCCCGCCTCGGGGCTGGAGCCGGGCCGCCGGTTCCGAACGGAAGTGTCCGGGGACAGCTTCAGCAGCCCGGACGACCGCACGGGACGGGACGTCCGGCAAGGCGATCCATTCACGACAGTTCGCACAATGCCAGGCACGGACGGGACAACGCCGGGTACCTTCGCGGTCCGGGGGCGGGCCCGCCCGGTGAAAGGGGCGACACACAGATGACAAGCGAGTTCGGGGCCAAGTTCGACAAGGTCTGCGACATCCTTGACCGCCACAAGAGGAGCAGGAGCAGCCTGATAGCCATCCTCCAGGAGATCCAGGAGGCCTACTCCTACCTCCCGGAGGACATAATGACCTACGTCGCCACCGCGCTCGGCATATCGCCCTGCGCGGTGTTCGGCGTGGCCACCTTCTACTCCCACTTCACGCTGTCGGCAAAGGGCAGGCACGTGATAAAGGTCTGCGACGGCACGGCCTGCCACGTCAAGAAGTCCACCGACATCCTCCGCGCCATCCAGGAGGCGGTGGGCCTGCGTGAGCAGACCGGCACCTCCGAGGACCGCATGTTCACCCTGGAGACCGTGGCCTGCCTCGGGGCCTGCGGGCTCGCCCCCGTGGTGGTGGTCGGTGCCGAGGAGGTCCACGGGTCCCTTGACCCGGCCAAGGCGGCGGCCATCGTCGCGGAGCTGCGTTCCCGCGGGGAGCCATCCGCGCAGCCGTCCCCGGCCGCGGACGCGGCCCGTGGGCAGTCCCCCGGAAAGGAGGCCCTCGATGCCTGACGCCGCAAGAAAACTTTTCCTCACCCTGGAGGAGCGCAGGGAACGCTTCCGCCGGTCCGTTTCCGGGACGTGCCCGAGGGTGACCGTCTGTGCCGGGACAGGGTGCATGGCCAACGGGTCCATGAGGATCTACGAGCGGTTCCGGGAGGTCCTGGCCGACCGGGGCATCCGCGCCGCAGTGGCCCTGGAGCCGGAACCGGAGGGGGCCGGCTACCAGATGGTGGAGACCGGCTGCCAGGGATTCTGCCAGATGGGGCCCCTGGTCTCGCTGAGGCCGCAGAACATACTCTACGTGAAGGTCGGTGCAGGGGACGTTGAGGAGATAGTCGACACCTCCATAGTGGGCTCGGGCCACGTGGAGAGGCTCCTCTACGCCGTCCCGGACACCGGGGAGCCGGTCCGCGAGATGGGCCGGATCCCCTTCTACGAGCGCCAGCACCGGCTGATGCTGGAACTGTGCGGAAACATCGACGTCCACGACCTGGACGAGTACGTGGAGCACGGCGGCTACTTCCAGGCCAGGAGGGCCGCGCTCGAGATGACGGACGAGGAGATCTGCCGCCAGATTCTCGAGTCGGGGCTGAAGGGGCGCGGCGGCGGGGGGTTCCCCACGGGCCGCAAGTGGGAGCTGACCCGGGCGAACCGGGCCGACGCCAAGTACGTGGTCTGCAACGGTGACGAGGGCGACCCCGGGGCCTTCATGGACCGGTGCGTCATGGAGGGCAACCCCCACGCCGTCATCGAGGGCATGATCATAGCCGCCATGGGCGTGAACGCGACCTACGGGTACGTCTACGTGCGCATGGAGTACCCGCTCGCCGTGAGGAGGCTCCGCTACGCCATAGGGGCGGCCCGCGAGGCGGGAATCCTGGGCGAGGGCATCTTCGGGTCGGGGAGATCCTTCGACATCGAGGTGAAGGAGGGGGCCGGGGCCTTCGTCTGCGGCGAGGAGACCGCGCTCATCGCCTCCATCGAGGGCCGCCGCGGCATGCCCACCCTGAAGCCCCCGTACCCGGCCGAGGCCGGGCTCTTCGGGAAGCCCACCGTCATCAACAACGTGGAGACCCTGGCCACGGTGCCCATAGTCCTCAGGATGGGACCTTCGGCCTACGCCGAGATGGGGACGCCAGGCGCCAGGGGCACCAAGACCTTCGCGCTCACCGGCCACGTGGCCAACACCGGGCTCATAGAGGTGCCGTTCGGGACGACGCTCAGGGAGATAGTGGCGGACATCGGCGGCGGGGTCACGGCCGACGACGGCTCGCTGTGCGGCTGCGACTTCAAGGCCGTGCAGATAGGCGGCCCGTCGGGCGGGTGCCTCACGCGGGAGCACCTGGACCTTCCCCTCGACTACGGGACCCTCCAGGGGGTGGGCGCCATGGTCGGTTCCGGCGGGCTCGTGGTCATGAACCACGGAACCTGCATGGTGCAGATCTCGCGCTTCTTCATGCAGTTCACCCAGAACGAGTCATGCGGGAAGTGCGTGGTCTGCCGCGAGGGCACCCGCCAGATGCTGGCCTTCCTGGACGACATCATCGAGGGCCGCGGCACCCCGGAGACCATAACCCTCCTGGAGGACCTGGCCAGGGCCGTCAAGGTCGGCTCGCTCTGCGGGCTCGGCAAGACGGCGCCCAACCCGGTGCTCTCCACCCTGCGCTACTTCCGTGAGGAATACATGGCGCACGTGGTGAAGAAGCGCTGCCCGGCCGGCGCCTGCACCGCGCTCCTGACCTTCCGGATTGACGCCGCGAAGTGCAAGAGCTGCAGCGTCTGCGCGAAGCACTGCCCGGCGGACGCCATCACCGGCAGGAAGGGCGTCCCCTACGAGATAGACCCGGAAAAGTGCGTGAAGTGCGGGGCCTGCGAGCGGAAGTGCAAGTTCGGGGCAGTCGTCAAGGGTTAGGCAGTCCGGGGCGACCGCAGGGGGACAGCCCGGGACCGGGCGCCGTCCCCTGGCGGCGCCCGCTCGCCCGCCGCGCCGGACCAGCCGGCCCCGCGAGGGAGGAACACGGAGAGGATGAGGAAGATAATGAAGAACACAGCCGTCATTGACCGGATACCGGTGGCCCTGGAGGGCGAGAGGAACCTCCTGGAGCTCATAAGGAAGGCGGGGGTGGAGCTCCCCACCTTCTGCTACCACTCCGAGATAAGCGTCTACGGGGCCTGCCGGATGTGCATGGTGGACGTCGAGGGGCGCGGGCTCGTGCCGGCCTGCTCCACGCGGGCCGAGGAGGGCATGGTCGTGCGAACCAACACCTCAGAGGTGCGCGACCTGCGCAAGATGATAATCGAGCTCATGCTCGCCGCGCACGACGACGACTGCACGGTCTGCCCAAAGAGCGGCGACTGCCGCCTGCAGTCGATAGCGAGGCAGCTGGGCGTCACGTCCAACCGTTTCAAGCCCATGAGGCGCACAGCCGAGAAGGACGAGACCTCGGACTGCGTGCTGCGCGACCCGTCCAAGTGCATACTCTGCGGCGACTGCGTGCGCGTCTGCGAGGAGATCCAGTCCGTGGGCGCGCTCGACTTCGTGTACCGCGGCGCGAAGGCGCAGGTGAGCACCTGCTACAACAGGGGCCTGGGCCAGATTGAGTGCGTGGGATGCGGCCAGTGCGTCAAGGTCTGCCCCGTGGGGGCGCTCACTCCCAAGAGCGACATCCGGGCGGTGTGGGACGCCCTGTTCGACGCCTCCAAGACCGTCGTGGTCCAGATAGCGCCCGCGGTGCGAGTGGCGCTGGGCGAGTACTTCGGGAAGTCGCCGGGCTGGTTCTCCATGGGCCGGGTCATATCCGCCCTGAGGCGGATGGGCTTCGACCGGGTCTACGACACCTGCTTCGGGGCCGACTTCACGGTCGTGGAGGAGGGCAGGGAGTTCCTCGGGCGCCTGGAGGGCGGCGAGCGGCTCCCCCTGTTCACCTCCTGCTGCCCGGCCTGGGTGAAGTTCACCGAGCAGTACTACCCCGACTTCCTGGACAACCTCTCCACGTGCCGCTCCCCCCAGGCCATGTTCGGGGCGCTGTGCAAGGACATCCTCCCCGGGGAGCTGGGCGTCGCCCGCGAGGACCTGGTGGTGGTGACGGTGTCGCCCTGCACGGCCAAGAAGTTCGAGGCCAGGCGCCCGGCGCTGGCGGAAGGCGGGGTCCCGGACGTGGACTTCGTGATCACCACGAGCGAGCTCGCCCTGATGATAAAGGAGTGCGGCATAGACTTCGCCAGGCTCGAGCTGGGGAGCTTCGACATGCCCTTCGGGTTCGCGACAGGCGGGTCGGTCATCTTCGGGTCATCCGGCGGGGTGTCCGAGGCGGTGCTCCGCTTCGCCGCCGACTCCCTTGAGAAGGGATCGTCGCGCGAGTTCAGGCAGTTCCGGGGCCAGGAGGGGGTCAAGACCGCCGAGATAGACCTGGGCGGGAGGACGCTCAGGCTCGCCGCGGTCTCGGGGCTGGCCAACGCCAGGCGGCTCATAGACGGGCTCCGCAGGGGCGAGGGCGACTACGATCTCGTGGAGGTCATGGCATGCCCCGGCGGCTGCGTCAACGGCGGCGGCCAGCCCATAACGCTGGACCGCGACGCGGTGAGGGAGAGGGCCAGGGGCCTCTACGACAACGACAAGATGCTCCAGTTCCACGTCTCCTCGCAGAACCCCTACCTCCAGCAGATCTACTCCGAGAAGCTCGGAGGCGGCAAGGCCCACGAGCTCCTCCACACCGGCTTCGAGAACCGCAGGCGCATCGACCAGGGCGACTTCATCCTGGGCGGGAGCCAGGGGATGAAGCCGCTGTCGCTCGAGATCTGCTTCGGGACCAGCTGCTACCTGCGGGGAGCCCAGACGCTCTACAAGGAGCTCATGGACTTCATCCGCACGAACGGCCTGGAGGACAGGACCCAGTTCAAGGCGAACTTCTGCGGCAAGCACTGCCGGAAGGGGCCCGTCCTGACCGTGAACGGCAAGATGATCGAGGGCTGCACCCTCGAGGCCGCCACCGGCCAGATCAGCTCCGCCATGCAGCTCTGACCGAAGCTTCCTGACTCCCGGCGGCGGCCCAGACGGAAAGACGGGCCGCCGCCAGTCAAACGGCGGACTGCTGCCCGGGCGGCAAGAAATTCACCGGACATATGAAAGTCAAAAGTCTGAATGTCAAAAGTTTGAAAGTCTGAAGTTCAAAGAGTCTTAAAGTCAGAAAGACTGAAACATCATGGCAGAAAGCCTGAGCAGTTGCCTCAGCGTACAGCGGAAGGGCTACCCGTATCAAATTTTGGAGATAGTCTTTCAAGAACTGCCGACAGTTTCCGGAAACGACAGCTGGGATTTCGCGCGAAGAAACAACTGATGTCCTGGATGACCGGGATGTAGTGACGGACAGGACGTCCAGGATTTCCAGGATGTCCGAGATGTCGGGAAAGCGGCAGATGCCGGCATAGCCGGGACTTTTGCGGGTGCCGGGCGAATCCTGGACGGATCGGGAGCCCCTGAAAGTCCCCTCACCACAGAACGTGCTATAATTCCAGACTTTCCGGACGCGTTCCGGGACGGTCCGGGCGTCCGCCGAGGACCCGTATCCGCCGGACCTCGGGCTCCGTCCCACGTCAGGGGTGCCGGTCCCGCTTCCGCAGGCCGGCTGTTCCGCCAGGGAACGGGCTTCGCAGGCCTCGGCCCGGACATTTCGCGTGCCTTTCGGCCGTCCTCCGCTCCCGTATCCTTCCCGGTACCTCCCCGGCTCCGGCGGCCGCCTGCCGATTCGGGACCTTCCCCGACGTCCCGGCCCGTCCGAGGCACGGGGCGTCCCTGTCCGTCCGGGGTCCGGGACCGCAAGCCACGCCGCCCAGTTTTTTTCGCCGCCAGGAGCTGCGCGATCTTCCGGATCCTCAGCCCGTTTCCCTCCGGGGCAACCGGTGCCCCGGGGGTCTCCCGGCCCTGCCGAGGGCCGTCCGCGGGTCCCGACCCCGGCCCCGAGGCCGGCAAGGGGCCTCGAGTGCCGTCCCGCCGCACGCCGGCGCCGCGTGGGAGCCATGATCCACTCTATATACACTATAACTGCCAACTGCCAGGACTGCTACCGCTGCGTGCGCGAGTGCCCCGTGGGGGCCATCCGCATAAGCGGCGGCCAGGCCAAGATTGTCCAGGAGCTCTGCATACGCTGCGGGACCTGCGTGAAGGAGTGCCCGCAGCGCGCGAAGACCGTGCGTTCCGACACGGAGGAGGCGAAGGCCCTCGTGGCGGGGCCGAGGCCGGTGGCGGCTTCCGTCGCCCCGGCCTTCGCGGCCCGCTGGCCCGGCCCCCTGGCCCCGAGGCTCCCATCGGCGCTGCGGCGGCTCGGCTTCTCCAGGTGCGCGGAGACCGCCGAGGGGGCCTACTACGTGACCGCCAGGTCCCTCGAGCCGGGAGGGCAGGGAAGCGTCTGCACCGCCTGCCCGGTGGTGGTCAACTACGTGGAGAAGTACCGCTCGGGACGCCTGGACGATCTCATTCCCGTGGTGAGCCCCATGGTGGCCCACGGCCGCCTCCTGAAGGCGTCCTTCCCGGACTCCCTGGTCGTCTTCATCGGCCCCTGCGCCGCCAAGAAGGACGAGCTCCTGCGTCCCGAGAACTCCGGTGCGGTGGACCTGGCGCTGACATTCTCCGAGCTGGCGGGCTGGCTCGCGGACGAGGGCGTGGCGGTGGAGGACTGCTCCGAGTCGGGCTTCGACTCGCTCTCGGACGCCGGCGATGCCAGGCTCTTCCCCGTGTCGGGCGGGATGCTGAGGACGGGCGGCCTCGAGGCCGACGGGCTCGCCGCGGCCGTCTACCCGCTCGCGGGCCCGGACGAGGTGAAGAACCTCTTCGCCGCGGACGGGAGCCTCTTCGGCAAGACGGTGGAGCCCCTCTTCTGCCGGGGGGGCTGCGTGATGGGCCCCGCCTTCGACGGACCGGGGACGTTCCTGGAGAGGAGGGAGGCAGTGATCGCCTGGGCCTCGGCCCCGCGGCCAGCGCCGCCGGGCCCGCCCCCCGAGGTGCAGCACCGGGCCGAGTTCGTGAGCGACCAGAGGAAGCTGGAGGACGTGACCGAGGGCCAGATAGAGAGGGTCTTCGAGCGCACCGGCAAGCTCAACCCGGTCTTCCAGCTCAACTGCGGGGCCTGCGGGTACGTCTCCTGCCGGGAAAACGCCATGGCCGTCATACGCGGCATGGCCGAGCCCGAGATGTGCATCCCGTACATGAAGCGCCTGGCCCAGCAGCGCACCGACCAGATCATGGAGACCAGCCCCAACGGCATAGTGGTCCTCGACGCCGAGCTGTGCATGGTGAAGATGAACACGGCCTTCCAGAAGATGTTCATGTGCAGCGCCGGCATCCTGGGGAGGCGCATATCGTACCTGGTGAACTCCGAGGGCTTCGAGAAGCTCCAGGAGGGCGGCATAGACAAGTTCGAGTCCATCAGGTCCAAGTACGGAATCCGATACCACGAGATAGTGTACTCGATCCGCGATGCGCGGCAGTACGTGGGCATCTACTCCGACATCTCCAAGATTCGCTTCGACGCGGGCCAGCTGGACGTCATAAAGTCCCAGACCCTCATGCACGCCAGGGAGTTCCTGGAGCACCAGGTCCGCTTCGCCCAGGAGATGGCCCACTTCCTGGGCAAGAGCGCCGCCCAGAGCGAGGAGATAGCGAGACGGATCATAGCCCTCTACGACACGGAGGAGCCGGAGGGGGGCGAGCGGAAATGAAGTTCTTTGCCGACACCCTCTGCCAGAGGATAAAGGAGGGGCACCTGGTCTGCGGCGACACCTTCGAGATAGCGAGGGCCACGTCGGGGACCGTGTGCGTCATCTGCGACGGCGTGGGCTCCGGGGTCTACGCGAACATTTCCGCCGTGACCTGCGCGAGCAGGCTGATGGAGCTGTGGCGCTCCGGGGTCTCGGTCAGGGCCGCCTCGGAGATGGTGGCGAGCTCCATGCACCGCGCCCGGACCGAGGACATCCCCTTCTCGGCCTTCGTGGCCGCCGCCGTCCTCCCGGACGGCCAGTTCCTGTGCTACACCTACGAGGCGCCGGACCCGGTGCTCATACACGGCGGCTCCTCCGCCGTGCTCGCCCCCCGCTTCTACACGGCCGGCTTCGAGGTGATAGGCGAGTCGCGCGGGGTCATGGGCGAGGGCGACGCCCTGGTAATGTTCTCCGACGGGGTGAGCCAGGCCGGCATGGGCCTGGGCTACGACTTCGGCATAGGCTCGGAAACTGTGTCGGCCTTCATAAACCAGTCCCTCGCCGCCCGCGAGCCCCTTTCCGCCATCCCCGAGAGGGTCGTCGAGATGTGCCGCTCCGTCTCCCAGGACAGGCATGCCGACGACACCACCCTCGCCATGCTGGAGTGCCGGACGGCCAGGGAGCTGACGCTTCTCACCGGCCCGCCCTCCAAGCCCGGCATGGACAGGGGCTACGTCGAGGACTTCATGTCCATGCCGGGCATGAAGATTGCCTGCGGCTCCACCACCGCGGACATCCTGGCCAGGGAGCTGGACTGCAGGGTGGAGATGAACGTGCCGGGCGGCTCCTTCGGCGAGCCCCCGGAGTACTTCATAGAGGGCGTGGACCTGGTGACCGAGGGCGCGGTGACTCTGAACCAGGCATACAACATCCTGGGCGTGCCTGAGGAGAGCCTCACGGGCAACAGCGCCGTGGAGAGGCTCTGCCTCATGCTCAGGAAGGCCGACGTGGTCCATCTCATGATCGGGAACGCCATGAACCTCGCCCACGAGGACCTCCTCTTCCGCCAGATAGGCGTCAGGATCAGGAGGACGACCATAGGCCTCATGGCCGAGACGCTCAGGGGCATGGGCAAGCTCGTCACGGAGAGGCACTACTGAGGGAAACCCCGGACCACCCAGTGCCTCCCCGGCCCGTCCGGCCCGCATGGACCCGTCCGGGTGCCTGCCCCCTGCAGTCGGCCGCCGGGTTCCCGGAATTTTTGGCCTGGCCCCGGACGCCTGCCCCTGGCAGAGGAACTGCGCGGGGCCGTCTCCCGCAGGCGGTCGGCCCCATCTTCCGAGCTTCCTGCCGCCAGTGCGGCCAGGCCGGCGCCCCGGAGGCAGATCCGCGCGGATCCCCGTACGACGGGAAGAAAGCCTGCAGGGCTTTGCCGCGAACGGTTCGCGATCACGATTTGCGGCGGCTTCGTATCGAACAGCCTCCTTCAGACGGCCTACCTCGGGTCCTGGGCGGCCTTTATCGGGTCCTGAGCTACCATCCTCGGGTCCTTGGCCGGCCTTCCTCGGTCCTGGGCGGCCTTCCTCACAGTTCAGACTGTCTTCTCTCCAAACGAGAGGCATCCTTTTCACGAGGTCAGGACGGGCTCTCATCGGGAGCAGAGCTTCTCATCGTGTGCAAGAAAACAATCTCCTTGCGAACACGAACCTAGTCGTTTGGACACTAGTTAAATTGAAGTGGAGTATGACCAGCTCAAGGCTAGGAACTGGCAGACTTTTCGTACCTGGATACTATGATTCCTACATTTTCATGAAATTTATTTTCTGGAATCTACGTTAACGTGGAATTTGCATTTTCGTAGGATTTTCATTTTCTGACGAAAATACCTGGACAGTAGGTATAGGTGATGCTAGTTGGCATATGTTGGCATCAGTGTATCCCCAAATAGATAAAATTGCGATTTTTGGACATTTAAGCGGGAACGAGATGGCCGAAACGTCCCGTAAATATTATAAATAATTTGATATATTTTACACATAACTATGTAAAAAAATATATAATAATATTATAATTTAGATATCAGCGCTCAATTTATTTTCATCTATATTAATTTGGCCTTGAAAATTTTTTGCCTAATCGACATCTATCGTTTTCAACGTTTTCCCGATTTTGAAACTGAGCTTTTAAATTCCTCCGTAGAAATCAAGCCGAAATCGGTTTTCGATAAGACCAAGGAGTTGTTAAAAGGTTGAAACAGATACAAAGGCCTTTAGAATGGAAATGATTCTCAATACCAAGACTGTCTATGAGACAATGCCTGTGGACTGTGTTTTTCTTCTCGGTCCTTTCGGCAAAGAATTTGATGACGAATTAAACGATATGGAAATATCTTTCTATTTTAAGGGCTTAGCCGGCAGGTCGAGGTATGAGCACTGCTTTGAACTCACGATGCTGGCATGTAAATTTGGTGCCTATATCGCATCGCTAGCTTTCGAGATGTGAGAAATAGGTATCTGTTCACGGACGAAAGCGGGGGAACCTACAGCAGGCCCCAGCTCTTCCTCATTCATGGTGAAGGATGGCTTTCCTCCGGGCCTTGGCGGCTTTCCTCCGGGCCTTGGCGGCTTTCCTCCGGGCCTTGGCGGCTTTCCTTCGGGCCTTGGCGGCTTTCCTTCGGGCCTTGGCGGCTATCCTCCGGGGCCAGGACGGCCTTCCTCCGGGGCCCGGACAGCTTTCCTCCTGAGTCAGACCGGCCTTTCTTCAGCTCCAGAGCGGTCATCCACAGGCTAGAACTGTCTTCCTCCAGCTCCAGGACAGGCTACCTCCGTGGCCAGGGCGACCTACCCGTGAACGGATACGGAAATCTGATGTGATCACTTCATCATGAGCGAGTTAGTGGTCTTCTGAGAGTTAAGACCCCAACAAGGGCCTCATCAAGTGTTAAACTTAGGCCGGGTAAGTGCGAGGATCCATCTGATCTTGCTTGCGCCCCACCGAAAGAAAAGGAGTGCGCCGCACCGCGGACGGGACGGTCCGACCTGGGCCGAGCTGAAGCGTTTCCGAGTCCGGTGCGTGGAATGAGTATCGAAGTTCCCGGCCTTTCGCAAGCCCGGGAGACTCCCGTCTCCCGGGCCGGTAGGCAGATTTCCGGCTGCCGTCCCGCCACGGGCCGGCGATGCCCCAGGCATCCGCCTGCCGGTCGTGAATTTCGAGGTGGCCTGCCCAGGTAGCCTCCTTTTCCCCGTTCCAGGTAATAGCCGTGACGTGGGTTGAAGAAGACGGCGAAGTGGCCTGTAGACATGACGTGGGTAAAGGGATCTGGAGCCATTACACTCCTTAAAATGGTCCATGAAATGCATAATAGAGCAATATCCATACCGTTCGTGATAATTTTTATTGCGTCATATTTGGCATTAAAATTGCGAATAAATGCAACTTATATGCCAGGAATCAAGCTCTTTGTTTCGCTTTAATAGCCTACCCTTGTTTCGTCCGTAGCCTCTTCAGCCTGACCAAGCAACCCATGTCACGTCTATTGCCAGATCCCCATTTTGCCATGCGGCGCGGGGACTGCGTCGAGAAGAGGCACCGAAACCGTTACGCCCGGGTCACCGGCAGCCATGACGACGGTTGAGGGGTCCAGGACATCATCCGGGATACGTTGCCGGCAGGTCTCGGCCCCCGGATGCAATTGTTGCCGTCTGGTTCTCCCGGCAGGAAAAGGAGATTTTTTCAAGGCTAACCCCTTGAAATCACTGAAGAAATGTCATAATTCTGGCAACTGTTAAACTTAGGGCGGGAGCGTCACCCGGCCTGGAAGGCCGGGTTCCGGGCATGTTTCATGGTAGGTGCCTCCCCGAAGGGAATTCAACAGAGGGAGTTTTCCAGAAAAAATGCCCTCACAGAAATACTATGCACCCAGATGGAGCATCAGAGATTGACTCTTCAATGTTTAGGGTCCCTCTTCATGGCATTTTTTCGCCGAAAAGGTTCTAAATAGAAGAACACCTGAACAGTTACAAAATTTTGCAACTCATCCTCCCCCTCATCAAATTTTCAGGTGATGATCGAACTCTATATGTTACATTCATATAAGAAAATCAAATGCATTGTAAATTTATAATTTATCTAACTATATCACAATTAATACTCTGATCTGAGTCTCCGTTCACGGGCGGTGGGGGCAAGGAGCTGGTAGCGACGCTTCAGCAACCTGGGGTGGAAGGCCAAGCGAGTCGGAAAGCGAGCGGCAAAAAGAGTCGTCGGAAGGCTAGGGGAAGCGGTCCGGAACCCGAACGAGGGTGGTTGTCGGGAGGCCGGGGCGGAGATGGCCCTAGAGCCAAGCGTGTTGCCGGCAGGCCGGAGGTGAGGCGGAACGGGCCAGGGGGGAGCGGGGGTGCCTCAAGGTCACCCCCTCCCGCCCCCCCGTGAACGGATACAAAATATTGCCAAAAAAAAATTGTAAACTTGCCTTGTCAACTGTCACGTTAACTGTTAAGATATGTTTTTCAGAACGAGGCGATTTCCGTCGAAAATTGGAGCGTTTAGATGAGTAAAAGCGGTTTTATCGAGCCAGAATGGGAATTAGTTGGCGGCTCTCCCGTAGCTACCCCGGCCAAATACGGCCAGTGGCTGATTAGCCCCAGCGCCCTTTCCGGGGAAGTCAGAACGGCTATCGCGCGAAAGACATACGTGGGGATAGATTTCGGCACCTCCACGAGCGTGGCCAGCCTCGTCGGCCTAGCCACTGCCGGCACCCTGACCGCACGAACCATCCCGGTTGAGCAGCCGGACGAGTTTGGCGGAACCATCTCGCACCACTTAGTCAACACCGTTCTCGCCTGGCACCAAGGTCGCTTGCTGTTTGGGAGGGCGGCCTACCGCCTGAGACAGTCGCTCTTTGAGGGCCGCGATATTTTTTCCTCCTTCAAAATGAGGCTGGGCGTGGATATCGGCCCCACCTACCCGGAAACGGCGCTCAAAGAAGGCCAGGAAATCCCGGTCGTTATTCAGGACGCTAACGACGCGACCAGGGAGTTCTTCAAATGTCTGCTAGAAGCGGTCAAGAAAGCGATACGCGAGCTGAGTTTGCCTCAAGAAATCAGTTTCGCGGTATCCGTGCCTGCTTCTTTTGAGGCCAACCAACGGCGGGATCTGCTCGCCGACATGGCGGAGGCTGGCCTGAGCGTCACGGAAAACTGCCTGATCGACGAGCCGAACGCCGCTTTTTTGAGTTTTTTGCACGAATCGTACCAATCGTCCCCCCCCAACCGACACGCCGAATTTCTGGAAAAACTCCGGAAGGGAAGCGCCAATATCCTCGTCTACGATTTCGGGGCGGGAACCTGCGATATTTCAATTTTGGAAGTCGATATTACCCGAAAACCCTTAAAATCGCGCAATAGAGCCATATCCAGATTTACGGCCCTGGGGGGCGACGATTTTGACCGCGCGATCGCCAAAAACATTTTACTCCCGCAAATGTTAGCGGAGACTCCGGGGTTCGATCCGGAGTTGCGGGATATCGAGGAGCGCCTGATACCACGGTTGCAGCCGACTGCGGAACGTCTTAAAGTGGTGGCCTGCGAATGGATTGCCACCAAGGGGGTAAAAACCATAGACCAGATGAGGGCGGCGCCCGTAGGGGCCTTCACCGATATCCCCGTCCCCGATTTTGTAATCAGGGGCCACAACCTGAGCCTCAAGTCGCCAGCCATGTCTCTGTCTCAGTTCGCCAACGTTCTTTCCCCGTTTACTGAAAAAAAATATGACCCACTTATAAGCTCCAATCACGTCTTCGCGCCGGTAGAAGACGCTTTCAAAAAATCCGGTATTGCCCGTGAGCGACTGGACGCCGTCCTCTTTATTGGCGGCAGCGCCGCCAACCCCATCATCCGCGCGGCTGTTATGGGGAATTTGCCGTCCTCAGTTACGGAGATAGTCCCTTCCGATTTGCGTAGCCACGTTTCCCTGGGTGCATCTTTACATAGCCTGGGATTTCACGCTTTTGGATTTGATTTTATCACACCCATTACCTCCGAGGATATTTTCATCATCACACGCGACGACAGCCGCGATATTATTATTCCGGCCTCCTCGGAAGTGCCGAGCCCGGCAAAACACAAAATTAAATGCTGTATCGGCGAACATGGCCAGAAAATCGCTGAACTTCCAATCTGCGTGGGTAGCTCGCAAAAAATCCTCGGAGTAATGAAAATTAATTCCACGACTTCCGAAGGGTTTCGCAAAGACGAAGATATAACTATTTTCGCCAATATTACTCACGACAAATTACTTGAAGTGGAAGCCAGAATTGACGATAAAATAACCAAAACTACGTTAATTAATCCTCTGGCTAACCAAGAGATGACCGCTATCGACCAAAAGATGATGAACGCCAAACAGAAATTTAACATAGCCCTTTTAAAATACGGCAGCCGTCTTCCCAAAGAAGTGGTTATCGCCTACGCTTGGGCGGCTAATGACGCGGAAGCTTTTGAAACTGCCGCGGATATGTTCGCGGCTGCAGAACGAATTGATCCGTCACAAAATTTCGCAACTAATATATGCTACGCTTACTCGATGTGTGGAAAATCGGAACGCTCGATTCAATGGGCCAGAAAGGCTTATCAGCGGAACCCGTCGCATATAACCGCGTATAATTTATCTTTGTACGAAACAGGTGCAAAAAAGGAATTTCTATTGCGCGAATCGCTAAAATTTAGCCCAGAATTTGTACCCGCTTTGAATTCTCTCGGTTTCTTTCTCCACGATAGCGGGAAGCCTGAGGGACGTGCCTTGCTCAAAGAAATCATCAATCTGTTGGAGAATCGACTTGATGATGAATATATAACTCGAAATGATCTTGTTTTTTTAATTTCCGCATCATCCGCTATTGGGCTAAAAGAGATCACGGAGCGGGCCAAAAATAAATTAGATAATTATCGCCATATCCAAAGCGGAATAAAGGATTTACCGTACAATATCGACAATCTTGTTTTATCAATTGACACAATGAAGCTTCCTGAAAGGAATTAGTCACCATGAGCTGGTGGGTTGATTATTCAAAATTAAGCGATAAGCAACACAATATCATTGGGGAAATTCTGCGAAAGCCCAATACGGATTATTGGATTCAAGGATTCGCGGGCACAGGAAAAACATTGATCCTGCTTCACGTTATGGAAAAAATCGCTGAATTAAACCCCAGCGCGTTATTATGCTATATAACTTATACTAACTCTCTCGTCTCCCTGGTCAAAACAACTCCAGGGTTTGAGAATATCTCCAAACAGGCGGATATATTAACCTATTATAAGTTTCTCGGCAACAGAAGGAAATATGATTTCGTTTTTTTAGACGAAGTCCAGGACACGGAACTGCTGAAATTAAGATCAATTAAATCTTTATCAAACCATCTGTATATAGCCGGAGATACCGATCAACAAATTTATGATGGTTGTGTCGATTCCGATGATATCGTTAAAACTCTTAGACCTCAAATATTTGAGTTAATTGAAATCTTCAGGCTGACCGCGCGTCTCTGCAATGTCGCTCACTCGATAATGCCAGAAACGAAGATAACCGAAGGCTTGAAGGCCGCCACTAATCCCAACGCTTCAATTACGTTAATTCGAGCCGATAACGTGCAAGATGAAGTTGCCTGGGCGTGGAAAGAAGCCAAAACCAGAGCTAAATCAGGGGATCCGAGCGCAATTCTATTTTCAACCCATAATGAAATTTATAATTTCGCTGTTCACATCGCTCTAGAAAATAATATACCAGTGCCCGAAAAGCCATATCGTTTAAGAGCTACTTTTAACTATGAACCACTGAATAATTATTTTAAAACTCATAATATTCCTGTTATGTACCTAGGCAACAAATACGGAGATTTATCCGAAAGTGCGCTTCGGCCCGTCGTTTACCTCATGACCTATCACAGCGCGAAAGGTCTTGATTTCAAAAACGTTTTTATCCCCTTCTTAACCGCTAATAAATATTTTACATCGAGCAAAAACCTAAAAAACAATCCATACTTAGGAAGACGCCTCTTGTTTGTCGCCGTAACGCGCAGTCGCGAAAGTTTATTTCTTTCCTACAGCGGACAAAATTACCATCCTTATCTAAACGATTTGCCTGCCGACGGGGTAACCAGGATAAACTTATCGGATATTACCAGCGTCCCCAACGCACCAGAGATATTTTTCTAATGGAACAAGTTACCTTTAATGAAATGCTCGCTTTGACCGCGACTGAATGGCTACATTGGGTGGCTTCTGGCCACATTCGATACATTCTATACAGCGGTCGAATCAACCATATTTTAAACTTAGACGATTTTTCCGAATTCGCGTCTCTTATGAACTCCGCGCCAAATATAAATTATATGGATGATGGCGGTTTCGTCATAGCGAAACTTAAATCTAACTGGAAAGAATTCTTATATCTCCCGTCGAACGATCAATTTATGTCGAACGATCAATTTATTTGGTTGCTCATTCAAGGCGTTGAAACGTTCTTTCCCGTTTCCGAGCGTGGAGCCAGATTGCTTAACGGCGATGCCCGTCGCGCAAAAGTTGCGCTTGGAGCCCCTCTTTTTCAAGATTTATGGGATAAATGGGTCTCGAACCAAACGCTCCTAAGGGCGCATTGGAGAGGCAAAACCTTCGCGAAAACTCTAGGTTTCAAAAATCCTGATATAGATCTCCTTCCCGATAAAATTAAGCCATTTTTACTTGGCGACAGCGCTGTGCCCTTCGCTCAAAATATTCAACAATTAAGCGCGACGCCCGCCTTCGGCTGGGCCAACGCCTTTTCTCTTTTTGGACATTTAGTTGGAGAGCAGGAAAAAAATGCCCAAATTCACAGATTGCGCCTTACGGACATTATATTTAATTTACGACATGATAACTCCATCAGATCCCCAATCCTTTATGAATCCGCTCATCTTAACGTTGCCGCTCAATTAAGCGATGCTATCAGCAAGATAAATAATTCTCTCAAAGTTTCCGTTAAGTTTCTTGTCGTTGTTTTCCATTATTTAGGCTTACTGGGCGCAGATAAAGATATTGAATTAGAATCATTAGTCAAGGACTTAGCCGCTCTGATTGAAACGGACGACACCTTTTTAGCTTCAAACGCGGCTTATTTAATTGGCCGAAAGATGGAAGATATCCAAGTAACTTCTCTATATTACTCTCAATTTTCAAACGACTTTCCCGCTTTAAGCATAACCGAGAACGTGATAATTCCTGATTGGCGCTCCTTCACGATGGTTACCCTCAACCCCACGGTAATACCCCAAAATAACCCCGAACCCAAGGCAGTGTGCTCTCGTGTCGACCGGCAATCGAGAGGTGAGTCCACAAAAAACCACGAACCCGCGCCAGAGGGCTTGGACCCCAACAAGTCTGACAAACATCACAAAAGTGGCAAAGGCGAACCGAAGTTATCTTCCAGAAAGACACGAACAATGGCCGGAACTTCAGGCAACACGCGCCAAAAACCTCTTGCCGCCGAACAAAATGACTCCAATCGCCTCATTCCCGCCGAGCCAATTCCAACCGAAGAGACAACCGCCAAGGCCAATGGCACTCGAAAGTGCCCAAAGACCCCTCCAAATAATAAAACTAATCGAAAATAATAGCACGCGTTCTCGTCAAAGACATTCTGCAAGGAATTCATTTCCTATTATAGAACTCATGAATAACACACGATGGAGTCGTAACCCGTTTAGAATTCACCTATTGCTACGGACAATTTATTTTGTAAAAAAAATGACATCATGTTTTTCAATGTTATGCTAGAAATGTGTAATTCGCTGACAAGTTGTGTTAAATTAAATCTCTATATATAGTTCGGGCTCAAAAACCTAAGTATACTAAATCACTAGTCTTTTAACTGGTGGCTGTTCTACGGCTTGGAGGTCAAAGCGAACCAAATTAAATTTCTAATTTAAATTGAAATTATATAAATTATTAATATCTCTGTAATATACGGAATACTAATTTTGATCTAAAAATATTTGACTAATAATTCTATAAATTTTGTAACTGTTCAGGTGCCCCCCCAAGAGGCACTCAACAGTGTGATCTTCCCAACTAAAATGACATCTATAGAAACTATTCACACCCACATGAACTATTCGCAGTTGACTCTTCAACTTCGAAGGAACCTCGTCAGGGCTCTCTTGCTCCGAAAAGGTCCTCAATTGAGGGGCGCCTGAACAGTTGCAAATATCCTTGACTAAGTTCGCCAAGTAAAATAGAATAATTGTACATCTTGCATAGCGGCCATTAGCAATATTCGTGCCAATCTGAACTCTCATCAACGGAATTTGAACTCTCTTAAACGGAAATGGAATAGTTAAGATTTCTGAATCAGATAATTGAGTTTCTAAGACACTGTGTCGAATTGACATTCAGTTCTGCTTTCAAACAGACAGGTTCAGTCAAATGCATTTTCTTTTTTTGTGGATGATCAGACATGGAGACGGACTTGATTCAAAAATCTGAATCAAAAAATTAAAAATTAAGCATAGGCAATTTTTCTTTCAACAGGATGATAAGCAATGGCCACATATATGTTGACAAAACTGATCTGATTTATGACCTGCTGGAACCTAATCTTGGAATCTATTTTCTTGCCAGATCGAGAAGATTCGGGAAGTCCCTTCTCCTTAACACTATAAAATGTATTTTTGAAGGAAAACGTTATCTTTTCAAGGGACTAGCTATAGATAGCAAGACGCCCGAGTATGGATGGGACATTTGCCGTGTCGTTTATATTGACATGTCCCAGCTTGACATGGAACCTGACCAACTGAACGACAGCCTGAAAACTCAGCTTTCTAACATTGCCGAAAGCTATGGAATCACCCTGAAGGAAAAAAAGTGTGGGCCAGCTTTTTCTGAATTAATTAAGGCTTTACATGCTTTGCCACACACCGAACTGCCTGATTCAACGGATAAAGCTCAAACAGAAATGGAACAATTAAAATTTAGCCAGCTTCCTGTTTTGCTTATAGACGAATATGATTGTCCACTGACATCATATCTATCTGAATCAAAAGAACTTCAAAAAAATAGGAAAATTCTTCAAAATTTTTATTTAAATATAAAATCATCTTCTTATTTGATACGCTTCGGTTTTATCACTGGCATCACGCTATTCCAAAAACTGTCAGTATTTTCGACAATGAATTCTTTTCAAAACATAACTTTCAATTCAGCATTTTCTAAAATTTGTGGTTTTACAGAAGCTGAAATCAAAACTTATTATAAAAAAATAATTAATTCTTCGTTTTTGACAATGAAGAAAAGAAATGAATTGCCCGCAAATTGGAAAAAACAAGATTTTATCAATGCAATATTTGAATGGTATGATGGGTACAGCTGGGATGACGTTTCTAGGTTGCTAAATCCACAATCAGTTAAAGATTTTTTTGATTTGAATGAATTTAATAATTATTGGTACGCGACCGCTGGTCCACAGTTTCTGGAGCAGTTAAAATTTATAAACAAGTCAAATTTTCTAAAGATATTTGATGATAATTTGGACATTCCGCGCAATTCAATTTCCCCCAATCTGTCATTTATTAATCCATACTCTGCATTATTCCAATGTGGTTATCTCACGATTGACACAAAAGATAATTTTAACCAGTCACTTAAAAAATATATATATTTAAAAGTTCCCAACAAGGAGGTTAAGTTATCAATTGCTCAAGATTATCTTATTCAACATTTTTTCCCAAATTTGACCAAAGAAGAGAGAGACGGACTTTGTATTCAATATGAAAACTTTAGTGATTTTTTCATCCGGCACGATTCAAAAAATGCAGCCAGTGCGCTATCGTCAATTTTTGAAAATTTTTCTCACAGAGCACAAAAATCAGGCGAACATTTTTTTCAGTCTCAAACTAAAACGGGTTTGGCTCATGCCGGACGTATCATGGATGAATATTCAGTAGGCTGCGGTGACATTGATCTTGTTTTAGAAAGATATGGTGCTAGTATAATCTATGTAATTGAAATTAAATATAGAAAATCGCCTGTTTCGTCAGAAAGAGGCGACAATAGCGAAATCGCTGATCTTAAGTCACACTCTACATCGTCAGTTATTACATCGGACATTATTGTTTCTCCAGAACCAGCCAACGATGCCAAGATAATTAAATTCGACGCCAAAGAAAATAGAGAAAAACGAACACTGGAAGAACAGTTAAAAGTCCAGCATGCTTTGGAGCTTGCAGTAAGAGATGCGTTTGAGCAGATTCGTCAAACAGGCATATACCAGGTCATTTCTCTTCCAAAACAAAACTGTCTATCCTGTTGCCATTGCAGTGATCGGCAGAACCGACGTCCTGATAGAATTCAAGGAAGTCACCCTTTTCGACTTTGAGCTTAAATTTTCAAACAACGATATTAATCCTCCGATTCAGTTAGAGCAATTCGGTTACCGCTGAAAAATCCTAAGTTATTGAAATCACATGTCTTTTCCCTCATGGCCTCACTCATAGCAGTTGTCGCAAAGCACATTGAAATGAATTTTCAATCTCAATACATATTTTATTATTCCATAAATGTTCTTTGTATAATAAGGAAAATTCATATAATGTATAAAAATGTCTGATTAATCAATTTTATATTCATACTGACTGAAACCTTTTCCGCATTTGCAATTTAATTTCGATTCCCATTTCTTGTTTGAGTTCAAACAACACTTGCCATGTCCCTATCTTTTTCATATTTCCTTATCCCACAAACCGAAAAAATCATGTCAGGTGCAATACTTTCGATATCGTTTCTGTCTCTTCCAGTTCTTTCAGATACCAGCCGGTTCCTCCCCCAAACCTGCCATCCTTCCCTGCACCCCAGCCCTCAGTCGTCATGCCTGCCATCCGGCTCCGTCCCGCCTCAGGAGCTCCGTCCCGCCTCAGGAGCGCAGGCTTCGCTTTCGCAGGCTGACGGTTCCGCCCGGAAACGGGCCGCGCGAGCCGTAGCACGTCAAGACCCGCCCCGGCGGGTCCCGCCAGAGGGTGGGCTGCCGGACGCAAGATTTCCGAAGTTTCCATGCCCCCCTAACGCCTGCCCCTTGCGGGGCAGTCTTCCGCAAGCTGCCGTTTCTCCTCTTAGGGTCTTCCTGCCGCCTGTGGGGCATGCCGGCGCCCGGAGGCAGGTCCGCGCTGTTTCGGACGAAGGCTTCTGTCGCGGAGCAGAACGCCTTGCCGTCCGGTTTCTCCCGAATCCGCCGTACCTGGCTGCGGGACACGGCTACGCCTCATGTAAAGCTTTAAATAACACTTGTAACCATTCAGGTACCCCTCTATTGAGGACATTTTAAGGGGGAAGAGAGCCATGAGGAGGAACCGGCGAAGTTGAAGAGTCAACTATTGATATTACCCGTTTAATCAAATGTCGGAATTTGGCTATCAGTCCAGGGAGGAGAAAGTTCGGTCAAACCCCCAGTCCTGGTATCTACTCACTAAGATTCGTTACTAAAAAAAGGAAGAAGATTCCGACATTTGGTTAAACGGGTAATACTTCATGTGGGGGTAAATAGTATCAATCGAGAGCGTTTTGGTTGGTCAAGATCCCTCTGTTGGGTCCCCATTGGGAAGGTTGCTGAATGGTTACTAAAACTTGAACGTATCTGTTCACGGAGGGTTGGTATCCGTTCCGGGTAGGTCGCCCTGGCCAGAGAGGGAGCCTGTCCTGGACCAGGAGGACGGGCGCTCTGGACCGGGAGGAGGAGCGTTCAGGACCAGGGATGAGGATGATTCTGGGTCCTGCCGTAGT
>JAISFP010000340.1 GCA_031263525.1 Deltaproteobacteria bacterium | reverse complement strand
CATGAAGACGTACTCCAACTCTTAAAGGATAAGGCCATGGGTTTTCATATTCCTCAGCATTGAAGGCATCATTAAGCCGGAGGCACCATCCAACTGAATGAAGCATACAGATCAGCCGGGATGCGTACTGCATACGGCGAAAGTGGTTGTCGACTTCTTCTTGGCCTTGGCGAAGAAATATATTGACTTTCAAATCCTCTGTTATTATTACCCATCCCAATATATGGTAGAATTTTGTCTGTGCTTATTAGCTCCCGACCCGACTCCCCTGCCTCCTGGTCTGATTGACTCGGCGTGCTCGGGTCTGCCAGAGGGAAGGGTTTGAAGAACAGTCACAGAAAGCTGGCAAGGCTCTGGTTTCGACAGAAAGGATATACGGACTGGTTTTGCATGGGAAGGTTCGGACTTGAGGGAGGTTGAAGCTGGGGGGTATGAGAGAGGCTGGGGGAGGTGACAGACTAAATCTAACCGGGGGCTGAGACTGGAAAGCTTGGCAGGGTTAGGTGGACGCGGCAGGCCCGGGACTGCTGGCGGGGGGTAGGGCAGTTAGGCCGGGGGAGCCGTGGCGGGAGGTCGGGCAGTGAGGCCGGAGGAGCCGTGGCGGGGAGACGAGGGAAGCCTACCCAATTCTACCATTTATTGGGACGGGTAATATTAACGTGAAAGGGTAATAGGCCAAACTCAAAACCGGGTTATTTCAGCTCGTCTCAGGATCTTTTCGAAAATTCACAGGTTTCTGGCCGGGATCATCCACCGGCGCGTTCACCCTCTCCATGAGTAATTCCCACTTACCTTCCCGCCATTTCCTTCTGATTTCTCCAGATTGCTTCAAATTCATTCATATTTATCCAGATTAATCCAGATTAATCCAGATTAATCCAGATTAATCCAGATTACTCCAGATTACTCCAGATTACTCAAGATTACTCCAAATTGCTCTAGTTTACTCCAGATTGCTTCAGATTCACCATTTCTCCAGATTGCTCCAAATTCCTTCAGTTTTATCTAAATGTCTTCATATTCCTCCCGCTCACTCCCGATTTCTCCAGATTCTACTATGTTCTTGATAGCTTTTCAGACAGCCAAGGAAGGGCGTCATCCAAAAGAGCCTGCCGCGCCGCGCTGGAGTCTTGTCTCCCGGAATGCAACCGGTCAAAATCCGGAGCGGGGTGCCTCCTGAATGAAGAACCTCGATGGAGACTTCCGAAAACGACTCCCACGCCGACCGATTTGGAGTATAATGCCATGACACCTCAACGGAGGCCGGAATCTCCCTGACCAGGACCCGGTTTTCGCGGACTCCCGACGGAAACCGACAGGCACAAGGGGCGCGGCCCTCTTGCCTGTCCAGAATCCCCTTGACTGCCCCAGTCAAAGAGGTTTAAGAGGTATGTTCGGGACGCCTCAGAATCCACGGGGCATTCAGGCCAGGCACAGGGATCCCGGCCAGCCATCCTCCAGTTTCCCGTACGGGTCGCCTGCCGTGGCAGCCGGCCCATCTCGGGCCCGGACCGCCTCCCCCGCCGCAGGGCGGTTCGTGAGGCAGACAGGAGCGGGACTGCACAGTCATGGAAGAGTTATCCCAGGAAAGACGTGTCGAGCGCCTCGAGCAGACGGCCCTGCGCGGTCGCGCCCTCCTGGAGGCGCAGTCGGCCAGGGAGGCGCGGCACGTGCTCACGCCCTGCCTCGCGGAGGCGGACAGCCTGGGCGTGCCCGAACACGCAGCCCGGATAGCGCATGATCTGGGATGCGCACACGCGATGCTCGGTGCCTACGGTTCGGCCATGCCACTGCACGACAGGGCGGCGAAGGCATTCGCGTCCGAGGGAGGCCCCGACGACCATGCCGCCCTGGACGCCACGCTGTTCATGGCGGTGGATCTCCTGGGCCTGGGACGGAATGAGGAGGCGGCCGAGCTGCTCGCCCGGACCGGGGAGGCCATGGAACGTGTCCTCGGCCCGGAAGACGGGCGCACGCTGCACTGCCTCTCCACCCTGGCGCTGGCCCTTCTGGAGTCGGGCAGCCCGGAGGCCGCGGAAACGGCGGCCGCCAGGGCCGCCGAGGGAAGGACGAGGACGCTGGGCGAGAGCCATCCCCTCACCCTCGTCTCCCGTGACATCCTTAAGCGGATTTCCATGGCCGTGAGGGGTGAGGCCTTCCAGCAGCCCGCCAGACCCGCCCCCATGACCATGGCGGAGCGCGATTCCGGAATCCAGATGGGCAACCTGTTCAGGGCGCTCACCGGCATGAAGACAGACAGGGACCGGACCCTCGGGAATCCCGACGACTGGTACGGGGAGGACGACGACTGGGACGAGGAGGACGACGACCGGTACGGGGAGGACGACGACTGGGACGAGGAGGACGAGGAGGACGACGACCGGTACGGGGAGGACGACGACTGGGACGAGGAGGACGACGACCGGTACGGGGAGGAAGGCTACTGGGACGAGGAGGACGACGACCGGTACGGGGAGGAAGGCGGTGCCGGATACCCCGACATGCCGGAAGCCGGGACGCCGGACAAGGACGACCGGCCTGCTGTCGCCAGGCCCGGTGCTCCGGGCCTCGGGGCGCCTCGTCCGGCGCTGGAAAGTCCGGCCCCTGCCATGACAATGTCAGGGAAGGAGTACCAGAGGGCTCTCGCGGATCTCACTGGCGAGCTCGACAGCCTCTCGCTGAAGCTCGGCCCTTGCAGCCCCGGCACCCTCCGCGCCAGGCGGTGGCTGGGCTGGATACTCGTGCGGGCCGGCAAGCCGGAAGACGCCATCGACCAGTTCGCTCTCGCGCTGGAAGGAGCCGTCCGGACCGTGGGGGAGGATTCCTGCGAGACCGCCCTGGCCGCCGCAGGCCTGGCCGGCTCGTATGCCGCCTGCTCCAAGGTGCCGGCCAGCGCCTTCGCCCTGAAGTGCGCGGCCACGCTGCACCTCCCGGCAGGACGCAGGACCTGGGACCGGCTTGCCAGGGAGGGGCAGCTTGCCGCGGAATGGGCCCTGCACGTGGAGGGTGCCGGCATGCGCCTCTCCTCCCTCCTGCTGGACGAGAAAAAGTACGGGGAGGTCCTGGCTGCCCTGTCTGCCGTGAAGCTCACGGCGGCCGTCGGAGCCGTCCTGGGGCCGCCGCTTCCGCAGGACGGCCAGCTCGAGGCGGCCAGGAGGGCCGAGGAGTCCAGATCGGCGCTGGAGATGGCACGGCTTCGTCGCCTCGCCGAGAAGGTCGCGGGACTAGGCGCGTCCGAGGAGTCCTGGGCCTGGGGAGGGATGAGCGAGGGGGAGCTCCTGGAGGAGGAGCGCCGGAACCTGGAACTGCAGGAGCAGGGGAAACTCCTGGGAGCCGGGGAGGCGGCGCCCGGCTGCGGGACGTCCACTGCCGCGGGAGGCGGAGCGTCGTCACCTGCCGCGGGCGGAAAGCCTGAGGCCGGTGCCGGACGCCAGGAGCCCGCGACCCCCTCCGGCGCGACCGTCGTCGATCCGGCGATAATGAGCGCTGCCAAGGCCGCGGAGCTGGCAGCGGTCACGACCGCCCGTGTGGCGGTCGACGCCCTCTGGGAATACTTGCCCGACTCGGCCGTCCTTGCCTCCTTCCGAGCCCTTGCCGGCGAGGCCGCTCCGGACAGGGGGACGACGCTCCATGAGCCTGAAAACACGGGACGGGACACTTCCCGTAAGACCGGTGCGCCGCAGCCCGCGCGCTCAGTCTACCGGACCTTTTTCAGAACACTCGACTACGGCATCTCCGAGATCTCCCAGGGCAAGGAGTGGGCGGCCGGGAAGACTCCCTCGGTCCCGCCCGCGCCCAAGCCCAAGGCACCCAAGGTGCCAAAGCAGATCAAGATGACCAACAGGGAGCGGAAGGCAGCGGCGGCAGCCGCCTGGGCTGCCAAGAAGGCGGCCGCCCTGGCCGGGCCGCCGTCCGAGTCCGAGGCCCGGGCCTCCGACTCGGCGGCGGACCGGGAAAAGGCCGTCAGGGAGGAGGAGGCCAGGGAAAAGGCCGCCAGGGAGGCGGAGGAGGCCAGGGCCCGCAAGGCCCACAACCCTTCGGACGGGCTCAACGCGCTCAGGAGGTCGCTCAGCAGCGCCGCCGAAGGGACCGCCCTGGTATGCCTTGCGCAGGACAGAGACGTCCTGCGGCTCACACTGGTGACGCCGAACGGCGTCTCCTACGGAAAAGATGGCTCTGGCCTGGACGAGGTGGCCGGGCTGGTGAGGTCCTTCCACGCCGCTCTCCGCGACCCCACGAGTGACGCGAAGCATAGCTCGTACGAGGTCTATATGGTTTTCATGCAGATGTTCGACGAGCAGATCAGGTACGAGAAGTTGAAGAACGTTGTCTTTCTGGCGGACGGTCCGCTCAGCTACGTGCCCACTGCCGCCCTGTGGGACGGAAGACAGTGGCTCGCGGAGAAGATACCGTCTGCCACGATCACGTCCTTCGACCTGGCGAAACTCATGGGTCTGGCCCTGCCCTGCGGCCTCCAGGACATAGCCGGTGCCTATAGCTACCCCGTGACCAGGGGTGGGAGCGACAGCTGCCAGCAGGACCCCCTCGTTGACGAAAACGACTTCGCTCCGTCCGCCGTACGGGACACGACAGACTTCATGAGGCGTCTCTGGAATTTTCCCGAGTTTCGCGGACGTCACGCGGCCTTCCCGAACCCTATCGCGCACTTGCCCGCAGAGAGGGGCGGGAGCCGCCTGGCCCTGGACGACGGAGCCAGGCTGGACATCTTCAGGGAACTGAGCAGCCCGGCCCTGGATCTCAAGGGGGTGGAAGTGCTGATGTTAGCGGGCGGCGGCGCGTCCTGCGACCCGTCCGAGAACGGCGGCGAGCTGGACGCGCTGGGCTGTCTCGCCCGGATGCGCGGGGCCGGGTCCGTCCTCACGCAACTGTGGACAGTCAAGAAGGAGGGGGACGGAACCGTGCCCAAAGCCTTCGCCCGCCTGCACGATGCCGGCATGAGCAGGGCGAAGGCGCTCCAGGGCGCCCAGCTGGAGGTTATGCGGAGGAAAGCCTCCGGAGACGTCCACGCGAGGAAGAATACGACCCACCCCCACTTCTGGGCCTCACACGTGCTCCTGGGCGACTGGACATGATGGCCGTGCCGCCCAGACCCGGTCCCCTCGGCGCGCCCCAGAGAATGTCGCTGAGCCCCAGTGAATCCTGGCGAGTTAAGCCGATCCGCCAGGATGGAGACGATGACAGAAGAATGAAGCTGGCAGGAACCGGGAAATATGAAAATTGTAAAGAAAGAAGGAAGGAAGAGGAAAATATGGAAGGTTGGAATGAAGGTTGCGAAGGCTGGAAGAGGGACTGGAGGCTCAGAATGTGCTGCGGGGCGGGAAAGGTGGCTGCAAGAGAGCGAAAAGGAAAGAAGCAGGAGGGAATGAGCCGAGAAATCGCGAGAGTCTTGACCGAGGAAAGCATGAAGGACTCCTGAGGGAATGACGGACTTTAATCTGGATCCGGGAATCTGGCACTGACATTCAGTATTATGCAGTGGGGATTTGCGAGAGATGGGAGACGAGATATGCCGAGAAAGATCATGGAAGTTCCGATTCCAGAGAACGGAATAATCTTCAAGCATGAAAAGGGGGAGTGCCGTGTGTTTCTAGACAAAGGCACCCTGCCGGATCTTCACGAGCCTCTCTTGCCCGATTTTATCTTCATCGGCATAAGGAACAACTCGACAGGCCTGCTGATTCCCAACAGGCGGTACCTCATGCTTTTCCCGGAGCCAGCCGGACACCGCTCCGCCGCCCCTGTCCAGGGCCGCACCTCCACCCGGACGCGCCTGCCCGAAGGAAAGAAGGCCGTCTCAGGCCGGACTTCCGTCCCGGATAAATTGATATCGCCGAAGAAGGCTCTTCGCCCGGAAACCGCTTCCGCACCGGAACGCCTGCCCGCCCCGGAGATGGCTCCCGCACGGGAAAACTCTCCCGGCAGGGACAGCCCGTCCGCGCTTGGGGTGGCTCCCGTGACGCCTGAGAGATTCTCCGTTCACAGCTCCGGCGCGGAGTACATCCTGTCCCAAATCGCCAGGAAGTCGGGTCTAGCAGATATCCTCAAAAAATATTACCCCGACACGTGCGGTCTGCTGCTGGACGAATCCATACGCATGGCCTGCCGGGACAGCGGCATCATGACAGAGGGGCATTTCCTATCCGGCGGCCGAGTTTCCGCGCTTTCGGCCAGGACAGGCGGTTCCCCCGCCAGACTCCCGGCAGGCGTCACCGGAATCGCGCTTCAGGACATCTGCCGCGACTGGTCGGGTTACCTGGGCGATCCAGGCTATGCCGTCTGCGGCATCGAGACCTCCCTTTCCAGGCGCGGAACGATCCGGGACGCCGTCCCGGGCCATGACAAGGCCAGGGCAGACCGGCCGTGGTTCGGTACGGGCGTGCTTTTCAACATGTCATCTCTTCTGCCAGTCTCCTACGCCGACTTCACTGGCCGTGTCGGAGGCGATGACTATCTGGACTCCATGAAGAGCCTTGCCGTCCGGCAGGGGTCTGACAGGCCCCGCTTCGTCTTCGGCGCAGATCTCTTCTACCGGCTGGACCTGGGAAAGATGCACGATGCCGGCAGCATCTTCGTGGCGGCCGTGCCTGAAAGCCACCCCAACACGGCCAATCTCGTCGAGATGTTCATGGAACCCATACACCGAAGGCCGTGGATCGAGGGTTTTGACACGTGCGGGAAATCCTGGCCATGCTGGGCGGGCCGTGCCCCCGCGAGGGGACACGTGTTCCTGGACTGGCCGCGCCATGACCCAACAACCTACTACAGAACCGTAAACATGAACATCCGACAGCTGTACGCCGTACACGAAGCGGCAGAATCTGGGAAGGGCCCGGCATGCTACGTGGTTCTCACGAACGACCCCGACCTTACCAGCGGAAATGTTCTCTGGATGTTCCGGCAGAACGAGACGCTCCAAAAGTATTCGGGCTTTTCCGCCATCCAGCCTGAGTCCGGCATTTCCGGATCCTGCATGAGCGTCGAAAATGACGCCAGCAGATTTTGCGGATTCCTTGCCCTCGTCCTCCGTTCCATCATAGAGAAAGACATCCGGAACTTCAAAAATAGCAAGAGGGGCATTTCGTCTTTCAGGAGCGAGCTGTTCAGGAGGATTTTCAGAATGACAACGGACGATATACTGGGCGAGCTAAGCAGCATACGCACTGTCAGCCTGTCCGAAGGAAAGCGGCACCGTACTTTTCTTTCCGAAATCCAGATGCATATTCTCGATATTCTGGGAGTTTCCAGGGACGACTTCATTAATATGCCCAGCTGATTATTAACTCAATGCAAAAACTGTATAGTTTCAACATGTGTTTATTATATATATATAAATTTTAAGATATTCAATAAATCAGAGCTATTTCGATAGCTCGACAACATATTTCTATTTCCACTATTCAATAATTTATTAAAATTTAATGATTAAAAGCGTTTATCATTTCTGATTATGTTTATCAATATCTGTTTTCATAATTCAAAATTTAAAATAAATGAAATATAATTCATAAATTACAAAGTAATTCTTGTTGATGCTGATATCTAGATATTAGTCTAATGTTAATGTCAAAAATTAAATTAATTTGTTTCACATATTATTTCTGCTCTTCTAAATATGCTGCCTTTAAAAATAATTAACAAACAATAGCATATCATCATTAGCTAATGCCATTTCTAAACGTTAATTATAATTTTAATTATATTTCTGATATTCATCAGCAGTCCCAGTTCTGAATTAATTTCAAATTTCAGAGAATGTCTGCTTTCTTAACCGAGAAAGACTTGCCGGCGATCCATCCCCAGGAGACGACAGCCGTCTGCATTGCGGCACAGATTCAAAGTGGGCCTTACGAGTTCAGAGCAGGATCAGACACCCGCCGGAACTGAATTTTCAGCAACCTTTGAAAATCTGTCGATACGCTTGCTTCCGATCCCCCGTCTGCGCTATCATGTCAATGAGTTTGCGCCACTCGTCATTCTCGATACTCGATTTTTCAATACGTTCGAGATGCTCAACGGAGCAGGAAGAAGAGTGCTGAAGAGAGGGATGCCTTAAATCAGGATGGGACGAGAACGGATGATCTGGACTTCGTCAGATGCGGAAAGCGGAACGGAAGGACGGATACGGGGTAATGCGAAGGACTGAAGGGAGTCGGAAGACCATGCAGAAAATTATTTCAAAGACCAACTCCCGCACGCCGGTCGGCCATTCTGCTGAACCCGAAGTGCCAGCCCCGTGGCTGATGCACGAGTTCTTCGCCGGAAGCGGTCTCGTGGGCCTCGGGCTGGCCGGCATGTTCAGTCCGGCATGGGCCAACGACTGCTGCCCCAGGAAGGCCGAGACTTACCGCGCAAACTCCGGGGCCGGGGCCGGGCACTTCGTCCTGGGCGACGTCCGCGAGACGCGGGGCTCCTCGCTCCCCTTCGCCCACCTGTCCTGGGCCAGCTTCCCCTGCCAGGACCTGTCCCTGGCGGGGTCCATGAGCGGCATCGAGGGGGAGCGGAGCGGGCTCGTCTGGGAGTGGCTGCGCATCGTCCGCGAGTCGGCGGAGGGGCCCGCCGTGCTGGTGATGGAGAACGTCATGGGGCTCATCACTGCCTGCGGGGGCGACCACTACCGCAGGCTCCACCTGGCGCTGGCCGAGGCCGGCTACAGGGCCGGGGCGGTCGTGCTGGACGCGGTGCGCTTTCTTCCGCATTCCAGGCCGCGCGTCTTCGTCATAGCCCTGAAGGCCGGCACCCCCCTGCCCGGGGATCTGGTCTCCGGAGGGCCCACCTGGCTCCACCCCTCCAGCGCCGCCTCCCTGGGGGCCGAACTTCCGGAATGGATCTGGTGGAACGCCCCAGAGCCCCCTCCCCGGCAGTCGGATCTGTCCGACATACTTGAAGATGGGCTTCCATTCGACAAGGACCACGTTCTGGGGCTCCTTGGCCCCAGGCACCGCGCCGCCCTGAACGCCCGTGACACCCTCACAGCCGCCGGCTACCGCCGTACGCGCGGTGGCCGGCAGACCCTGGAGCTCCGTTTCGACGGGGTGGCCGGGTGCCTGCGGACCCCCTACGGGGGGAGCAGCAGGCAGTTCCTGGTGGTGAAGCGGAAAGGCAGGGCCAGGGCGAGGCTCATAAGCCCACGCGAGACCGCCCGGCTTATGGGGGCGCCCGAGAGCTTCAGGCTGCCCTCCAGAGCCAACGAGGGCTACAGGGCGATGGGTGACGCGGTCGCCCTCCCAGTGGCCACGTTTCTGGGCCGCCACATCCTCACAAGACTGGCCGAGGCCGCCTACGGCCCTCCCTGTCGCTCCTGACCGAAGGCCCACGGCAGCATGCTGGCCCCAAACTGGCCCCCTGTAACCGGGAAACAGGCCGGCCTCCAGGTGCCGGGAAGGCTTATGACTCCGGGCCGGCCTCCAGGCGCCGGGAAGGCTTATGACTCCGGGCCGGCCTCCGGGCGCCGGGAAGGATGCTGACTCCGGGCCGGCCTCCG
>JAISFP010000324.1 GCA_031263525.1 Deltaproteobacteria bacterium | reverse complement strand
TCTTGGGAACACACCGGGTTTTCACACAAAAACTTGTTTGCAAATATTATGCCAAAAATTCTCTGCAAGCCTCTGCAGACCCTTTTGAATGGTTTCAGGGGGGGCACCTGAACAGTTACCATATGGCTTCGTTCAAAACAAACGACATGAAAGCCGCGTTCCTCGGCCCTCGGTCTCCGGGTCTCGGGTCTCGGCTCTCGGGTTCCGGCCCTCGGACCTCGGTCTCCGGGTTTCGCCCTCGGTTTTCGGGTCTCGGCCCCCGCTCTCTGGCCCTCGGAACCAGGTCTCCGGGGCTCGCCCTCGGTCTTCGGGTAGCGGCCCTCGGTCTCCGGCCCTCGGCCCGAGGTCTCCGGCACTCGGGGACCGTAGCGCCTGTTCCTGCGTTTCCGGGCGTCATGTTCCTGTAGCCTCCCCCGGAGAGCCGCCCGGTCCTGCCGAGAAGGTAGACTGACCGGGAAGGCCGCCTTCCCGCCAGCCGCCGCTGCCCTTCCTGAGAAACTGGCGCGCCCCCCGGGACTGTCCCCCCGGCTCTCAGGAAGGACGTGACTGACCCCCAGTGCCCCGGCGTCCGGAAGCCCCGATCCGCCCGGGCCGGGATCTCCGGAACGCATGTCCCGTCCGGCCTGGAGGCGCGAAAGGGCGTATCCCTTCCGTGATTGACGTCCCCCGGAGGGCTCTGCTAGAATGTTGGCCTCCGGTCATGGGGTGCGCGGGGCCGGCCCGGGGTCCGCCTGCCATAAGGCTCGGGCCCCCAGGGGCCGCGGCCGGCCCCCGCCCCGGAGGCGGTCGTCCCGCGCCGCCGCGGGACCCGAGGCGCATGAGACCGAAATTGCCCCGCGGCCCGGGCGCCGACGGGAACACACATGGATCTGGCGGCCTTCCTGGAGCCGGGGCTCCACCCCGTCTTCCTCCACCGCGCCGGGGCCCGTTGCGGGCACTGGGGCCATGTCCTGAAGCGGCCAGGACGAAGGGCGAGCTTCCTGTGCAGGGGCGCGGGGCCGGTGCGCGGCGCGTTCACGCTGGCCATCGACCTGCCGGGCTACAGCCTGGCGGGGGACGGCTCCCTGTGCCCCGCGCCCGGCGGCCTGGCCCCCGTGCGCCTGGAGGCCCACGTGTCCTCCGCGAGGTCGTGGCCCGGCAGGGCCGTCTTCGTAATGAGGTTCAGGAGGCTGGTCCGCGTCCTGGACTGACACCGCCACGGGCCTCAGGCCGGGACCCCGGCCCCTCGGCCCGCTGAACGCCCCCCTCGGAGGGGGCCGTCGCGAGGCTTTGATGGGCGAGAGTCCCCGTGTCATCGGTTTCGAGGTGGGCGTGGGCGAGTTCCGGATCACCACCGGGGACGTCATCTACGAGATACGGGTCATACCCGAGCTGGTCCGGGCCAACACAGCGATGGGGGTCGTGAGCCCCCTGTCCTCGCAGCCGCAGCTGCGCCCCGCTGCCGCGCTGGCCCCCGGCGCGGCCCAGCCAGGCGCGTTTCCCGACGCCGCCCAGCCCGTGGCGCTTCCGGTCGCGTTTCCCGGAACGGCCCAGGCAGGGACGCTTCCCGCGGTCACGGTCACGGGACTCCCGCCCGGCGCCGACGGGAGCGGGTTCTTCCAGGAAATCTCCCAGGAGCTCTTCGGGCGCATAGGCCAGCTCGCCCGCCAGCTCTCCATCTCCGTGACCGAGCTCCCGGTCGAGGACTCCGGGCTCACGCGCACCGGCGCGGACCTGGAGGACGCCAAGGGCCAGCTGGAGGAGGTGGTGGAGATCACCGAGAAGGCCTCCCTCCAGATAATGGACATAGCCGACCTCATCCAGGCCGACATGGACAGCCTGAACGGGGAGCTGAAGGTCCTGGGGGACCTGGGCTTCCTGAACAGCACCGGCACGGACGCGGCCGGTGACGGCGCGGCTGCGCCCAGCCCGGCGGACGGCCCCGCCTCCGGCCCGGGCCCCGCCGAGTTCGACGCAAAGTTTGCCAGGCTGAAGGCCCTCGCAACGGAACTCACGTCCGCGGCGTCGAGTCTTCCCGGGGGCGGCCCGGCCCCGGAGGCGGCGGCCCCGGAGGCGGCCCCCGCGACAGCGCCAGCTGGCCCCTCCCACAGGATCGTCTTCCAGCTGGACGTGGTCTTCCAGACCCTTTACGAGTTCTGCACCAACGAGACCGTGAAGGACCACATAAAGAAGATGCGCCAGGACGCGGCCGAGGGCGGCTTCGACGACGAGGGGGCCAGGGACGGGCTCTCCGCGCTGGCCGAGAACGCCGGCGAGGACGACGGCTTCTACAACCTGCCCATCCCCGACCTGCTGAAGCTCCTCTACACCCACACCTCCAACGAGGAGAACCGCACCACCCTCAAGAAGATGAACCAGACGGCCGGCACCATCTTCCTGGACCAGGTGCTTCCCCTGGAGGGCGCGAGGGAGGAGATCCCGGCCCCCGAGGCCCCTCCAGCGCCCGCCGCTCCCGCAGCGCCCGTGCCGGCCCCGGCCTCCGCCGGGCCCGATCCCGCGACGGGGGCCGTGAAGGACGGCGTGGGCGAGCTCGCGGCCCTGGTGGGCGAGCTGGACGCCCTGGTCGCCGCAGGCGCGGCACCCGCGAGGGGGGTGCGCCTGGTGGAGGAGGCCGCCGGCGAGGTCGGCGCCTACACCTCCATCCTCACCAGGGACCGGGACGCCATCGCCGGAGCTGTCTCGTCCTCCGAGGGTCTCATCCGGAGCACCACGAAGCACCTGACCAACATCATGGAGGCGCTGTCGTTCCAGGATCTCTCCGGGCAGCGCATCAAGAAGATTGTCGGCATGATATCCGACATCCAGGTCCAGCTCCTCAGCATGCTGGTCGCGGTGGACACCAAGATAAAGGCTCACCACGACGACCAGGAGCAGAAGCGCCCCAAGGAGGAGACAGAGAAGTTCGCGCAGGAGGAGGTCGACAAGATGCTGGAGAAGCTCTCCGGCACCGGCGAGACCTCGGAGCTGATGGGCCCCGGTGCCGAGAACAGGCTGGACCAGGGCGCGGTGAACGACCTGCTCTCCCAGCTGGGCTTCTGAGCCGTGCCTCCGGGCCGGTCCTTTTCCGCCGCCGGCCCGTGGACGGCCGTCCCCGAAGTCCGGGCCGTCACGAGCCGTCGCATCTTTCTTTCTGGTCCGTGTCCTGTCCCCGGCTGCCTCACACGGGCCTCCCTGACTCCCTGCCGCCTCATCCGGGCCTCTCGGCATGTTCCGGCGCCTGGTCTCCCGAACGTGCCGCCCTGCCTGTCCCCGGCCGCATCATATTGCCCTTAGGGCCTGCCCCCCATCCTCAACTTCTCGGCCTCCGCCCCAGCACCAGGTTCCTGTCGCCTGCTGTGGATTCCTGCCCCTGCCAACCTCCTCCGGCGCTAGCGCCTGCCCCCCTCTGCCCCCGTGCGTCCTCCGAGTCCTGTGACACTTTCTGCCCTGGCCGTCCGTCCGTCCAGAGTCGGTCGAAGACCGCAGGGGGCCGTCGGTCCTGACTCCGCTTCCGGGATCTCCTCCCTTCAGCTTTTCGTGCTCCGGTCCTCCTCCTGGCTTGACGGTCTCCGATTTTCTCGCCGCATTTGTCCTCCGGCCCTTATGCCATCCATGCCCGCGTCCTGGTGGCTTTGTCCTTGTCGCTTTTGCTAATTTTGTCTCTGGCTCTGTCCATGCTCTCTTAGGCATTTGCGTAAGGTTAATTTTTTTATCTTTTAAATTTGCCTTGTAATTATCAAATTTATCCCTATTTTATATGTATTTTTTCAAATTGTTATTTCAATACATTATTCTATGTTGTTGCCTTAATATTTTTTCTTACCTTTAATGGCTAGCTGTTAACCTCATCTTATTTAATTAATTCTTTGTTAGTTTTAGTTATATTTTAATTTACTTTTATTTTGTTTTATTCTGCCTTTAGGCTTTAATCATTTTATATTTAATATGTTTTAGTTATATTTGAAGCATGTATTAAGTTTGTATTCAGTCTGAATTTATCTGCTTTCAATAGTTGCTGAATTTTATTTCATTTTTTATTCAACCTAATTTTTATCTTATGTTTTATGCTCTGTCATCATCAACTTTAAATCATATATTCATTAATTTCTTTCCAGCCTTTCATGACCGCTAATATGTGCCTTTCAAGCACATCTGCATTCCTTTTCCTTTTCCTGTCAATTTCTGGGTTCTTTTCCTTTTGTTTCCATTTTCGTTTTGGTTTAATTTTGTATTTTGTTTTGGCTTGTTTTGGCTTGTTTTGCTTTTACTTGAGTTTTTCTCTAGCTTTTATCTTCATTTTCGCATATTCTCTTGTTTTGTTTTTTCCTATGCCTTCGGCTTCGCTTTTACCTTCGCTTGAGCATTTCTTTTTCCCTCCGTTTTCGCATTTGCCTTGGCTTTCGCATTTGCCTTGGCTTTCGCATTTGCCTTGGCTTTCGCATTTGCCTTGGCTTTCGCATTTGCCTTGGCTTTCGCATTTGCATTGGCTTTCGCATTTGCCTTGGCTTTCGCA
>JAISFP010000261.1 GCA_031263525.1 Deltaproteobacteria bacterium | reverse complement strand
TTAGGCCAGGCCCGTCACCGCCAACGCATGTACGAGGCCAGCTCAGAGCCTCCTGTTTCCCGTAGCAGACTCCCCTCTGCATATGCTCTCGAGTCGAGGCAACCTCCCCTGCCCCTGCCTCAGCTCGGGCTCCCCGCCGGTAGCTCTACGCGAGGTCTCCCCGTCGGGACCGCGCCATGAGGGAGCCCAGTCCAGTCGGGACCGCGCCACGATGGCTCCCCGTCGGGGCCGCGTCTGATGGTGGCCAGTCCAGTCGGTCACCGCCGCAAGGGCTCCCCGCCGGGACCGCCCCATGTGGGAGCCCAGTCCAGTCGGGCCCGCGCCACGATGGCTCCCAGTCGGGGGCGCGTCTGATGGTGGCCAGTCCAGTCGGGTCACCGCCGCGAGGGCTACACGTCGGGACCGCCCCATGAGGGAGCCCAGTCCAGTCGGGTCCGCGCCACGCGGGCTCCCCGCCGGGGCCGCGTCTGATGGAACCCTGGCCCGTCGCGCCCCTGTCTAGAGGGAGCCCAGTCCCGTCGGAACCCGGCAGTGAGATCCCAGCAGTGACAGCGACGCGGAGGATCCCCGTCAGGACTGCCGGGTGATCCTGGCCTTCGCCGGAACGCCGTTGTCGCTCAGGAACGTGCAGGACGCGGCAGAGGACGACCTGGACACGCAGGTGATCGTCCCGGGGGAGAAGGCCCCCCGCTCGCCCTTGCAGGGTGCCTTAGCCACGCGGATGACCAGCCTCCCCCCGGAGAGGGTGGCCTTGCCGCCCGAGGAGCAGGTCGCCCGGGGGGTCCTCCCGGAGGGGCCGAGCATGTGGGTGCTCTGGGTCACCCTGCCTCCCCCGTCCGGGAAGCAGAGGTACATGAGAATTGGCTGGTGGTAGCGGCCGTCCATCAGCCCCGCGTCGGACTTCCAGCATCCCTTGAGGAAGCCCATGTCCGTGGAGCCCGCAGGTATGACGAGCTGCTCGCCCGGCCTGGCTCCCTTGGGCTTGGGTTTGGCCGCTGGTGCCGGCTTGTCCCCCTCAGGCTTGGCCTGCCGGGCGGGCTTGGGCTTGCGGCCGGGCTTCGGCGCGTCCCTGGGCTCGGGTTCCCGGGCCTCCTCCGGCACGGGTTCCGGCTCGGGAGGGGGAGGGGGCGGAGGAGGAGGCGGGGCCGCCTCCAGCGCCGTCGGGGCGTCGCCCGCCGACGGGGCCTCCTGGTCGCGGCCCTCAGGCATGGGCAACTCCGGGGGCGCCTCGTCAGCAGGGTCCGTTTCCCGGTCAGGGCGGCAGGCGGCGAGGTTCCCCCAGTACCTCGAACGAAGCTCGTCCCGCTCGGCTCCGAGCTCCGCCTGGAGATCCGGGTCAGGACCGAAGGCCGGGCGGGTCACGGCGAGGGACCCCGCGGCCTCCCTGAAACCGGGGGCGAAAAGCCAGCACAGCAGGATGGTCAGGACGAACGCGCCGCCGGCCATCATGGCCATGCGGACGGCGCTCCCGCCCGGGGCGCCCCCGTAGGCGGCGGACGCCGCCAGCGCCTGGGGAGAGGCAGGCAGGACCACCGGCACGAGGGGGGCCTGGGCGGCCATGGGGATTGACCCCGGAGGGCCTCCCGCCTGAGGATACGCTGGCCCCGGCACGGTTCCAGATGCAAGAGGAGCCGGAGGGCCCGGAGGTTGCGAAAACCGGGGAGTGCCCTGCCCTGGCGCTGAAGGGAAGGAAACGGGGCTCCCCGGCGGCCCTGCTCGGGACCCGGCAGCGCCGCCGCAGGCCACGGGCGATACTCCGTGGGCCACGGGCGATATTCCGCGGGGCCCGGACGAACCTCCATGTGCCCCGTCCGTTCCCGGATGCCCGGGATACCCGGCAGGGCCCGATGCCCCGAAAGCTCCCGGCGCCTGGCCCGGAGCGCGCAGCGGGCCCCGAGCGGCCCCGGCGCCCAGCGCACCTGGCGTTTCGGCGACAGGCCTCCGCCCGCCGCCCAGGTCCCATCCTGCCAGGACCGGGACACCGCCCACGACAAAGACGGTCCCGTTTGCTGCATGTCCCCCGCATGCGGCGGAAAGCGCCGCAGACACCCTGGCCACAAGCTCCCCGTCCCGCCTTGAGGCATGGTCCGGGGCGGAGGAGAGCCTGGCCGCAAGCCTTGCGAGATCGCCCGCCCTTGACTGCGCGAGGCCGGTCGCCGCCGCGCGGGCCGGGGGGCTCAGGGCGACAAGCGGCAGCACGGGACCGGGAAGGGAGGTGCGCCACGCCATCATGCCCGGGGGGCCGGGCCCGGGCTCGGCAAGGACGTCGGCCGACCCCGGCGAGAGGCCTCGGGCGATTGCCGCCCCCGCCGCCCTCCAGTCCGAGGCCGAGGCCGCAATCACCCCAGCGGCGCCCGTGGGTGCCGGGCCGGGCGCTCCTTGAACATCGGGGGGCGCACCCAGCGGAAGCGGGGCGCACATGACAATCTGGTAAGGCATGGCGAGATGTTAGCACCTGTCCCGGCTCGCCGCAAGCCCTGTCCCTGAGGCGCAAGTCCCGCAAGGGCATTTCCCGGAAAAGCTCGTCCCGCCGGAGGCTGTACCGGCCGGCGCTCGCCCAGCCGAATTTGAACACTTGCCAGAATTTCTTCGGCGATCTAAAGAGGTTAGCCTTGACAATTCTTCGTTTTCCGCCGGGGAACCAGCGGCGACAATTGCATCCCGGGGCCCGAGACCTGCCGGAACCGTCCCGGTATGCTGTCCCGGCCCCCTCTGCCGTCGTGACTGCCGGTGACCCGCAATATACGGCCTCGGAGCATCTCCCCGACACGTTCCCAACAGTCGCGGCGACACGTGGAAGGGCGGCTGCCAGGGCTAGCCGCCCCTTAATTCATGCCCGGCAGGAAGTTGACGGCGCTGCCGCCGGCCAGCTGCAGAACGGCCGCCTGGAAACTGCCGACCGGCCCGAAAGGCGGAAGTCTTCCGTACCCGCGAAAAATGGGCGCTCCGAACTTTATGCAATGCTCGGTAACCTGGAGAATTGCCGGCCTGCCAAAATCTGGCCGTCAAATCCGTGGCAGGGCACGACTCCTTCCTTCGGGAAAGGCAAGACCCCGTACTTCAGGCACAACACGACCCAGCGCTTCGGGCGGGGCAGGACGCCGTCCTTCGGGAAAGGCAAGACCCCGTACTTCAGGCAAAACACGACCCAGCGTTTCGGGCGGGGCAGGACCCCGTCTTTCGGGAAAGGCACGACGCCGTCCTTCGGGAGGTGCATACGCCAGAGCAGGCAGCACTCCGGGCCATCGGCGCAACCCATGGCCATGCTGACAGCCTTCACTTTCTCGGTCGACGGCATGGCGCTATTATACAGAACCGAAACATGCGTTTATTGGGTGCGGGATCGGTCACGCCTCCTGGCAAGCCGCTCTCCGACGATTGCCCTGAACCTCACGGAAACGCGGGGATGACCTGCCGACAGCGCGAGAGCGGTAAAATGACCCACTAGAGCTTGTTTTCCGCACTGATGAGAACTATCATGATTTTTGCGGTCGGACCTACCGCGTCACTGCCCGGGAAGGGCATGACGCCAGCAAGGTCCGCCCTCGAACCTTGTGCCCCGCGAATTGACCTGGCACGGACAGCTAGGATCGTTTGAAAATCCCCTTCCATCAGGCAGGGGAGGATGTGACGGAAACGACATACGATTAGCGAATCTCAGGCAGGAATTACCCCACCTCCGCGAATCCGAATCCCGCGAAGCGTGAGCGCAGGCGGCGGGAGTGCCGCCACTTAATTTTCCTTCGTCATAATAATAATAATAATAATAATAATAATAATATGATTCAGTTCAGTTATTATTAAAATGACACAAATCAGTTATAATTAAAATGACACAAAGAGGAATGCTCTTATGGAATCAGATAACAACAACACCCCGTAAATTGGAAACAATATGGCTGAATTTTCCAGCCTTATCAACAATAATTACATTTATGTTGACAAGACTGAATTCGTGAACAGATTGCTAACCGATTCTCGACACCATTTGCTTCTTTCTCGGCCCCGCCGTTTAGGTAAAACACTTCTGATTGATACCATAGAAGAGGTGTTGACCGGTAGAAGAGAGCTCTTTTCCGGATTGGAGATTGACAAATTACGCGGGGAAAATTACTGGCCCAGATCACATGTTTTACGAATGAACTTAAACCCCTTCACCGGCGATCCTTCTTCTCTCGACATGAGATTAGCCAATTGTTTGCGTAGATTCGCAAACCCAAGAGGAATCAATTTAACCTCCACCTGTGCCGCTGATTCTCTAATTGAGCTCTTGGAAACAATGCATAGCAATTATAATAAAATTCCATTAATTACTCGACACATCAATTTAAGTGACAATATCAAAGCAGACATACAAAAAATCGATGTTCTAATAGATGAATATGATTCTCCCGTAATTAATAATCTGACAAATAGTTCTTATCTTAAAACAGCCAAATCAACTCTTCACTCTTTCTATAACGCATTAAAATCTTGCGAAGATTTATCAGATCGTATTTTTATTACCGGAATCACAAAATTTGCTCAATTATCTGCTTTTTCAGCACTCAATAATTTAGACGATATTTCATTTGATGAAAATTATGCAGCCATTTGCGGCTTTACTGATACTGACATTACAAAATATTATTATCCACACTTACAAAATACTCTTAAAAAATTACAGCAAAATACTCATTTTGGCCCTTCATTTACCTTCGAAAAGCTTATAAAGCGAATCGCTGATTGGTATGACGGATACAGTTGGGACGGTATAAATCATGTCATAAACCCTCTGTCGTTAAATTATTTTCTAATTAACAATAGATTTGACAATTATTGGTCGCAGACAGGAGGCACTAATTTTCTTGACCAAATGAATATCAAAGATAATATTTTTTCAACTGTATTTCAAGGAAAACCAACATTTTCCGGAAGTCTGGCTGTTCAGGATGCCGGGAACGCTGATCCCATCTCCGTAATGCTCCAGACAGGTTACTTAACAGTACGTTCTCAAAAAATTTCAAAAGAAATATCCAGATTGTATCTAACTGTTCCAAATAAAGAAGTCGGCATGACTATCATGAATAATTATATTCATTCGCATGTCGAACCCATAATCGAACACGCAACCGATGCTTTCAACATTAAGATGTGCAATAAATTTTCAGAAGTATTCTTTAAACGGCAATCAAATAATGCAGAAATATTTCTTAGTAAAATTTTTAGTTCTATTCCTTATTCCTTGCATTTGCCCTTTGAGGCATTTTACCATTCGCTCTTATTTTCAATTTTCAGAACCGCTCAAGTTGACGCTGTGCCTAAAGTCAATAAAGCTAACGGCATTATTGATTTGGTCGTTACCTCCCAGGAATACGGCATTATGGTAACCGAAATCAAATATGCAAAGTCCAATGCTAAAATTACTGAAGATTCAAATGTTGATGATAAAAAACGAGCAACTAAAATTACCGAAAAAGACAAATAACAACTGGATTCTTGTATCCGTGACGCTTTCGAGCAAATCCTGGACCAAGAATACCTGTTGCCGTACAGAGGCAGCGACATTCCGGTTTATGCCGTTGCCCTTGCTGTCTGCGGCAGGAATCACGTCAAAATCAGAAGTTATCCCGCTAGAAAACTCCTGAATAACCCATCAATTTTCCTGGCGGACAATACTACGGTTTCTAGCGATGATTCCCATGCGAAACCAGACTCTGCTGAACCCTCCAACACGAATAAACCAAGGCACAGAAGGCCGCGCCAATGACAATAGACGAGCAACTATAATTACCAAAATAGATAAAAAGCAACTACATTCGTGCATCCATAGTACTTTCTTGCAGATATTGAATGGCGAATACCTTTCGCCTTACAGACGAGTATCCCCGACATCGTGCTCCGGATAGGGGACATCATTTTCGCGTTCGCGCTGCAGTCCGCCTGGAGGAAAGACCACATCTTCCGATCTCTCCATTATGCTTTGGAGCTGTCAGGAAAATACTATTGCTTTTTCACGCAAACATGAACGGATGGGGGCGAACAGCGGAACCATGTGGGCAGATGAGGGAAGCCAGCTTACCGGCCTATTCGTTCATATTTACATGAAATGGAAGTAAGTGTTCATGTGCCCCTCTATTGAGAGCCTTTTCGGGGGAAGAGAGCCCAGATGAGGAGCCTTTGAAGTTAAAGAGTCAATCATGGACGCTTCATGTAGGGGGGGAGAGTTTCATTGGAGGGCATTTTGGTTGAGATGATCCCCCATGTAAAGATCCCATTGGAGGGGGCACCTGAACAGTTACAAATGGAAATGGTGTGATGCAAAGATGAACTACGAGTTCGTCAAGATCATGTCCATCACCATCTTCTAAGACGGCATCAAGGAGCACCCGCAACTGCACTCCCGACATGCCTGGCGTCGGGATTTCGCCAGGGCTTCCGGGACAGGGCTACGGGCTCGAGCCCTGGAGAGGGCGGGAGTGCCGCCCGTGCCCGTGTCCGCCAAGCCCGTAATGCGCAGCATATGCCGCTTCCCTGCCGTCCCTCCTCAGCCGCGCCCCCCCTGCCTGGTGATCCTGGCCCTGGCCGGGCTTCCCCCGTCGCTGTGGAATACGCACTGAGCTGCCCCGGCGGAGCGGGCTGTGCAGGTGATGGTCGCCGGCGAGAAGGCTCCGTTCCAGCCCTTGCACCTGGCCATCTGGACGCGGATGACCAGCTTCCCCCCGGAAAGGCTCGCCTTGCCGCTGCTGGGGCACGTGGCCCTGGCGCGGCCGCCGGGGCCGAGCATGTCGGTGCGATGGGTGGCCCTGCCGCCACCGTCCGGGAAGCACAGGTAGGTGAGTACCGGCTGGCCGTACACGGTGTCCGCCAGTCCCGCGTCTGACTTCCAGCAGCCCTGGAGGAAGCCCAGGTCCTTGGCGCCCGGGGGAATGATGAGCTGCTCGCCGGGCTTCTGGGTCGGCCTGGACTTCGGCTTGTCGGCCGCCGGCTTGGCGTCGGCCCGGGGCTTGGCCCTGGCCTTGGGCTTCGGCTCGGGATCGGGCTTCTCCGGCTCTGGCTCCGGTTCAGGGGGCGGCGGAGGAGCCGCTGCCTCCAGCGGCACGGGGGCTTCGTCCGTCTCCGGAGCCGCAAGGTCGCGCCCCTCGGGAAGTGGAAGCTCGGGAGGCGCTTCCTCCAGTGTGTCCTTCTCGGGCACGCATGCCGCCAGGTTCCCCCAGTACTTCGACCGGAGCGAGTCCCTCTCGGCCCCGAGCGATGCGAGGAGATCAGGGTCCGGACCCGCCGTCCGGGGAGGCGCTACCAGGGTCCCAGTCGCCGTCCTGAAACCCGGCGCGAAAAGCCAGCACAGCAGGATGGTCAGGAGGAACGCGCCCCCGGCCATCATCGCCGTGCGGACTGCGCTCCCCCGGGAAGCGGCCGTCGCGGCGGACGCCGCCGGCACAGCGGAAGGAGGCGGAGGAAATCCGGGGTCTCGGGAAGCGATGTCGCTGGCAAAGGGAGACTGGGGCCCGGAAGGTCCTGGGGTGACGGACGGCGCGGCGGGGCCGGAAGGCGCGGAAAGCCCGGAAGAGGAGGCGGAGCCGGCGGCCGAGAAAGGCGCGAAGGGCCCCCGGGGCCCGGAAGTCGCGGAAGGGCCGGAGGGCCCGGAAGGCGTGGAGGGGCCCAGGGGGCCGGAAGATCCAGGGGCTCCGAAAGCTCCAGCGAACCCGGCAGGTCCATGGGGTCCGGATGTCTGAGGAATGGCTGAGGACTGGGGGGCCCCGGGCGAAGGAGACATGCCCAGAGGAGCGGAAGCGGGCGAGCCCGGCTGCAGGGGGACAGGACCGGACGAGGGCCGGCCACCGAAAGGGCCGGGAGACCCCGTTCCCGCCGCCGGAGGCCTTCCGGGCCCGTTTCGACCGTGGGAGCCGGCCTGTCCGTCAGCTGCCGCTGCTCCGGGGGCGACGCCCAGGGCACCCAGCTGGCCCTGCGCCGCGCCTGGGGCCCGCGCATCCCCCGCGGCCGGAGGAGCTGGCCCTCCGCTCCCGCTGAAGTCCCATCCGGCAAGGACCGGGACGCCGCCCACCATGAAGATCCTGCCGTTTCCCTCGCGCCCCTCGGCCGCCGCGGAAAGCGCCTCGGACACACGGCCGACCAGGGCCCCGGCCTGCCTGGAGACGGGGTCCGGAGCGGAAGAGAGTCTCGCGGCCAGGGCGGCGAGATCGCCCGCCCGCGACTTCGCGAGTCCGGCCGCCTGCTGGCGGTCGGGAGGCGGCAGGCTTCCGAGGGGCCTCACGGGCCCCGGAAGCGCGGTGCGAAACGCCATCATGCCCGGAGGCCCCGGCCCAGGTTCCGCAAGGACGACGGCTGCCTGAGGGGATATCCCCCTGGAGAGAGCCCCGCATGCGGCTCTCCAGTCCGAGGCGGCTGCCGATATCGCGGCTGAAGCACCCGCTGCGGCCGGCGCACCCGGAGATCCGGAGCCCCCGGCACCCGGAGGCTGTGACGTCCCCGGAAGAGGGGCCTGCATTAGCATCTGATACGACATTGTGCAATGTTAGCACCTTGCCGGGCCCGCCGCAAGGATTCTCTCACGCGACCTGCCGGGGCAGGTCATAACGCGATCCGAAGCCGCAAAACGGCAACTTCGCAAGGGTTCGGACAAGGGACTTCTCCGCAGTTCCCTGGCCACGCCGCACTAGCATACGGCCGAAATGAACGCTTGTTTACAGGTAACCGTTCAGGTGCCCCTCCAAGGGGAGTTCAACTGGGAGGCCTTTTCAACCAAAATACCCTCTACAGAAAATCATTCCCCCCACATGGAGTATCCATTGTTGACTTTTAAGCTTTAAGGTATCCTCATCTGGGCTCAATTCCTCCGAAAAGGCCATCAATAGAGGGGCACCTGAACAGTTACGCTTACAGTTTGGCATAATTAT
>JAISFP010000254.1 GCA_031263525.1 Deltaproteobacteria bacterium | reverse complement strand
GCCTCCGGTGACGATTCCGGAGAGGCCGGATTCGCGGCGAAGCCCGCCTCCGGTGACGCTTCCGGATAGGCCGGCGTCGCGGGGAAGCCCGCCTCCGGTGCCGCTTCCGGAGAGGCCGGCGTTGCGGGGAAGCCCGCCTCCGGTGACGTTTCCGGTGAGGCCGGCGTCTCGGGGAAGGACGACTCCGCTGGCGCTTCCGGGAAAGCCGGCGTCGCGGGGAAGGACGACTCCGCTGGCGCTTCCGGGAAGGCCGGCGTCGCGGGGAAGGACGCCACCGCTGACGCTTCCGGGAAGGCCGGCGTCGCGGGGAAGGACGCCTCGGGAAAGGCCGGGGCCTCGGGGAACGCCTCGCCGAAGGCAGCCGCCTCCCTCGACGCTTCCGGCAGGGCCGCCCCGAGAATGACGGTGGCGGAGGCCGCCGGCGGGAAGGCCGGCGGCGCCGCGCAGGAAGATCCCCGGCCCCGGGGCGGCAAGGCGTTCAACACGGGCGACCTGCTGACAATGGCGGCCTCGGACAGGCCGGAGCTGGTGGCCGTGGACAGCCCCGTCTTCCCGGACATCCGGGGCGGGACCAGGATGACCCTGGCCGAGCTGGACCGCGCCTCGCAGGTCGTGGCCTCGGCCCTCACGGAGGAGGGATTCGACCCCGGGGACCGCGCCGTGCTGGCCGTGGGCCAGGGCCCGGACTTCCACGTGCTGGTGTACGCGCTCTTCAAGTGCGGGGTGATACCCGTCATAGTGGACCCCGGCATGGGCTTCAGGCGGGCCATGTCCTGCCTGGCGGACGCCAGGCCCCAGGGCCTCGTGGGGGGCTGGAAGGCGCATTCGGCGAGCCTGCTGTTCGCCGCGAGCTTCAGGGGCCTGCGCAAGAGGGTGAACGTCGGCCCGTCGCTGGGCTGGGGGGGCGCCTCGTACGCCGCCATGCGGGAGAGGCCCGGCCCCCCGAGGCCCACGCTGGAGACCCGGGAGGACGACCCGGCGGCCATACTCTTCACCTCCGGGTCCACCGGCCCGGCCAAGGGGGTGGTGTACACCCACGCCATGTTCCGGGCCCAGGTGGAGTCCATCAGGGACTCCTTCGGGCTGGAGGAGGGCGGCACGGAGCTCGTGACCTTCCCCCTGTTCGGGCTGTTCTGCCCGGTCCTGAAGCTCACCGCCGCCATAGCCGACATGGACCCCAGGCGGCCAGGGAACGCCGACCCCAGGAAGATCGTGAGCTCCATAGCCCGCCACGGCGCGGACTCCCTCTTCGCGTCCCCGGCGCTCCTGGCCAACCTGGCCGCGCACCTCAGGGAGAGGGGCCAGACGCTCCCCGGCATGAGGACCGTCATCTGCGCGGGCGCGCCGGTCAGGCCCCAGGTGGCCCACGCCATGAAGTCCGTCCTGCCACCGGACGCGAGGCTGTTCACGCCGTACGGCGCGACGGAGGGCATGCCGCTCACCGCGGTCGAGGCCCGCGAGATAGCCGAGGCCAGGGGCATGAGCGAGCAGGGCTTCGGCATCTGCGTGGGCCGGCCCGTGGCGGGCTGCGACGTGCGGGTGATAGCCGTCTCGGACCGGCCAGTGAACAGCTTCTCCGAACGCGAGATCCTGCCCCAGGGAGAGGTGGGCGAGCTCGTGGCCCGCGGGCCGGTCGTGGCCGAGAGCTACTTCGACATGCCCCAGGCGGACGCCCTGGCCATGACGCTCGGGCCCGACGGGCTCCCCTGGCGGCGCATGGGCGACGCTGGCTGGCGGGACGGCGGCGGCAGGATATGGTTCTGCGGCAGGAAGGCGCAGAGGGTCACCACCGAGGACGGCCCCCTCTTCACCGTCCCCTGCGAGTCGGTATTCAACAACCACCCCCTGGTCAGGCGCTCGGCGCTCGTGGGCATAGGCGAGCCCGGCCACATGCATCCCGTGGCCGTGATAGAGCCCGAGGGCAAGCTCTCCCGCGCCCGCTGGAAGGCGCTGGTCCGCGAGCTCGCGACCCTCGCCAAGTCCAACCCGCGCACCAAGGGGATCTCCGCGTTCCTCAGGAAGGACTCCTTCCCCGTGGACGCCCGCCACAACGCCAAGATCGCCCGCGAGAAGCTCGCCGTCTGGGCCCAGAGGGAGCTCGCCGCGACCGGCATGCTCCCGGCGCGCGAGGGGGGCTGAGGGGCGGAGGCCGGACGAGAGGGTTGCCGCCGGGCCGGAGCCGGAGGCGGCCGAACGGGAGCCGGAGCTGAAGACGGCTGGCCGGACGCCTGAGGCCCGTGCCGATTTCGGCCTGCCCTGAGCCGGGGCCGGTGGAAAGGCTCCGGCCGGGCAAAAGGGATGCACGGGCCGGAGCAGGAGGCGGCCGAACGGGAGCCGTAGCTGAAGACGGCTGGCCCGCCCAGGTCCAACATCTCTTGCAGAGGGGGCGTGGCGGATGAAGATGTCCTCGGAGTCAGGCGATTCGGGATCCGTGCCGGCCGCCCTCGCGCCGGGGAGTGCGTCTTTCCCGCCGCTTCAGCCTGGGCCGGGGCCAATTTCTGCGCGAGATCGGCCAGTTCAGGAAATTCCCTTCAGGGCCGGAAGGCTCTGCAAGATTCGTTCCAAGCCCGACCGCCGCACCCAGCACTCTGCCAGCCCCGCTCCCCCATTCGAGCCCGCCGGCCCCGGGCCCCGCTGGCCGCCCCGAGGCCTGGCCGCCGCCGGAGACAGACCGCAGACGCGGTGCCGCCGAGGCACGAGGAATTCCGCAATTGCACCGAGGAGAATATGCCCGGAAGGCTCAGGTCGCTCGAATTCGAGGCTGTCCGGCACAGCGCCCTTCAGGAAAACTTCGCTACCAAGAAGGACCTCTCGGATGTAAAGGAGAAGATCGCGGATCTCGGGGAAAAGCTGACCGAGAAAATAACAAGCAGCAACCGCTTTGTCATGGGTTCATTTATCGGCCTGATAGCTATCTTCCTCGCCATCGCTGTCCTGATTTTCAACTGGCTTTGGGATGTGCGCGGCAAACTCCCGGACATTCCAGTCGCTCCAGCCGTTCATGCTTACACTCCGGGGGAGCCTCCCTATGCCTTGCCGTCCCAGGCAGATCCTGCCGTGACGCGAGTTCCTGACAGGCCGCCCCCCGCTCTCGTTGCGGATACGGTGCCCGCCCCCTGCGCTCCAGAGAGCGGCCAGGCCGAAAGAGAGAGCTCGAAAGGCTGAGGGCGAGGCCGACCGCCGCCCCGACGCGGAGCGCACGGCCTTCCATTCCCGCCGGCATGCCCGTTTCGGGGGCTGCCGGGGAGGTGACGCCGCGGCGCTGCAGCCAGCTTTCGCGCATGTGCTCCTTGAGCCGCCCTAGCGAACTGGCGGGGAAGGGCTGGAGAGGTCAGGCCTCATCCCTGTCTCTGCTGCGCCATGCAGGACGGCCGTCAGGTGCCCGGAGTTCCCACAAGGAGGACGCCCGCTCGCCATCGGCTCCCGGCCAGGTCCGCATGGACGCCGGCCTGAAAAATTCAGCTGCCGGACCTGGCTGAAACATGCCCCGCCGCCCCTGTTTCCCCATTCGCGGAAGCGGAAGGCGGCGGTCTTCCGCAGGTACCGGCCTGAGGCCGGCAGGAGCCGCAAGGCAGCCGACGGGAACGGTCGCGGGCACTCAACGCCGGCAGGCCCCGTGGAAACGGCCATGCCAGCCGCTCTCACGGCCATGTTCAGGGCCAGGGAAACGGGCATGCGCATCACACCCTTGTGCTCGATCACCTCCATACCCATGCGGATGGCGTATGCCGCGGGGCCGGCGACCGCGGACGCCGGGGAGGCTTGTGCAGGCGCTTAAGCCTGACAGCCCCCCGTCTCCGGGATGCCACTGCCCTCCGGGCTCGCGGCGGCCGTCTGCCGCCCGCGCTCGGTCGCAGGTGCCTTGGAGGCGGCCACAAGCGTCCAGGGGCCGCCAGATGCCGTGCCCTTCCTCAGCCTCAGCCACTGCAGGGGTGCCGGCAGGGCAGGCGGCGGTCGAAGCGTCCTGAGCGGCGGTCGGGCGTGTCGGGCCTTTTCAGCCCCCCCACGGATGAGGCTGTCACCGTTGTTGACCGCTCCGGAGACATCCGGAGAATCATCTCAAGGCAAAACCCTTGAGATCTATTGGGAAATTGGAATTTTTGCCTAACTTGAGCCGGGTGCCGGAGGTTCCGTGCCGATATCGGCCTGCCTGGGGCATGGGCCTGGAGAAAGGCGTCGACCGGGTGAATGGGCCGGGCCGGAGCCGGAGCCGAAGCCACAGGAGGCTGGCCGGATGCCGTAGGCCAGTGCCGATTTCGGCCTGCCTGGAGGAGGCCGGGAGACCCAAAAGGCAGAATCTGACAGCTGGCCCAGTCGTCTGCCTTTAAGGTGTCCAAGGCAATATTCAGAAAAATTATAGCGACGAAAACATGACTGGGCGTCGGGCGACTCTGGCCGTGTCAGGGGCCGAGCCGGGGCCAAGCCAGGGAAGAGTCATGCCTGGCCGGGGGCCGAGCCGGGGCCAAGCCAGGGCAGGGTCATGGGCGAAAAACGTGAGTCATAATCGGCTCAGCAAACAGTAAATGCCGAGAGAGGCAAGTCTTGGCCCAGCCTGTGCCGAGGCGGCGGCTGGCCGGATCCGAGCCGGAATTGAGCCGGATACGAGTCCGGGCCGCTCCGGGACTTTTCCGGACCGGACTGCTGGCGGGGGGGCGGCCCGCCGAAATCCAGGGTTCCGTAGTTACAATTGCAATGTCACCAACTTAAGGAAAATGACGCATTGAAATACAACAAAATGAGCAATATGTCGAGATATGATACTTCATACAGAAGCCAGCAATTTCTGTTTGCGAGGGGGATTAGTCGCTTTCTCGGAGCCCCGACCCTCACGGGGGGGACTGCCTCCGGCCAGAGCACCACATTAGGTGACCAGAGTATCCCCTCCAAGGATAGGATGGCTTTCCAAGTTGGCCCAGTAGCATAAGCAAATGTTACGAATGGCTTCCCCAAGCCTTCGCTGTGAACGGATGCCTTATTAGGAATATCCCATATCCCTTAAGTTGGTGACATTGGTTACAATTGAGCCGAGGAACAGTCCGGGGCCGGCGGCCGAAAAAAAATTTTCCCTGGCGGTGGGACCCTGGATGCGTGCCGGAGAGGGTGGCGGGATGCCGGCGGGCCGCCCGGGGCCGGCCGGCCAGGCCGGGGGGCCCAGGATGTGCCGGAAGGCGCGGTTTCACGGGGGTTCCGGGGCGACCGGCCGGGCCCGGGGACCTCCGGGCCGGGCGCGGGCCGGCCCTCCCGGCGGGTTCCTCCGGCCCGCCCCGGACTTGCGGCACCCTTTACCGGTCCGGCGGAACGTGATATAGTGGAGCGTTCAAGCGAACTGCCGCTCACGGGACTTCCCCGGAGCCCGGACGGACCGGGCAGGGTCGCCCGCCCCGCTGGGACACGGGGGGCGACGGCCTGCGGCAGACCAATCCGGAGGACCCATGCTGCAAGCCAAGGTGAAGAAGGAAGACTTCCTGAAGGGCCTCGCCCAGACCTCGAACATAGCCGGGAAGTTCCACTCCATGCCCATCCTCTCCAACGTGCTCCTGGAGTCACAGGACGGGAAGCTCGTCCTGAGCGCCACGGACCTGGAGATTACCTTCCAGGCCTTCTACGAGTGCGAGGTGGGCGGCGAGGGGAGGATAACCGTGCCCGCGAAGACCCTCATCGACACCGTGAAGGGCATGGGGGACGAGTACATCTCCCTGACCGAGACGGAGAACCAGACCCTCGAGGTCGCGAACGAGTCCTTCAAGGGCAGCATCTACGGGCTCTCCGCGGACGACTTCCCCCGCCTCGCCCCCTTCCAGGACGCCGAGGTGGACATGGCGGAGTTCAGCGGGGAGGCCCTCGTGGACGCCGTCGGGAAGACCATCAACTCGGTCTCCACCAACACCTCCAACTTCAACCTGGCCGGCATCTACTGGATCAAGGAGGCCAAGGACGGCGAGGGCGAGACCGTGCGCCTGGTCTCCTCGGACTCGAACCGCCTGAACGTCGCGACCATCCGCCCCGCCGACATCGAGAAGTTCAAGCCCGAGCAGGGGGTCCTGGTCTCCCGGAAGGGCCTGGCCGAGCTCCGGGGCCTGGCGGACGGCGCCGAGAGCGTCATGATCGGCATCAACACCGCGAACCAGCTCGCGTGCCGGACCGAGGGGTCGGTGCTCATAATGAGGCTCCTGGAGGGCAAGTTCCCCGACTACAACACCCTCATGCCGCCCGACCCCACAGTGACCCTGGAGATGAACCGCCGGGACGTGTCGGACACGCTGAAGCGCATGACCCCCATGAACTCCCCCAAGTTCCGGGTGGTCTTCTTCCGCTTCTCCCAGGACTCGGTCCTGGTCACCATCGAGAACCCCGAGGTGGGCCACGCCGAGGAGAGGCTCCCCGTGGACTACTCCGGCGAGGAGATGGTGGTGGGCTTCGACCCCCGCCACATCCTGGACGCGCTGGGCTCCATCCGGAGCGAGCGCTTCCGCATCAGCTACGTGGACCAGAAGACCCCGGTGGTGCTGACCGCCCACGACGACCCGGGCTGGCTGTGCATAGTGTCCACCATCTCCCCCAAGGACTCCGCCGCCACCCGCGCCGGCTGAGCGCCCGCCCGCCGGCCGGGCAGCTGGCCCGCCAGGGGCCGCCACGGGGACCAGGGACCCGGGAACCGCGCCAGAAGGGCGGACCGGGCACCTGTTGCCCGTGACCGCCCGGGTCCGGAGTCCGGAGCCCGAACCGCCAGGGTCCGGAGCCTGAAGCCCGGAACGCCGGAGCCCGGAACGCCAGGGTCAGGAGCCCGGAGCCCGGAGCCCGGAACGCCAGGGTCAGGAGCCCGGAGCCCGGAACGCCAGGGTCAGGAGCCCGGAGCCCGGAACGCCAGGGCCAGGCGCCCGGAGCCCGGAACGCCAGGGCCAGGCGCCCGGAGCCCGGAACGCCAGGGCCAGGCACCCGGAGCCCGGAACGCCAGGGTCAGGAACCCGAAACTGCCGCCGTCCGGCACGTCTTGCCCGGAAGACCGGGACCCCAAGCCCGGAGCTGTCGGAGCCCGAAGCCCGGGACCGCCGGAGTCCGGCACATAGAGCCCGCGCGCCCCGCGGCCTGAAGCCCGGGGCTGCCGGCGCATGGCCGCTTGCCCGCCTGCCAGGAGCCCGGGAGCCCCCGCTCGGCCCCGGGCCGCAGGCCAGGCCCGTCCCGTGCGCTCGCGGCCTCCCTTCCAGGACGCCTTCCCTCCGAAGACGCGAGGGACCGCTCCCGCCTCCTTCCGGCACCCCGCCCTTCACCGTCCCGTCCCGGCAGCTTCGGAGCGGGCCGCCGTCGCCGGATCCCTTCCCGCCCCGCGCCATCTGGCGCGGGCGTCCCCCCTTCGCCCGGTCCGGCCCCGACGCCCCGGACCGGCCGCGGGCCGTCCAGGGCACCTCCTGCCCGTGACCCAGTCCCGCGCAGGGCCGCCTGCCCTCCCCGGCCGGTTCCCGCAGGGCGCCTGCCCTCCCCGGCCGGCCCGGGCATGGGCCGGCAGCCCCCGATCGGCTCCGGCAGCTGCCGTCCGGTCCAGCCGCGTCCCGATTCCGAAGGCTCGCCGCCCCCCCCGGCCGGCCGCGCCTAAGCCGCCCCTCAATGGTGAAAGGACCGAGAGTCACAAGCCCATGAACGACGAAAACAAGCCGCCCGCCGGCCCGGCCGGACACGACAGCGACTACGGCGCGGACCACATCCAGGTCCTGCAGGGGCTGGACGCCGTCCGCATGCGCCCCTCCATGTACATCGGAAGCGTCTCGTCGCAGGGGCTCCACCACCTGGTCTACGAGGTGGTGGACAACTCCATCGACGAGGCCATGGCGGGGTACTGCGACCGCATCGAGGTGACCGTCACCCAGGCCGGGACCGTGAAGGTCAAGGACAACGGGCGCGGCATCCCGGTGGACGAGCACCCGACCGAGAAGGTCTCCGGGGTGGAGGTGGTCATGACCAGGCTCCACGCCGGGGGCAAGTTCGACAAGAAGACCTACAAGGTCTCCGGCGGGCTCCACGGCGTGGGCGTCTCCGTGGTGAACGCCCTCTCCGAGTGGCTGGAGGTGGAGGTCAAGCGCTCCGGGAAGCGGTACCGCCAGCGCTACGAGCGGGGCGCGCCCGTCACGCCCCTCATGCCCGCGGGCGACGTCAGGAAGAGCGGGACCCAGGTCCACTTCAAGCCGGACTCCGAGATCTTCGAGACCACCGAGTTCTCCTTCGAGGTCCTGTCCAAGCGCCTCCGGGAGCTCGCGTTCCTGAACAAGGGCCTCTACATAAACCTCACCGACGAGAGGACCACGGAGTTCGCGGAGTTCCACTACAAGGGCGGCATCGTCGAGTTCGTGCAGTACCTGAACCGCCAGAAGACCGTGATCCACGACAGGCCCGTCTACCTGGAGGGCATGTCCAGCGACATCACCGTGGAGTGCGCCCTGCAGTACAACGACGGCTACTCCGAGCAGGTGCTCTCGTTCGTCAACAACATAAACACCGTGGAGGGGGGCACGCACCTCTCCGGGTTCAAGTCCGCGCTCACCCGCGCCGTGAACCAGTACCTGGCCTCCGACATCGTGCCCAAGAAGCTCAAGGTCACGAGCCTGGACGGGGACGACACCCGCGAGGGGCTGTGCGCGGTCATCTCCGTGAGGATTCCCGAGCCCCAGTTCGAGGGCCAGACCAAGGCCAAGCTGGGGAACGCCAACGTGAAGGGCCTGGTGGACTCGCTCGTCTACGAGAAGCTCTCCACCTTCCTCGAGGAGAACCCCGCGGTCACGAAGAAGCTCATCGAGAAGGTCGTGGAGGCCGCCCGCGCCCGCGAGGCCGCCCGCAAGGCCCGCGACATGGAGCGCAAGAAGGGGGCGCTCTCGGGGCACTCGCTGTGCGGCAAGCTGGCCGACTGCCAGTCGAAGGACCCCACGGAGTGCGAGCTCTACCTGGTCGAGGGCGAGTCCGCAGGCGGCTCGGCCAAGCAGGGCCGGGACAGGAAGTTCCAGGCCATCCTCCCCCTGCGCGGGAAGATCCTGAACGTCGAGCGCTCCCGCTTCGACCGCATCGTGAGCTCGCAGGAGATCAAGAACATCATCACGGCGCTGGGCACCGGCATCGGCCCCAGCGGCGCGACCGGCGTCAAGATGGAGAACCTCCGCTACCACAAGGTCGTCATCATGACGGACGCCGACGTGGACGGCGCGCACAGAAGGACGCTGCTCCTCACCTTCTTCTACCGCCAGATGCCCGAGCTCATCGAGAGGGGCCACCTCTACATCGCCCAGCCGCCCCTGTTCGGCATCAAGTCCGGCCAGAAGGAGGAGTTCATCAAGAACGAGGAGGCCTTGCGGGAGTACACCCTCAGGCGCTACGTGGACGAGAGGACCGTCGTCTCCGGCGACTCGGAGGGCGAGCTCGCGGGCGACGGCCTGAAGGAGCTCCTGAAGTCGCTCCTCGCCGAGAACGACTTCAAGGAGCGCCAGCTCCGCAAGGGCTTCCCCTCGCGGCTCTGGGGCATCATCCTTGAGGCCGCCTCCGGGAACCCCGCGGGCTTCGCGGACGAGGCCTGGACGGCGAGGCTCTCGCAGACCCTCCAGGGCCGCGGCATCGACGTGACCCCGCCCGTGAGGAAGGCGCGCCGGCCCCCGGCCGCACCCGTGACGGACGGCGGACCGGGAGGCACGGGCGGACCGGGCGGAAGCGCAGGCCCTGGCGGCACGGGCGGCACCCCTGACGGGGCGGGCGGCGCCCCTGAAGGGACGGGCGGCGTACCGGACGGGGCGGACGGCGGCCCGGACGGCATGAGCGGAGCCGGCGGCGACGCCGGCCGCCCCGGCGGCCCGGACGGCGGCGGCTCCCCGGACGGCAACGGCGGCGAGAACGGGAACGGCCACGCGGAGGAGGCGCCCGAGGGATTCTCGCTCCTCCTCACCAACCTCCACGACAAGCGCAGAAAGCACGTCCTGAACCAGGAGTTCCTGGAGGGCGAGCTGTTCCGCAAGTACGCGAAGCTCCGGGAGCGCATCCGCGGCGCGGTCGCGCCCCCCTACGAGGTCCGCCTGAAGGACCGCAGCTACCAGCTGGACAGCGAGGAGGAGCTCCTGACCGACATGGAGACCGCCGGCCAGAAGGGCCTGAAGATCCAGCGCTACAAGGGCCTCGGCGAGATGAACGCGCCCCAGCTGTGGGACACGACCATGGACCCGAAGCGCCGCACCTTCCTGAAGGTGAAGATCCAGGACGCCATGGACGCGGACGACATCTTCACCATCCTCATGGGCGGGAACGTGGAGCCCCGCCGTGTGTTCATACAGGAGAACGCCCTGAACGTGAGGGAGCTGGACATCTGACGGACAGGCGCCCTCCCCCCTCCTGGGCCGGCCCCCCGGAACTCTCAAGTTCCGGGGGGCCGGCTTTTTTTGGCCCTGACGTCAGCTGCCAGTCCGGGATGCCGGGATACGTAACGATGCCCGAGCCGGCATGATGCCCGAACAGGAATGACAGGCCGAGCCGACTCGAATGTCTGCGCACGGGCACGGATCCCCGCGGACCGGGTCAGCCGGCTCCGGTTCGTCCCCGCTGAGACGCAAGGGCTCCGGGACACGGAAGCATAAAGGAGTCATGATCCGAAATGGTATTACCCGTTTAATTAAATGTCGGAATCTTCTTCGTAACTGTTCAGGTGCCCGTTCCAGGGGGAGCTCAACAGGGGTGCTTTCCAACCAAATTGCCCTCTACAGAAACTCTTCCCCGCCACATGAAGTATCCATTGTTGACTCTTCAACTTAA
>JAISFP010000203.1 GCA_031263525.1 Deltaproteobacteria bacterium | reverse complement strand
CCGAGAGACTCCGAGACTTCATTCTCCGGCGCGACGGGAACCCGGGCGAGCCTGATCCCGAGAGCATGGCCAGGCTCACAGACGGGCTGAGAGGCCATCTCGGGCGGCAGCCGGACTAGACGGACAGGCTGACATCCGTCGGCAGGCCCCGGAAGTCCTTCGACATCTTCGACAGGGTGACGGACACTGCCTGCACGGATCCCGAGCCTTTCGGGGAGATTCAGGTCCGCGCCAGCGAGTGCGCCGATCGTGCGCTGCCTGACCGCAGAAAGCACTCCGCTGCGGCCGGACAGGTGACGCAGTGATCCGGATGCACGTCGATCAGTTCACAGTTCAGTCGGTGTCAAAAAGAACGCATGTGCTCGGTAAAACATGCGAAAATTTATTATTGCCATTTCACATAAATACGGCAACCGTTCAGACACCCCTCTATTGAGGACATTTGTCGGGTGAAGAGAGCCATTATGAGGAACATTTGAAGTTGAAGAGTCAGCTATTGACACTTCATGTGGGGGTAAACAGTATCAATCGAGAGCGTTTAGGTCGGTCAAGATCCCCCTGTTGGGTCCCCATCGGGACGGTACCTGAATGGTTACCAAATATGAACGAACATGGAACCAAGTTGGCCTCCCCCGTCTGCCCGCAAGGTCATGCGCTCTCTTCCATTCGTTCATATTTTTATGAGAGGTCAGCACAAAATTTCACAATGGCATATTCGACAAATTTTGGCATGACAATAAAATTATATGGACATTTTTATCATGCATACGTAGTTAAAAAAATATTGACCTTAAATTATCTTTAGTTAAAATTCTGGATTGAATTAACTTTGTAACTACAAACAGTTTGACACCGGCGACATTACAGGATAAAATTCTCGGACGTTGAAAAACCCCGACCCTTCAGCCCGTTTCCGACCCGAACGGCTGCCAGGAGGAACCGATGGACAAGGAAAAGGTCCCGCAAGCCGATTACGCCGCGAGCTTTCCGGGACGCCCCGAAGCGCAGGACGGCGAAAGGCCGCCCTATGACATGCTGGCCCGAGAGGCGGCCGCGGCCCTCGCGCTCGCCCTCGCCGGCACGATGGCCGGGCCCGGCCGGGCACTTCTCGGCGAGGACCCGCCCGGGACTTCCCAGGACCGCTTCTCGGACGCGCTCAAGAGGCTGAAGGACAGCGGCGAGTGGGAGTCGAACCCCGCCTGGGCCCTGGTGGAGCTGGCCGACGTGGTGCGGAAGCTGTGCCGCGACGAGAAGATCATGGCTGACGTGAGGCGCGAGGAGGAGGCCAGGGACCGGTCGGCCGGCCTGGTCCTGTCGCTCCGCCGCCTCGCCTCCGTGCTTGACCAGTGCGACTTCAGGCGGAGCGCGCTGGGCTGCTACCGCATGGCTCACGCGTGCTCCGTCAAGGCCGGGCCCGGCGGGACGCGGCCCGGACCCCTCCCCGGCTTCTTCCCGGGCCGTGACGGCACGTCCGTCGGTGAGGACAGGTGGAAGGAGGAGGCCTCCGAGCTCCTTGACGGGATCCGGGCCGAGCTCGCGGGCGAGTTCTGCGAGGGGCACGGGAACGTCCTGGAGCCGGAGAGGATCCGGGACATGATCGTGCGGGGCGGCTGGAACTCCGGGGAACCCGATCCCGAGAGCCGGGCAAGGATCGGGGGCGAACTCGTCCTGCACCTGCACCGGCAGCTGAACGCCGCGACAAGGCAGCTGGCTGTCGGGCACAACGGCGCCGCCGCCGACATGTTCGGGGACGTGCTCTCGACGATCCCCCTGGACCCGGACTCCCTGTCAACATTCGAGGCGCGCGCGCTCGCCGGCCTGGGACGGGCCCGCTTCGCGGCCGGCGACACGGACATGGCGGAGTCGTGTTTCGACAGGGCGCTGGGGGCGGCGTCCGAAAAGTCGTGCGGAACCGAGCCGGGAGAGGACGCGAAGCTGGGCGACGTCGACGTCATGGCGGCAGAGGTAGGCCTGGCCCTCGTGCAGTGCGCGCGCGGCAGGCGCCCCGAGGCCGTGGCCCGCCTCTCGGACATCCTGAAGAGAATCGAGAGGCGCGTGGGAAAGTCCGGCGAGCTCGCGGCATGGGCAAAGATCGTCATCTCGTGCAGGATGCCGGCCCTCTCCGGGGCATGACGGGTGACATCCGAGCGCGGCGGGGCAGTGAAGGCGGCTCGACTGCCGCCCTTCAGGATCCGGACGCGACGAGCGAGGAGGCGGCGGCGGCCCCGCGGACTGGAGCGACTCCGTATGCCGCGCGTTTCCGCCGGCAGCCGTCGATTCGAACGAAGCTCACGTCAGGCGGAAGCTCGCGGCCACTTTCAACCGCAAATGCCCGAAGGACGGCCGATGCCCGAAAGACGGCACGAAAATCAGTTTCCCGTTCGCCCGGAGCCGGCGCGGCCCGTCACGTGTCCGGTGCCGGGTCATCCGCCACTGGACCGGCTGTCCGCCGCGTCCCGCGGCATGCCCGCCAGCGCGTGACCGCCCGCACGGGGCCATGCGACAGGCCGCCGGCCGAACGGGGCCCGGTGTCACCGGGCCCCGAAACCCCGGCCCGCCGGACTCCCGGGCAAGGACAGGAGCCGGCGTCGGTCGCCGGGCACGGCGGGCGCGCCGGTCTGCCGTCACGCGGACCAGCCGGTCTGCCTTCACGCGGGCCCCGGGCCCCGGCCCTTCAGCTAGCCTGAATACGCGGTGACGTCCGCCCCAAGGAGAAGAGCAATGTCCAGCAAGACCGAGCCGCCCCAGGTCCCCGGCGACGAGCCCCCCGGAAGCGGAATTGGATCCCCGACGCCGGCCCGCGGCGCGTCAGGCGTCGCCGGGGATATCGGGAAGCTCCCTGAGCTCGGCGAGCTCAGGGAGGGCATGGAGTCCGCAGGCCGCGCCAGCGGCCCGTGCCACCAGCTGACCATCGGGCGTGCCACCGGCCTGGGCCTCGCCTTCGCGTCGGCACTGGCCGAGTCGCTGCGGGAAGTGACGGGCGGGGCCGCAGTCGGGGGGGCTCGTCCTCCTTCTCTCGGCGCGGCCGTCATCGAGGGCGACTGCCGCGGCATCTGGCGTCCAGACTCGCCGGAGACCCTGTCCCGCCTTGTCGACTCCGTCACCTGGACTGAGGTGGCCGGAGGGCAGGCCCGTACCGGGAACGACTCCCCGCCGCGGGCCGCGGCCCCGGCCGACGGCTACGCTGTCAGGACCCTCAGGCACCTCGCGTCCGTGCTGGACCAGGCCGGTCATCTGGACAGCAGCCAGGAGCTGTTCCACATGGCCTTCGGGTGCATCCAGCTGCCGTCGGGCAAGGGCGGGCGCAGCTGCCCCCTGGCGTACCGCCACGAGCACAAGGGCGGCACGAAGATCGACTGGGACGACTGGCTGAGAGAGGCAAAAACGGTCCTTTCCAGGGCGGGGCGGAACCTCAGATCGGAGTTCGGCCCCGGCCACCCCCACGTGCTCGAGGCTGACAGCCTCACCGACTTCATCCTCACGAGCGACGGGAACCTGGGCGAGCCCGATCCCGAGAGCGCGGCCAGGTTCAGGGGCGAGCTGAGGCGCCATCTCGGCCGCCGGCTGGACGAGGCGGACAGGATGGTGGCCCGCGGCTGGTGCATGGACGCGATCCGCGTCTGTTTCAGGGTGCTGAACACCACCTACATGGATCCGGAGCCTTTCGGGGATATCCAGGTGCGCACCTGCGAGTGCGACGGCCGCGCGAATCTCGCCGCCACCATCGCCCCGCGCGGACGCCAGATGTTCGACAGCGCCTGCTTCATCGCGTCCGAGTGGGGAATCGGCCCGGAAAATCCCGACCTCCAGGCCGCCCAGGTCGGCATGGCCCTCGCGAAGCATGAGCTTGAGAGAAACGGGGAAAGGTCGTCCAACCTCCTGGGGCGGAGCTACCCGTTCAGCATGGAATCCCTCGAGCGCCGCCTCGGGCCCCGGAACGAGATCACGCTCAAGGCCTCGGCCGTCACGGGAGGCGCGCTGCCCAGCCTCACCGCTTACGGAGATCCTCCCGGCCCCCCTGAACCCGACCTCCTTCCGTGACGAAACGGGCCGCCGCCTTCTCGCCGGCGTAAACGCCCCGCGAGCGCATGAGGCCATCGAGTCCGCCTGCAGCACCGCGGTCAAGCAGGGCTTCAGCCCGAAAAATCCCGACGTCCTGGGCGCCCGGCTCGCCATGGCCATCGCGAGACGCGAAGTCCCGAGACGCGGGGAGCAAAGCGCTGCCGTCCTTGACCGGCGTCCCCGCCCCTTCGGCATGAACACTCTCGAACGCCGTCTCGGGCCGCGGAACGAGATCGCGCTCAAGGCCTCGGCCGTCAGCGGAGGCGCCCTGCCCCGGCCCGCCGCCTGGCGACGGCCTCCCGCCCCGCCAGCCACGCCGCCCCGAAGAATTCGCGCGCCTTGCGAGACCCTGACCCGACAGGCAAACCCCTGAAAACCTTCACGCACGACACGGCCTCCCCGCCCTGCGGGAAGCCCGCAGACGCGGCACGGGCCGCTCCCCGGAGGAAAGACATGACCGACATCGACACGCAGCGCCACTCGCCTTCAGCCGTCACCGCCGGAATCGGCGCCGTAACCCCGTCCGGACCGGAGGGCGCTTCAGGCGAAGCCAGTGACCTCGACGAGCTCTCGAACATCATGCTTTTCGCGGACCGCCTCAATGGCCCGTGCCACCCGCTCACCCTCGGGAGCTCGACGAGGCTTGCCCTCTCGGTCGCTGAGACGCTGGCCGGGTCCGGACTGAAGATGACGCCGGAAGCCGCGCGGGCGGAAGCGCTGCCGCCGTCCGACGTCCAGCCAGGGAACGGGCATCACGTCAGCGGCCTCTGGCACCCCCACTCTCCCTCGGCCCTGTACTGGCTGGCCGCCTCGGTGGCGGGGATCCACGGGATCGTGGGGGACGCCCGGCACTCCCCGACCGCCTGCGTCCCGCCGGCGCCGGTCCAGTCTCTCCCGGAAGGCTTCGCGGTCCGGACGCTCCGGCGCCTCGCTGCCGTGCTGGACCATGCCGGGCACATGGAGAACAGCCAGCAGTGCTACCACATGGCCTACGGGTGCATTCAGCTGCCGTCGGGCAAGGGCGGGCGCAGGTGCCCCTTCGCGCACTGCCACGATCACGAGGCAGGAACGGACATCGACTGGGACGAGTGGCTTGCCGAGGCCTCGGAAGTCCTTCTCGCGACGGGGCGGAACCTCAGAGCGGAGTTCGGCGACGGCCACCCCCACGTGCTCGAGGCCGACATGCTGACCGACTTCATCCTCAACTGCGACGGGGACCTGGGCAGGCCAGACACTGAGAGCAGGGCCAGGTTCAGCTCCGAGCTTAGACGGCATCTCGCCCGGCAGCTGGACGAGGCCGACAGGAAGATAGCCCTCGGCCGGTGCCGCGAGGCCATCGACATCTGCTCCGGCGTCATGAACACGACGTTCATGAACCCCCCGCCCTTCGGGGAGATCCAGGTGCGCTGCAGCGAGTGCGAGGGCCGAGCGAGCTTCTCCGCATCCTACGCCAGTCACGCTCACCTGATGTTCAGCAGTGCCTGCGACATCGCGATCGAGGCAGGAATCGGCCCGGAAAATCCAGACGTCCAGGCCGCCCAGGTCGGCATCGCCATCTCCAAACGCGAAGTGGAGGGCCGCGGGAAGAGGGCGATCAGCTTCTCGGGACTGCCGCACCCGTTCAGCATGATTGCGATCGAGCGGCACCTCGGGACCCTGAACGAGATCGCGCTCAAGGCCTCGGCCGCCAGGCAGTGCGCCCTGCCCCGCCTCACCGCCTTCTGAAATCCTTCCGTTGCCCGGACGCCCCGCCGCCTCCCGGACCGGCCGGGACGGGACGCAGGCGCGAACGCGGCCGCCAGAAAAGTCCGGACGGCGGCCGCCGGCATCCCCCCGCCGAAGCCTCCGTCCCCGTCCCGCCGGTCCAGCCTGACGGGCGGGCAGCGCGCCAGGCCCGTCATCTGAGCAGGGCGCCGAACCTTATTTCCGCATTAATTGGCCGGAACGAAATTTATGCGCAGCAGTTCACAACTGCATACGGCATAATGCATCTTTCATATGCTGCGGCATAACCCCTTCGACACGAGCCTCACATGGAAA
>JAISFP010000202.1 GCA_031263525.1 Deltaproteobacteria bacterium | reverse complement strand
TTACCCGTTTAATTAAATGTCGGAATCTTCTTCCATCTTTAGAGACCGAATCATGGCGAGGACATGCCAGATCTGGTTGGTTTCACAATCTTTCCACCCATAGGCTGATAGCCAAAATTACGACATTTAATTAAACGGGTAATACGAAAGAATTCTGGTATCCATCCACGGGCAGGTAGCCAAGGCCCCCGAAGGAGCCTCTTCTGGCCCCGGAGGAAGGTAGCTCTGGACCCGTAGGAAGGCCATTCTGGATTCGGAGGATGGCCTCCCTGCATCAGGAATTAGGATGAGGACGATCTTGGTCCTGATGTATATCCCCTGCTTTCGGTTGGTGAACAGATACGATACGTGCCCTCAATACATGACCTTGAAGTGAGGGGGTGACCATTCGGCCCAAACCCTGGAGCTTTCCCCTCTGACCGGTATCGTTCTGGCCTGAATTTTCAATATGAAATCTTTGGACTCACATCGCACATGCTGGACGAGGAGTGAGGCGGCTGCTTTCCAGGTACAGAAATGCCACAATTTATACCAGAGAACCCGAAGCCCCCGCCACCCCGTGAACAGATACGAATTCTGAATATTTTTTACACAGCGGCTGGGTTGAAAAGGACGCTGACAAATCTGTAAGGAGCCACGGATTCAAACCGCCATAATTTCTTCACAAAGAGAAGTCATTGAAGGATTGTCTATCATGTATACGCTTAAAGAGTCTGGAACTGAAAAACGCCATGCCTATGAAGACCTGTGAAATATTGACGTGGCAACGTGCCGAGACACAAGTCAAAACAAGGAGTTATTTTCACCCTGTGCTCCGCTGATCTCGGTGATCTCGGAGTTCCCTTCAATCTAGACGATATCCAGGAAGCGTTGCCAGGGATTCATCTGGAGAGCTGCAGGTCCCGGAAGGAAATCGTCCGCGACGGACGGACAGCGCCAGGGGATCACGGAGGCCGAGGCGACAACGAACACGAAGGCTGGACGATGCGTTCCACGCTGCAGTTCAGGGACACCGGTCATCTCCAGTTGCCCATGATTACGAACGGTGCCCAGTGGTAAGGGTGCGAGAACCCTGTGCCGTCCCAGGGCGGCTGTTCTGCGGCCGCGGCAACGGCGGCGGATGCAGCGGCCGCTCCGCTAAGGGCCGTACCACGGCGCAGGTCGGATGCCGCGGCGTCATGTTCGCCAGCCAGCGCCGGGGCGTCCTGCGCTTCGGCTTGGACCGGGGTGTCCTGCGCGGCTCCCTGGACAGTTGCGGTTTGCGTCTGTGCCTGGCCTGACGTCCCGGCAGATCCCGCCTGCAGGGACGGGTTTCCGCGCATGACCGCGAGCTGGGCGGAGCGCAGGGCATCGGCCTTGTCCTTGCCGTCCCGGTAGCGTAACCTGTAGAACTGTTTCATGAGCTCGGCCGTGGACAGGTCGTCCACTGGCCAGAGCGATGCCAGAACCGCCGAGGCCCCGCCCAGCTGGACCGTCTCTCCGAGGCTCTCGACCTCGGCACCCTTGCCTCGGCGGGTGCCGGAACCCGTGTCGCAGGCGGAGAGGGTGAGAAGGTCGATGTTGTCGAAATTGAGGTCGGCAGAGGCGTCTATGGCACTCAGGCTCAGCCTGCTCCCGTCCCCGAGGAGGAGTTCAGTCCTGTCATGGTCCGAAGGGTCCAGCCTGAAGTGGCTCGCGATATGCACCACCGGTGAACCGGACGAGAGGCTCTCAGAGAGAGCCCGCCGGGTGAACTTGGCGTTGAGGATGGCTTCCCCCGAAAGGACGCCGCCGGATGTCCCGGAGCCGTCCGGTCCGTGAACTCCCACGACGTACGATATCTCTTCCTCCACGCCACGCAGCGCGGGGAAATCCGGGAAGGCCACTGTCACCCCGAGAGCCCGCGCGGTGATCTCCCCTTCCGGTCGCGGGGTCCTCAGCTTGTCGACCGTGGCCTCGGTGAAAATTGAAGTGGGATACTTCTCCGCGAGCCACCTCTCCCCGTCCCAGAGGGCCGCCATGGGGACGTAGCGGAGGGTCCCGTCCAGGGAGAGCATGACGGTCCTGGCACCGGCCCCGGCCAGCTCTCCCTCCAGGGGGCGGAAGACCAGATCGTACAGCCTCCTGCCAACCGGCCGGGGGTCCCTGGCGCTGTCCAGGAGACCGGCCCGGAATTTCAGGACGAGCTCGGAGAGTTCCTCGCGGCCGACTGCTGATTCCCGCGTGACGATGACGTGCGGGGTCACAAGTACCAGGTACAGCGTCCGGTCGGTCGACACGGCATGCACCAGGACAGTGCCGGGCCCCATCTCGGCGAGGGTGGCCCGCCTGGCGCCGAGCTTCCTGGTCTCGCGGGCGGCGGACGCCCCAGTACCGTCCGAGACAAGCTCCGGGAGGCTGTTGCAGAGATCTATGAAAGCCTGCTTGATCTGTCCCACTCTCCCGTTCAGCTCGTCGAGGCGGGCGCTTTCCTGCTCCGACAGTCCCGGCCCGGAGCGCTTCTCCAGGAGGGCGGCCAGCTCCGCCCCCAGAGCCGCGTCGGTATCGGCGGCAAGCGAATATATGAGAAACGGCCTTTCCTCCGGGGTTCCGGAGAAGATGTCGGCAGATTCGGCCACGCCCTGAGGAGCACCGCCGCCGTCGGAGTCCGCCTCCCTGTCCTGCCGACCACTCGGCGCATCGCCGCTCGGGCGGGCGGACTCCCCTTCCAGCACCTGCAGCGGCGGGCCTGAGGCACGGGGTTCATTATCCAGCGAGCGGTACTCCTCATCCTTCAGGAGATACAGGACATCGAGCGCCTCCCCGGTCCTTCCCAGCTTCATGAGGGCGTCGATGAGGGCATGATAGCGGTCTTCCACGGTCCTGACGTAGCTCCGGCGCAACTCGGCGTCGAGGGAGGAAATGGAAATCCTGGTCCTCTGCGTGGCATTGACCGATATCTTGAGGTACAGCACGGCCAGAGCGTGATCGCCCGTCCCGGCGAGCGTCTTGCCCAGGCCGGCGGCAACCCGGGCGGTGATCGGGTGATAGGGGCCATAATGTCTGGTTGACGCCTCGAGCGCCGGAATCAGAAGATCGCGGGCCGCCGAGTACTCCCCGAGACTGTAAAGGCTCGCGCCGAGGTTGTTCCTGGACGACAGGGTGTCGGCGTGTTCGGATCCCAGCGCCCTCTCTCGCGCGGCGAGCGCCCGTACGTAAATTTCGCGGGCCGAAGCGTATTGACCAAGATCATCCAGGACCACTGCCAGGTTGTTCAGGGTGGTCAGCGTGTCCGGGTGTTCCGGGCCGAGCGTCCTTTCCTGTGCCACGAGCGTCCTTTCAAGGATTTCCCTGGCGGCGGAGAAATTTCCTAGCTGTTTCAGGGCTGAAGCGAGACTGGCTGCTGCAAGCAGGGTGTCGGGATGCTCTGGGCCCAGGATGACCGTCCGGAAATCGTAAATTTCGGCATGTATGGATCTGGCACCTTCATAGTCGCCGAGATCGAAGAGCGCCGACGCGAGGTTGCTCCTGGCCGTGACTTTCGAGGAGCGTGACGCTCCCGTGATCCCTCCCAGTGCCCTGAGCGCCCGTTCCGCCATCTCGATGGCGGCGGCGTGTTCGCCGAGACTGTTCAGGGCAGCGGAGAGATTGTTCAGCGTGTCTGCCGTGTCGGGGTGATCCGGACCGAGCGTGCGTTCACGTGTCTCGAGAACCTGGGCAAGAATGTCCCGAGCGGCGGAGTGCTCCCCGAGATTCAGCAGCGCGACGGCCAGGTTGTTGCGCGTGAAGAGGGTGTCACCGTGATCGGGGCCCAGGACGCGTTCCTGCGCCTCGAGGACGGCCAGAAGCATGGCCCTCGCCGCCGAGTGATCACCGCGCCGGTCCATTGCCGAAGCCAGGTCGCTTTTCGAGCCGAGAGCGGCTGGATGTTCTGGTCCCAGCTGCCTCTCGCGGGCCTCGACCACCCTGGTGCGCATGTCGAGCGCCACGGCATAATTCCCCAGATCGTCCAGAACTGCGGCAAGGTTGTTGCGCGTCATGAGAGTGCTCTGATGTTCGGCTCCCAGAAGCCTATCCCTCGTCTCCAGCACTGAGACGAGCATGTCCCGCGCGGCGGTAAGCTCGCCCAGTTCCGCCAGCGCCATGGCAAGGTTGTTCCTGGCAACGAGGGTGTCCGGGTGCTCCGCCCCATGCGTGCGCTCCCATGCCGCGAGAACCGGAACAAGCATGTCCCGGGCCTCGGCATGGTCGCCGAGACTGTACAGGAGCGTGCCCAGGCTGAACATGATATCGACGGTGGCGGAGTCGTCCGAGCCCAGCAGCCTCTCCCGCGCTTTGAGGACTCGCGCGAGAACGTCCCTTGCCTCGCCGAACTTCCCCAGTCCTTTCAGCGACTCGGAGAGGCCGACAAGCGTCTCGAGGGTCTTGGGGCCGTCCGGATCCCAGTCCGCTCTCTCCATAGCCTCGAGCACCCTCGCGAAAATGTCTCTCGCTTCTGAATATTCTCCGAGATCGTTCATGGCCGAAGCCATGATCCTGAGGACTTCGAGCGATTTGCCGTTGTCAGGACCGTATCTGCCGTCCCTCCGCTCCACCGCTCCGGAGAGCGCCTCCCTGAGTCCAGAGCTGTCCCCGAGCCGGACAAAGCAGTCGGCCAGTCGACTTATGGCTCTCATGGAAAAATCGGAGAACCCGCCACGCCTGGAGTTGTCGGATGCCTCACGGGCCAGGACCAGCCTGGCGTACGTGTCTCTGGCGGCGGGATAGTCCCCGAGTCTGAAATGGATGCCGGCCAGATGATTCATGGCGCTCATAGTGCTGCCGTCTGTCTGGCCCAGGATCCTGAACCACGCCTCAGTGAGGCATGCCAACTTGTCCCGCGCCGCCTCAAGCTCTCCGAGGTCCTCCTGAATCAAGGCCAGTCTGTACAGGTCTTCAAGCGTTTTCTTATGCTCCCGGCCCATCACCCTTTCCTCCGCCTCAGTCAGCCGGACGTACATCTCCCTGGCGGCGGCTCCGCCCCCCAGCCTGTTCGTGAGCCATGCCAGCTCGCTCAGGCAGTTCAGGGTTGCCGGGTCCTCGGGTCCTGATGTCTTTCCCCGGATCTCGCAGAGTTCTGAATACATGTCGCGTGCCGAAGGGTATTCCCCCAGCTCAGACGTCAGGCCGGCCAGCTTGGTCATAACTCCCACCGTACGCGGATTCTCCTTTCCGTTGATTCGCTCGCGGGTTTCCGCCACTGCGGCATAAAGTTCCCGAGCCGCCCTCCGGTCCGTCTCTTTCAGGACGTCGGCCTTCATTTCCCGTGCCGAGACGGTGTCGTCGTGATCCGGCCCGAGCGTCCTCTCGCGCGTCTCGATCACGCGGGACAGCATGTCCAGGGATTCCCTGAATTTGTCCAAGCGGTATTTGGCGAGCGCGAGGTCGACAAGGCTCCCGATGGTGTCCGGATGATCCTTCCCCAGAGTCCTATCCCGCGCCTCGAACACCTCCGCGTACGCTTCTGCAGCTTTCGGCCACTCCCTCATCCGGTACAGGGCGTTGCCCAGGTTATTTTTCGCCCTGATCGTGTCGGCGTGATCGGGACCCAGCGTTCTCCCGCCGTCTGCGGCAGCCCGCGCGAACAGCTCCGCCGCCTCGCCATAACTGCCGAGTCGGTACTTGGCGAGCGCGAGGTCGGCAAGGCTCCCGATGGTGTCCGGATGATCTTTCCCCAGAGTCCTTTCCCGCGCCTCGAACACCTCCGCGTACGCTTCAGCTGCTTTCTGCCATTCCCTCGTCCGGTACAGGGCGTTGCCCAGATTATTTTTCGCCCTGATCGTATCGGCGTGATCAGGCCCCAGCGTTCTCTCGCCGGCTGCGGCAACCCGCGCGAACAGCTCCGCCGCCTCGCCATAACTGCCGAGACGGAAAAGAGATGTTCCCAGCTCGTTTTCCGCGGCGAGCGTGTCCGGGTGTTCCGGCCCCAGATTCCGTTCCAGCTCCCCTAGCCTCAGCCCGGGCTCGTCCTGCCCTGCCGCGGCCTGAGGATCCGCCGCTAGCGTGGATGGAGGAAGGAGGGATGCGGAGAGTGCCAGCACGACCGCGAAGAAGGCCGTCCTCAAGGTGCGGGTGAACGGGCGGGAAGCTGCTGAATCCATCTGTAGACTCCCAGGCGACTGGCCGGGCCGGTCGGGCACGGCTGGCAAGGACCGGGCCTCCCGGCGGGACCGGACCGAAGCGGTCGCTAACGAGGTCGAAAAGGCCGAGGACACGTGGTCGCGCGGGAGGACGTCGCATTCACGGTTCTCTTCGGGGCGAAGCTGGCGTTTCCATGGACCTGCCGTCATGCGGTTCTCCTGTCCGTCAAGTCCGCACCAGGGCTGTCAAGCCAGCTCTGCCGTCTTCAGGCCCTGTCCGGCATCGGACAATCCCCGTCCAGCTCAGCCCAAAATCTGCCGTCTTCGGACAGTCGCTGCCCGGCGTCGGACAATCCCTGCATGCGTAAGTCAATGCCTGTCGGCATCAGTCGATCCAGGCCCGGCATCGGTCAAGCCCCGTCAAAAATAGATCAGCCCAGCCTGCTTGACTTCGGTCCGCTTGGGCCTGCCTGGCACGTTTTTAATCTGAATTCCCACATTATACGCCTTGCTAACTGAATTTCAACATGGACCCTTGCGGATGCGGAAACTGATATCCGCCCGGCAGTGCCCTCGCGCGCCCTGTCCAGCCAGACTGGGGATCGGACCGCTACAGCCTGCTCACCTGCGACCCAGGGGAACGCCACGAAGCCCGGACAGTCAGCCGTCACGCGCAATGCCGCAGACCGACTCGCAGCCCGCACGGGGAGCGTCCCCCTGCCCCGCTGCTGCGGACTCTTTTGCGGGCAGGGAGGGCCGGCGCACCGCGAGCCGCCTCTCAGGGGACGGACGCGTCACGGAAAGATGATCGTACCGAAGCGTGGAGGCGGCCCCCCCTCGCAGGATCGGGGTGCCGGGGGGGCCCGGAAACGCCCCCGCCATGCCGCCCTGGCGGGTCCTCGACCGGGCGCCCGTCCGTCCCCTGAGGCCCGCGCGCTGGCGAGAGGGGCGTGATCCTTCCGTTCCATCCGGGGCCAAGCAGATTTTTTCCCTCCGGAGCCAAGTCCGTGATATCCTCCCTGCTGGCTCCGGCGCCACTCCCAGGCAGCTTTCCACGCCAGGTCTTGACCTTTGCCTCCATAGGCCCCGGCCCGGCGTCCTGCCCCGGCCCGGCGTCCTGCACCGGTCCGGCTCCGGCCTGCCCCCCGGCTCTGCGGAGGGCCCGTCCCCCCCCCCCGCTGCCCGAGACCTTCCCTTTCCTCCTTCGGCGAACGTGCCCCTGGCCTGCCCCCCTTCCCCGTGACCCTGTCCGCCGCCTGCGGCCTCCCAGAAGGATCCTCCCCCGTGCCTCTCCAGCCAGACCCGTCCCTGGCCGTCCTGGCGGCCGTCGCCCTGGCGCTGATGGTGTGCGGCACCGCCATTGTCTCCGCGAAGAAGCGCTTCGGCAGGGGCCGGAAGAAGGACGGCGCGAAGGCGGGCGCAAAACCATCCGCAAAACCATCCGCGGGAAAAGGTGAAGCGGACCCCTCCCCCGGCCCTTCCCCCTCCCCCTCCCCCGGCCCTTCCAGGAGGATCACGCAGATGGACTTCAAGCGCCTCTTCGCGGACGGCGACGAGATCGCCCCCGGCGACGTCGGCTCCGGCAGCCTGACCGGCGAGGGACCCGACGACTCGACCGCGGAAGCGAGGGCCGCCCGCAGGCACCCGACGCCCCCGGCGGGCTGGCCGCCGTGGATGTTCGGGGACATGGGGAGGGTCCTGGAGGCGCAACGGCTCTTCGCGGAGCTGAAGACGGCGGAAGGAAGCATGCTGGACGCCGCCCACGCGTGGGACGGCGTGCGCGCCCTGGCCCGCCTCCTCCTGGGCCCCGACGATCCGAGGTCCTGGGCGGCCCTGTCGCGCTCGGCAAGATCGCTCGGCGAGCACGCGACGGGGGGGGAGTGCCCGAAGTACCCGAATCTCCCGTCGGGAATGCCGCTGCGGCTGTTCCGCGCCCGCGGGGCCATCTCGATGGCGGCGGGCGCGGTCTGGGCCCTGGGCGAGCCCCGCCTCGAGCCCGCCAGGGTCGCCGTGCCCCGGTACGACTCCCCTGACGGGACGCCGGGAGGCGAGCCGGACTGGGTCCGCAGGGCCCGGATCTGGGACAGGACCGTCGAGCTCGGCTTCGCCGGCGAGACGCTCGGCATGATTGCGGGGATGACGCCGGAGACGGACGAGGACCCTCCCCCCCCGCTCCGGTCGCTGGCGGAAGCCCTGTACCCCGGGCTCGGGCCGGAGGCCGGGAAGGACCCGTTCCCCTCGGCGGGGGAGCTCTGGAAGAGGCTGCGGACGGCTGACGGGCCCGACGGCCCGGGACCCGGCTCGCGGGAGTCGCTGGTCCTTCGCTCGCTTCTGGGCGCGGAGCTCTGGGACACGGGGGGCCGGGAGCGCTCGGCGGAGGCCCTGGAACTCATGCGGGAGGCGTCAATGGGCCTGGACGGAATCGCCGGCGAGAGGGCCGGCTGCTCGCTGGATGCCAGGGAGCGCCTGGCCAGGAGGCTCGGGGGAATGTACGGCCGCGGGACCGTCCTCCCCGGCATACCCGAGATGCCGCCCCCCCCCGACATCGCCGGGGCCGTCGAGCTCTTCCGCGGACTGGAGAGGCTCGCGCCCGCCGGCCCCGAGGGGGAGGCCATGCGCCGCCGCGCCGGCAGGTGCGCGGTCGCGCTCTCCGTCATCCGGGACGGGGAGGACGAGACGCTCTTACAGAAGCTGATTTCCCTGGCAGACCGGCTGATGTCGGAGCTGCGGTCGGAGCGTCCCAGCCTGGACGCCTGCAGGGAGGGCCTCGACACGGGCGAGCTCCTCCGCCGCCTCTCGCCCGCCACCGCCCCGTCGGCCGACCGCCTCTTCATGCTGTCCGTCGACACGCACAGGAACCTCCTGGGCGGACGCCACCCCGAGACCGCGCCGGCGCTCGCCAGCGCGGCGGACATGTGGCGCTCCCTCTCTCGCGAGGTGCGCCCCTGCCCCTTCTGGGCCCTGGCGCTGGAGTCGCTGGAGGGCCTGGGGGACCGCTACGAGACTTTCAGGGCCGAGCTCGAGCTCCGCTTCGTCCCCATGCTCGTTCAGGATGGAAGGGTCGGGGCCGGGACGGCGGCGCTTCTCCTTGCCAGCGCCTGCCGGCGCCTGGGCGGGGCGCTGGGCGCGACCTCCCAGCCCGCCCTGAAGGCCTCCCTCGAGGCCGCCGTCGTCCTGTCGGCGGCTGAAGAGGAGGACGCAGCCGAGGAGTTCTTCACGCGGATCGTGACCCTCCTGGACGGCGCACCTCCCAGAAGCGACCCGGACCCGCGGATGCCCTCCGACGCGGCCGTGCTCTCGACCGCTCTGGCCGGGAAGGGCGCGGCCATGATCGGCCGCGGCGACATGCCGGGCGGGACGGAGCTCCTCAGGCGCTCGACCGGGATAGCCGCCCTGGCCACCGCTAAAGCCGACAAGGCCTTCACGGAAGTGGGGGACTTCTGCCGCAAGCTCTTTCAGGACATGACGGACGGCCAGTTACAGGTCCCCGCGGCCTGCGACCCCGGATGCCATGAGACGATTGCCTGGCCGGGGCCGTCAGCACCATGCTCTGCTCTGGCGGCGACGACGATGATGATGGTGATGATGATGATGATGATGATGACGGTCAAGAGAAGGCGAAGAAGGCAATGAAGATGATGATGACGGAGATGATGATGATGATGACGGAGATGATGATGATGATGACGGCGATGAAGATGATGATGATGATGATGATGGTGATGAAGATGATGATGATGATGGTGATGATGGTGATGACTGCGATAATAGAGCTCATTGACGAGGTCAAGGGCCGGGAGCCGTTCGGGCCTCACGATCCCGCCTCGCCGGCCTTCCTGCCCTGGTCCGACTCCGGCCTGCCTCGGCCCTGCCTCCCGGCTCTCCGGAAGGCCCGCCCCCCGTTGGCCGGGGCATTCCTTCTCCGCCTTCGCGGGACGCGCCCCGGGCCCTGGCCCTCTGACCCGGACACTTTCTCCGCCTCTCGCTGCCTCCCCTTAACCTGTCTGACGGCCTCACTGCCGTCCCGGCTCCCTGGAGGATCCTGACATGCCTCTCCACCCCTTCCCGTTCCTGGCCCTGGCCTTCCTGACGGTGCTCGCACAGGCGCTTTTCGCCTGCAGGACCGCCCATGCCTCCGCGAACAAGCGCTCCTGCAAGGGCTGGAAGAAGAGCGGGAAAAAGGCGGGGGCAAAACCCTCCACGGGGAAAATGGCCGCCGGTCCCAGGCCCGGTCCCAGGCCCGGCCCCGGTCCCAGCATCAGTTCCAGCCGCTGGCCCTCCCGGAGGAACCCGCTGGAGGACTACGAGATCGTCTTCGCGCACTTCGACGAGTTCGACTTCGAGGACGACGACGAGATCGTCCTGGAGGACGATGACGAGTTCGTCCTGGATGACGACGGCTCCGGCTACCGGCCCAGCGAGGGCTGGGACGACTGGACGCCGGAGGCGAGGGCCGCCCGCGAGCACCCGCGGCCCCCGAAGGGCTGGCCGCAGTGGCGCTTCGGCGACATGGGGAGGGTCCTGGAGACGGAACGCCTCTCTGCCGAGAAGAAGGCGGCGGAAGGCGTCATGCTGGAGGCCGCCCACGCCTGGGACAACGTGCGCGCCCTGGCCCGCCTGCTCCTGGGCCCCCGGGATCCGAGGGTCTGGGCCGCGCTGTCGCGCTCGGCAAGATCGCTCGGCGAGCATGCTACGGAGAAGGAGTTCCCGAAGGACCTGCCGCACCCGTCAGGCATGCATCTGTGGGTGTTCCGCGCCCGCGGGGCCGCCTCGATGGCGGCGCAGGCGGTCGAGGCCCTGGGCGATCCCGGCCTCGAGCTTGCCGCCGTCGCCATGTCCGCGCCCGGCTCCCCGGACGGGACCGGGGACGGCCTTGCGCCGGGGGCTCGGCCGGGGAGCGAGCCCGGCCCGGCCGGCTGGGACAGGTCCGCCGAGCTCGACTTCGCCCGCGAGACGCACCGCATGATCGCGAGGAGGACGCCGTCCGTAGCCGGGAACCCGCCCCCGCCGCTCCGGTCGCTCGCCGACGCCCTGTATCCCGGCACCGATCCCGAGGCGGGCAAGGACCCGTTCCCCCCGTCCGGGGAGCTCCGGAAGAGGCTCCGGGCGGCGGAGGGGCCCGGGGGCCCCGGCCCCGGCTCGCGGGAGTCGCTGGTCCTGCGCTCGCTCCTGGGAGCGGAGCTCTGGGACACGGGGGCCGGGACGCGCTCGGCGGAGGCCCTGGAGCACATGAGGGAGGCGTGCATGGGCCTGGACGGGATCGTCGGCGAGAGGGCTGCCTGCTCCCTGGAGGCCAGTGAGCGCCTGGCCAGGAGGCTCGGGGGGATGTACGGCCGCGGGACCGTCCTCCCCGACATTCCCGAAATGCCGGATCCCCCGGACCTCGCCGGGTCCGTGAGGCTCTTCCGCGACCTGGAGAGACTCGCCCCCGCCGGCCCCGAGGGGGATGCCCTGCGCCGCCGCGCCGCCACGTGCGCGTCCGCGCTCTCCCTCGTCAAGGACGGGGAGGACGTGACGCTTGCGGAAGAACTGTGTTGCCTGACCCTCCGGCTAAAGTCGGAACTGATGTCAGGGCTGGAGACGGGCAGTCTCAACCTGGCCGTGTGCAGGGGTTGCCCCGACATGGGCGAGCTCCTCCGCCGCCTCGAGCCCTCCACCGCCCCCGCTGCGAGCATGTTCTTCAACTTTTCCATCGACATGCACAGGAACCTCCTGGGAGGACGCCACCCCGAGACCGCGGCGGCGCTCGCCCGCTCGGCGGACATGTGGAATGCCCACTCTCCCGAGGTGCGCCCCTGCTCGTTCTGGGCCCACGCGCTGGAGGCCCTGGAAGGCCTGGGGGAGCGCTACGAGACTTTCAGGGCCGAGCTCGAGCTCCGCCTTGTGCCCGTGCTCGCCCCGGACGGCCCGGCCGGTTTCGAGCAGTCGGCGAATCTTCAGGCAAGCGCCGCGCACCGCCTGAGCGGGGCGCTGGGCGAGACCGCCCAGCCCGCCCTGAAGGCCGCCGTCAAGGCGGGCTTCGGCCTGACCACGGCGGGAAGGGAGGACGAGGCCGAGGAGGTCTTCACGCGGATCGTGAGCCTCCTGGACGGCGCGCCTCCCAGGCGCGACCCGGACCTGCGGATGCCATCCGACGCGGCAGTGCTCTCGGCCGCGATGGCCGGGAAGGGGGCGGCCATGATCCGCCGCGGCGACAAGCCGGGCGGCAGGGCGCTCCTAATACGCTCGTCCGGGATAGCCGCCCTGGCCACTGCGGAATCCGACAGGACAGTCAAGGAAGCGGGGGACTGCTGCCGCAAGTTCTTCCTGGACATGAAGGACGGCGATTGACAAGTCAGCGCGGCCCGCGACACCGGACGCCCTAAGGCTGCTGACTGGCCGAGGCCATCACCGTCAAGCGCTTCACTGGCGATGATGATGATGATGACGATGGTGATGATGATGATGATGACGAAGATGATGAAGATGAAGATGAAGATAATGATGACGAAGACGATTTTCTGCCCCGGAGTGGAGGACAGACTGCGGCACTTGCCTGCGGCTACCGTCCCTCCAGGCTTCCTGCCCAAGCCTTCCCGGCGGCCCCGCGCAGCCAGTCTTCTTTCCTTTGCCGCAGCACATGTAGCTAATCCTGCCGCTTAGTGCCAGGACTGGGTCGTTCGGCAGACACCGGACCGGGACGCCGCCCCGGAGTCTCCACGGCGTCCAGGCAGCCGCCTTCCGTCACCCCCGGCCCCCCCCGAGCCCGCGGCCGAGGCCGCCCCCATGAGGTAAATCCCTTGCTTTTCCAGCTTCTCCTGACACTTGCCCTGGCCGCGGCCCTGTCGACCGTCACGTGCGAGACCGCCCTGGCCGGCGGCAGGCGCCGGTCCGGAAAAAGTCGCTCTTCCGGCAGGAAGAGCCCGTCTGGCAGGAAGCGCTCGGCCAGTTCAGGGGGAAACAGGCCGGGCGGCGGCAGGAATCCACCCTTGAAGTCTCGTGACGTCTCCCCGCTCCCGTACGGCTGGCCGGAGTGGGGCTACCCGCACATGGGCGAGTTTCTGGAGGAAGGGCGCCTGACAGGCGAGGAGAGCCTCGCCGGAGGCCGCCGCCTTGACACGGCCCACCGCTGGGACGGCTTGCGGGCCCTGGCCCGTCTGGTCCTGGGCCCGGACGACCCGAGGGTCTGGGCCCTCCTGTCGCGCTCCGCCAGATCCCTTTCCGACACCGCGGAAAGCCTGGGCAGCCTGCACGGCCCGGAAACCCTGGAGTACCACATCCAGATGCTCGCCAGGTCGAATTACCTGACGGGAGCGGCCTCCATGGCGGCCGGCGCGCTAGCCGGCCTGCGCGACGCGGGCACCGCCCTCCCCGTCTCCTCCGGCATCATGGAGGCCCCCGGGACAGATGCTTCCTGGCGAGCCGCGCCGGACACCGCCGGACAGGCCTGGGAGACGCACGGGCGGGCCGCGCCTGACACCGCCGGGCAGGCCGTGAAGACGGACGGGCGGGCCGCGCCTGACACCGCCGGGCAGGCCGGGGAGACGGACCGACGGGCCGCGCCTGCCACCGCCGGGCAGGCCGGGGAGACGCGCGGACAGCGGAAGGCCAGGATCGCCGAGACGGCCTTCGCGGAGGCCACGCTCGCGAAATGCCTCGGGCACCGCGTCTCGCCCCCGAACGACCTGAAGCCGCCCCACCCCGTGAAGACGCTCGGCGCGGCCGTGTACAGCGGGAGGTACGTGCCCGAAGGGGACAGCGACATCTACCTCTCCATCGGCCAGCTCAGGGAAAGGCTGTCCTTGGCGGAATGCCCGGATGGCCCGGGTCCGGGATCCCGCGAGGCGCTCGTCCTCCGCTCGACTCTCGGACGCGAGCTCTCGGACTCGGGCGGCCGGGGGACGTACGCCGAGTCGCTCGCGCTTCTGAAGGAGGCCTCGGCCGGCCTTGACGCCCTCGCGGGCGCGCGCGACCCGGACTCGCTGGCCGCCAAGGAGCGGCTGGCCAGAAGGCTTTTCGGCCTGGCCGGCCCGGCCCGCATCGTCCCCGGCCGGTTCGACATGCCGACCACCGGGGAGACGAGGCTGTCGCTGAAGCTGTTTCGCGAGCTCGAGACGCTGGCACCGGCTGGCCGCTGGGGCGACTGCCTGCGACGCCGCGCGGGCCTGGGCGCCTTCCTGGCCGAGTTCGCCCTGTCGGACCGGCCCGGCTCCGGGAACGCCGAGTCTCACATGTCGCAGATACGGTCCTGGCTGCACCCTTCGGAACCGCCCGGCCTGGACGCCGAGCTTGCGAGGGACGCGTTCGACCTGGGCGAGATCATGCTCCGGCACGGCAGGACGCGGGAAGGACTGCTGTTCCACGTCAGGGCCCTGGACCTGCGCCGCCTCCTTCTCGGCTTCCGCCACCCGGAGACCGCAAGCTCGCTTGTCCGATCCGGGGATCTCCTCTGTTCCGGGGAGATGGAGGATCTGGGCTGTCACGACTGGGCCGTCGCCCTCGAGGCCCTGGAAACGAGGGGAGTGCGCTACGAGCGTTTCAGGGCGGATCTGGAGTTCAGGATAGGCAGGACATTCCTGTTCTGGTACGACGCCCCGCTCGCGGCCCCGCTCCTCTCGCGCTCGCTCGGACGCTACCGCGCCGCGTTCGGCGAAATGTCCCAGGAGTCCCTGGAGACCGCGGCCCTCCTCGGCCTTGCCCTCTTCTGGTCCGGGGACGTCGGGGGGGCCGACGGGACCTTCCGGGCGCTGGCGGGGCTCCTGGACGGGGCCCCGGCCAGGCAGGACCCCGACCCGGGCATGCCATCGGACGGCGAAGTGCTCACCGCCGCGCGGGACGCGCTCGAGGTTACGTCCGCCGTCCTGGGCGACCCCGCCCGGGGCGCGCCGTTCCTCGACCGCGCCATCGAGCTCCTGCCCGACGACTGGCCCGAGTCCGACGTGGAGGCCGTCGGGCACGTCTTCCGCTGCATGATCCGGGCCATGCCGGACAGCTTCGGGGCGTCCTTCGACAACAGTGACGGCAAGGCATGACCATGACGCCTCCCGCGCCGTGACGTCCGTGCCCGGACTGCGGCCCCGGACGACCGAAGACGGCTGGCTGGCCGATCCCCGCCCCGCCATGCTCTTCACTGACCGGAAGACAGTGATAACGATGATAACGCGAAGAAGGATGATGAGGACGATGACGACGATGACGACGCGAAGAAGGATGACAATGAAGATGACGACGCGAAGAACGATGATGAGGACGATGACTTCGATGATGAGGACGATGACGGTGCGAAGGACGATGACGGCGATGATGATGATGAGGACGATGACGACACGAAGGACGACGATGATGATGGTGTTGATGACGGCGATGACGACACGAAGGACGACGACGTTGATGATGACGACGATGACGCTGACGCTGAAGATGAAGCTCTGCCACGGGTAGGAAGACAGGGAACGGCAATGGCCTGGGACTCCCATCCCTCCGGACTTCTTTCTCCGGTCCGCCCGGCAGCCCCGCCTAGCCTGCCTGCCTGCCTTTGCAACAACTCTGAATGCTAAACCTACCGTAAAGTGATATATTTTCATGAAAGAGTTTCAGGGGCATCGCCACAGGGGACGCATCGACATGCAGCCGTGTTGCATGACAAGACTTTCATGGACCGGGGTGCCGCCGTGCCTCATGGAGGTGTAGGGCGTTGCGCAGACACCTGACCGGGACGCCTCCCTGGCGTCTCCCCGACCTACAGACAGGCCGACGCCCTCCCCATCACCAACCCGGGCCTGCGGCCCAGGCCGCCCCCATGAGGATGATCCAATGTGCCTCCAGCTTCTCCTGACACTTGCCCTGGCCGCAGCCATGTCGGCCGTCACATGCGGGACCGCCCTGGCCGGCAGGAAGGCCGGCGGCGGGGGCAGGTCCGGCAAAAGACGTCCGGCAGGCAGGAAGAGCCCGGCGAAGGCCGAGGGACTCGGGACAAGAGGCACCGGGAATCGTTACGGCAACGCCCGGTCCTCCTCCCGGCGTCCCCCGCTCCCGCAGGGCTGGCCGGAGTGGGGATACCCGCACATGGGCCGCCTTCTTGAAGAAGGGCGCCTGACATGCGAGAGGACCCTCGCCGGAGACGACCGCCTCCAAGCGGCCCACACATGGGACGGCACGCGGGCCCTGGCCCGGCTGGTCCTGGGCCCGGACGATCCGAGGGTCTGGGCGCTCCTGTCGCGCTCCGCCAGATCCCTTACCGACGCCCTGGACGGCCAGCCCTGGCCAGAGGATGTGAAATGGGCCCGGCGCTACGGTGCCGCCGCCATGGCGGTCGGGGCTGTCGAGGGCCTGTGTTCCGCAAGTGCCGCCCTCACCGTCTTTTCCGACATCCTGAAGGACTCCGGGGCCGGAGCGGCCGGGCAGTCCGAGGGGACGGACGAAAGGCACGAGGGGACCGACGGGAGGCACGAGGGGACCGACGGGAGGCACGAGGGGACCGACGGGAGGCACGAGGGGACCGACTGTCAGAAGAAGACGAAAGAAGCCGAGACAGCCTTCGCGGAGGCCACGCTCGCCGGATGCCTCAGCCAGTTCCCGGCCTGGACCCAGAGGATCCCCCCCAAGCAGCCCGCGAGGACCCTCGGCAAGGCCATATACATGGGGTTCGAGTCCGGGGCAGGGGGCGATACCTTCCCCTCCGCCGGCGAGCTTCGTGCCAGGCTGGCCAGGGCGGAGGGTCCGGGCGGCCCCGGTCCCGGCTCGCGCGAGGCGCTTGTCCTCCGCTCGGTTCTCGGCTGCGAGATCGCGGACACGGGCGGGTGGGCGACGTCGGACGAGTCGCTCGCGCTTCTGAAGGAGGCTTCGGCCGGCCTGGACGCCCTGGCGGGCGCGGACGACCCCGACTCGCTGGCCGCCAAGGAGCGGCTGGCCAGAAGACTTTACAGGATGTCCGGCCCGGCCCGCGTCCTCCCCTACCAGTTCGACAAGCCCACGGTCGGGGAGATGAAGCTGTCGCTCGCGCTGTTCCGCGAGCTCGAGGAGCTGGCCCGGAAAGGTGCCGGGGGAGAACCCCTGCTCCGCCGAGCGCGCCTGTGCGCCTTCGGGGTCGAGTGCTCCCTGGGGAAAGAGCCCGGCTTCGGGCGGCCAGAGAGGCCGCTCGCGGATCTGATTGCCTCGAAGTCCTGGCTGGACCCGTCGACCATGTACTCCCGCCCGGACGTCGAGGCGGCGAGGGGCGCCTTCGACATGGGCGAGATAATGTACCGGCACCGGGAGAAAAAAGACGGCCTGGGCTACCTCAACCAGTCCATGAACGTGCGCCGCTACCTGCTGGGCGCCCGCCATCCGGAGACCGCGAGCTCGCTCGCACGCGCGGGAGACGTCATGGCCTCCGACGTGGGCGACGTTCAGGCCTGCCTCTTCTGGGCTCTCGCCCTCGAGGCACTGAAGGGCCAGGGAAAGCGCCACGAGCGTCACAGGGCGGATCTGGAGCTCAGGATAGGCAGGACCATCCTGTTCTGGACCGACGCCGCGCAGGCGGCGCCGCTCCTCGAGCGCGCTCTCGGACGCTACCGGAGCTCGCTCGGAGAAATGTCCCAGGAGTGCCTGGAGGCCGCGACGCTCCTCGGCCTGGCCCGCTTCTGGAGCATGGACGTCAGGGGGGCCGACGAGACGTTCCGGGAGCTGTCAGGGCTCCTGGACGGCGCCCCGGCCCGGAAGAGCCCTGACCCGAACATGCCCGCGGACGATGAAGTGCTCGCCACCGCCCGTGCCGCGCTCGAGGTGACTTCCGCCGTCCTGGGCTGCCACTCCGGCGACGGGGAGCTCCTCGGCCTCTGCCGCCCCCGCGAGCTCGCCACCCGCATGTCGCCGAGCGTCCTGGAGAAGATCGGCGACATGTTCCGCTCAATCGTCCTGGCCATGCAGGACAGCTACGGGCCTGCCGGCGAAAACCGGGACGGAGCGGGATGACCCGGACGCCCCCGCGCCATGACGTCCGGGCGCGGCCCGCAGTCCCGGACGGCAGATACGGCGTCCTGGCCGTGCCCCGCCATGCTCTCCACTGGCGAAGAATATGGTGATGATGACGAAGCCAAGAAGGACGGTGACGGTGACGGCGACGGCGACGGCGACAAGGCGGAGAAGGACGGTGACGGCGACGGCGACGGCGACCAGGCGAAGACGGACGGTGACGGCGACGGCGACGGCGACAAGGCGCAGGAGGACGGTGACGGTAACGGCGACGGCGACAAGGCGAAGAAGGACGATGACGGCGATGGCGACGACGACAGTGACTACCTGCAGCGGGGTGGAGGGCAAGGAGCGGCAAGAGGCCCGGAGTTCCCGCCCCTCCGGACATCCTTCCCCGGCCAGCCTTGCGGCCCCGCGAAGCCGAGGTGGCCCAGTCCGAACGGAGGGCCCAGTCCGCCCCGGCGGCCCAGCGCAGCTTGCCTTCTTTTCCGCACCTAACCTGGCTAAACATCCCGTGAAGTGCTATATTACCCCGGAAATTAAATCTGGCCCTCAGGCAGGGGCAAGAGGCAAGAGGGCTTTGGGCAGGTGCGAGTACTGAATGGGTGGGAGCTTTGGGGGAAGGGTTAGGGGCGGAGTGGGAGGGCAGGGCCAGTTTCACGGCTTAGCTCAAAGTGAAGAGGTCCCGTAGGGCCAGATTTAATTTCCGGGGTAATATTTAAGAGCGTTCGAGTGTTCAGCTGAAACCGGACCGGGACGCCGC
>JAISFP010000190.1 GCA_031263525.1 Deltaproteobacteria bacterium | reverse complement strand
TGGCCAGAGCGCGCATCCTCCAGCTCCAGGACAGGCTACTTCCGTGGCCAGAACGGCCTTCCTCCAGCTCCAGGACAGGCTGCCTCCGTGGCCAGAACGGCCTACCCGTGAACGGATACAACGCTATCCCTTCCTCGTCGGAGAGCCCGGACATCCTGCGGGCCCTCCCGTTCTCCCGGTCCGGCCGAGACCCAGGTGCCGGACCGGCGGATTCGCGAGGAAAAAGCAAACGTTCCCTTGCTTTTTGCCTTTTTCATGCAAATGAAATTTTGCTATTTTTTGCGCTTTTTGACTTCCTCACGTCAGGGAAGGCGAGGCTCGGCTGACCTCTCAGATCACCGATTAACCTTGTCGCTCCTGATCAATTGCTGCCCTGAGCCTCCGGTGACGACCCTCCCCGGCGCGGATGGCACCAAGCTTGCAGTGCTTTTGACCGGTCGCCTGCCGGGAGGGCGGCCGAGGCTACCAAAACCGATGATCAAGAAATCGCCGGACGGTCGCCCCCCGACCGTCCATGCGGCCCGACCCCGCCGCGACCCGACGCCCCTCGGGCGCGGCGCGCGGGTCGGGATGCCATGCCCGCCGGGCGTATGCCCGAAGGAGGTACGTTTGAGAAGAGACAAATTTGCCGGTTACACGACCGGGGGCGGTTTCCGCCTGAGCCCGTTCACGAAGGAGGAGCTCGATCACATACATCGGGCGACCCTCGAGGTCCTTGAGCACAAGGGCGTCTTCGTGCAGCACGACGAGGCGATGGACTACTTCGCCAAGGGCGGCGCGAAGATCGACACCAAGACGAAGATCGTGAGGATCCCGCCCTTCATGGTGAAGGAGGCCCTCATGTCCTGCCCGGAGACCGTCGTCATGCACGCGCGGGACCCCAAGCGGGACGCGGTCCTGGAGGCCAACAGGGTGGCCTTCACGAACTTCGGCGAGGCCCTGAACATCTACGACATCGACACCGGCGAGCACCGCGAGACGACCAAGAGGGACATGTGTGACATCGCGCGCATCTGCGACTGGGTCAACGTCATCTCCGTGGTCGAGCAGCCCGCCGGCTCCCACGACATGCCCCAGGAGATAGGCCACCTGCACGACTACGAGGCGCTCATGAACAACACCTCGAAGCACGTGGTCATGATGCCCCACGGGGCGGAGATAGCGGAGCTCCTGGTCCGCATGTCCGAGCTGGCCGCCAAGGCCCACTTCCCCGACGACCCCGTCGAGGACCACCGCATCCTGTCCTTCCTCATCTGCCCCGTGAGCCCGCTCAGACTCCTGGAGCCCACCTGCGACATCATCATCGTGGCCGCCCGCAACCGCTGCGTGTGCAACGTGCTCTCGATGGCCATGTCAGGCGGCTCGAGCTCGATCCACCTGGCGGGCACGCTGGTCACCCACAACGCCGAGGTCCTCTCCGGCATCGTCCTGAGCCAGCTCGTGAACCGCGGGGCCCCCATCATCTACGGGAGCTCCACCACGGCCTTCGACCTGCGCACCGGGTGCGCGGCCGTGGGGTCCCCCGAGCTCGGCATGATCGGCGCCGCGGTCGGCGCGATGGCCCAGTACTACAACCTGCCCAGCTGGACGGCCGGTGGGTAGGCTGACAGCAAGGTGCCCGACGCGCAGGCCGCCTACGAGTGCTCCATAACGGCACTCTACCCCGCCCTGGCCGGCGTGAACCTCATCTACGGGCTGGGGATGCTCGAGCTGGGCGTCACCTTCGACTACTCCCAGCTGCTGATCGGTTCGGACATAGCCGAGATGATACTCTACTCGCTCGGCGGGATACCGGTGAACGACGAGTCTCTTGCGGTCGAGGACATCGAGGGGGTAGGATCCTTCGGCGATTTCCTCACTCACAAGAGCACGATGAAGCACCTCCGGTCCCAGTCCTTCGCCCCCAACTCCGACCGACGCATGCGCCACAAGTGGCTCGAGGACGGCGGAAAGGACATGACCCAGAGGGCCCGCGAGAAGGCCAAGCACATCCTCTCCACGCACCGCGCCCTGCCCATCCCCGAGGACGCGCGCCTGAAGATCCGTGCCCTCATCAACGAGCAGGAGAAGAAGCGCAACCTGCCCGTCTCCTCCGACTGACGCCTCCCTGAACGGCTGAAAGCCCCGCCATTCCGTGCCGGGGCCGCCAAGGAGGCGGTTCCGGCAGGATACGGCGGGGCCCGAGGCCGGCTTCGCCACGGCTCAGACAGGAAACTGAAACACACTCGCCGAATAACCGACAGACAAAAGAAACAGACCGTCCCAAAACTCGGGCACGAATACCGAATCTTAAAAATATTATAATGCCATGAGAGATGCCAGAGATTCAAAGCCGAATTTCAATGATTTAAGTCAATCGAAACGACAGGCAGGCAGGACAGACCGAATCAGCATAAGGCAGACAGGACAGGACGAATCAGCATAAGGCAGGCAGGACAGGCAAAATCAGCATAAGACAGGCAGGACAGGCCGAATCAGCATAAGGCAGGCAGGACAGGACGAATCAGCATAAGACAGACAGGACATGACGAATCAGCATAAGGCAGGCAGGACAGGCAAAATCTGCATAAGACAGGCAGGACAGGCCGGAGCGGTTCAATTCAAGCAAGAATAGACTGACCGATTGTCAAAACCATTTCAGAGCAGTTTCGCAAAAGAAACTGTCAAATTTACGGCATAGAAATCGACAAAAATTTTTGGCTGATACCTTGAATTCATACTTTTTTAAACAAGTGTTGTTCATCCAAATTTAAAATCTAAATATTTTATAGAGTTTTAAAATAAACACTCTAAACTTCATGATACATACTTTATAATTCACACTTCACAATTCACAATTCAAAAATTATCTCCGCCGGACAGTGCCGGATCTGCCGTGATGCATGAATCACGCAATGTCTCACTGCCCCGGCGTGCCAGCTGACAGTCACGGGACAGTCCTGCCCGACGGTTCACGCCCCGCAGGCTCCCGAAAACACGTGGACCTGCGGAGGCAGGCCGACCCGACAGGGCCTGCGGCAAGAAATCGAGAGCCGCACACAGAAGACAGAAGAGCTACGCTTACATGGACTTCTCCAGAGAGCAGATAAAGCGGCTGACCGAGCTCGGGGCCGACCCGGAAAGCCTGCCGGGAGGCTTCGAAAGCAAGACCCAGGCCAACCGCGCCTTCCAGTCGCTGGAAAGGGAGCGCGCCCGCGCCTGCGCGGACGGCGTGCTCAGGCACCTGAAGGAGGTCCGCCGCCCGGAGCTCACGGTCCTTTCCGAGAAGCTAGCCGGAACGCTCGCGGAAGCCGGCTTCACCGAGGTGTCCACCCCGCTTTCCGTGTCGCGGAACTTCCTGGAGCGCATGGGCATCGGCCCGGACCACCCGCTCATGGAGCAGATCTTCTGGATCGGCAAGAACCGCGCGATACGGCCCATGCTCGCGCCCAACCTCTACTACTTGATGGTGGATCTGCTGCGGATCGCTCCCAGGCCGGTCTCGATCTTCGAGATAGGGACCTGCATGCGCCGCGAGACCAGGGGGGCCAGCCACTCCGAGGAGTTCACGATGCTGAACCTCGCGGAGTTCGGGCTCCCCGTGGAGAGCCGCCAGTCGAGAATCCGCGCCCTGGCGGAGCTCGTGCTGGACGCGGCGTCGCTGGGCGGCACCTGCTCCTACGCCTTCGAGGACTCCGGAGTCTACGGCGAGACGCTCGACGTCGTGAGCGCCGGGGGCCTGGAGCTCGCCTCCTCGGCCATGGGGCCCCATGCCCTGGACGCCGCCTGGGGCGTCTCGGTCCCCTGGGTCGGGCTGGGCTTCGGGGTCGAGCGCCTGGTCATGGCCCGCGCCGCGGCCAGGGGGGAGCGCATGGGCCTCTCCAGGGCGGCAAGAAGCCTGAGCTACCTGGGCGGGTGGAGGCTCAACGTGCCAGGGAAGGAGGAACGGACGTGACGCGCCTCAACGGACAGGACGTGAGATGGCTATTCGACATGAGGGAGTTCGACCGGAGCCTCGGCGGCTCGCTCGGGACGGACCTCCTCGGGCTCTCCGCCAGGGCCTGGGGCCTGGAGCCCTCCGAGGCCGGGCGGAGGCTCAGCGGGCTCAAGCTCGCCGCGGTCACCATGACCTCCGGCGAGGGAGAGATCCCCGGCTTCGCGGCGGCCGTGGCCGCCGCCGGCGAGCGGCTGGGCCTCGTCGCCAGGGTCATGGCCAGCCCGGACCAGGCGGGCCTCGCGGAAGCCTGCGAGTGGGGCGCGGACGTGCTCGCGTACTCCGACGACGACGACTTCGTGGCCCGGGACGCGGAGGGCGGCAGGACCGTCCACAACGACCCGGCCACGGCGAGGGCCTTCGTGGCGGCGCTCGAGCTCATGAACGGGGGGACCCTGTCGGGCGCGAGAGTCATAGTGTTGGGCCTCGGCAAGGTGGGGACGCTCGCAGCGGAACGCATAGCGTCCCTGGGGGGCCTGCCCCTCCTCCGCGACACTGACCCCTGGCGGGTGAAGGCCGCGTTGGACCGCGTGCCTGAGGCCGTCATCCTGGCGGACGAGCCGGCCATGGTGAAGGAGTTCAGAGACGGGGCCACTCTCGTCTTCGAGGCCGTGCCATCGGAACGGGTGATCTCCCCTGAAACCCTGGACGCCATGCTCCAGGCGGGCCGGCCCCGGGTCGCGGCCCCCGGCGTTCCCCTGGCCTGGCCGTCATCGTGGCTCTCCCCAGGCTCGCCGGGCTGGCTCTGGCATGATCCCCTGGCGTGCGGCACCGCCGCCATGCTGGCCGGGCTCGTGGCCTGAGGCTGCCCCGCGCGGGACCCGATTCACGGCGCCCCGCAGGCTTCCCCGGCACGGCGGGTTCCCCCCGGGGCTCCCGCCTCGCAGAATCCGGAGGGCGGATCGCACGGATCAAGAGGACTCTAAATCCTCTCAGCCGGGTGGGACTCCCGGGCCCTCCGCCATCTTCCCGCAGGCTCCAGCTGAGCCCCACGTCCCGGGCCACCGAGCCTGCACGCAGCCGACCGGCGGCATCCCCCCGCCTCTGGCCGGATCCCCAGTCTCAAGGCCGGATCCCCAGTCTCAAGGCCGGATCCCCAGCCTCAAGGCCGGAGCCCCACTCAAGGCCGGATCCCCACTCAAGGGCGGATCCCCAGTCTCAAGGCCGGAGCCCCACTCAAGGCCGGATCCCCAGCCTCAAGGCCGGATCCCCAGCCTCAAGGCCGGATCCCCAGCCTCAAGGCCGGATCCCCAGTCTCAAGCCCGAATCATGACATGCATTCCGGTCCCAGGAACCCTTCGCCTTCTGGGCGGACGGAGGCGGCTTTTCGATTCCGATAACGCTTGCCGGATCAGGGGGCGGCATTTTCCCCCGAAACTGTCGGGACACGTCCCGCACACTGTCCCGAGGCGGCATTTACCTTTTCTGGAGGGCGGATCGTACGGATCATGAGGACTCTAAATCCTCACAGCCGGGTGGGACTCCCGGGCCCTCCGCCATTTTCAGCCACTATTCCGGGTCAGCGCCGCCCGGCCCAAGGCAGACTGCCGCCTGTTCCGGCACATCCCCTTCACCTCCCTGCCGCCGGGAGCCGGATGCCCCGGCTGGCGGCGAGCCGCCGGGGGAGCGGTTGCACCGGCTGACGGACAGCCGCCGAGGGCCAGAAGCCCCGGGATGACGGCGAGACGCCGGGTCCTGAAGCCCCGGGATGACGGCCAGCTTCCCCCGCCTCATGCCCAGTATGACGGAGAGCCGCCGGGGCCTGAAGCCCAGGATGACGGGGAGCCGCAGTGGGGGCCTGATTCCCCGGCGGACGGCGGGCCCCCGAGACGGGACGGGCCGGGACGCCGAGGCAGGGAGCGCTCCCGAGGAAAGCAAAGGAGGCGAGAATGGTCGAGAACGTCAACCTCAAGCCCACGGCCAAGAGGTACTACCGCAAGAAGAACGATCTTCTATCGCTCCTGACGAAGATGAAGCTCTGGCCCTCCCGTTCCGGGGCGCTTCACGGCATAAAGACAGTGGAGATAAGGGGGGACAGGGCCGTCCTCACCACCCACTGCGGGCACAGCTTCCCCGTCACCAACTCCCGGAGGAGCCGCGCGGCCCGCTGGCTCCGCAACAAGTTCTACACCTGCCCCTGCCGCGCCTGCAACGTGCCGGAGTGGAAGATCGCGAAGTACGGAGGCACCGTCTTCAGCCGCGGCCACGGGGCCGTGCTGCCCGGCCAGACTGACCCGGCCGCCGGAAGGGGGGCCCAGTGGACGGCATGACGGCCTCGAACGCGGTCCCGGAAGGTCCGGCACCCGCCGCTTCCCTCGTCCCCGGACAGATCCCGCCGGACGTCACCGGACGCGTACCCGGACAGCTCCGGACCATCTTCCCGGAAACGCTCCCCGGCTCCGACCCCGCTCTTTTCCTGGCGCTGAGGCAGGCCGCGCATGGGGCCGCGGCCCTCCTCCCGTCCGCGACCGCCCTGCCCCCGCCCGTGCCGGCTCACGGCACGTCGGGCGGCTACCGGGGCCTCCTGAGGAAGGCGCTTTCGCGGGCGCGGCTCGATCTTGAGGAGACCGCGCTTCTCCTCTCGCCCGGAGGCATGGAGGAGCGCGAGGCCCTCTTCGCCGCCGCCAGGGAGGCTCGGGAGCGGGCATGGGGCGGCAGGGTCTTCACCTACGGGTTCATCTACCTCTCCACCTACTGCCGCAACGACTGCCGCTTCTGCGCCTGGCGCAGCTCCAACGGCTCCGAGCCGCGCTACCGCAAGACGCGCGAGGAGATCCTGGAGGCGTCCGCGGCGCTGGCCGGCGACGGGGTCTCGCTCGTGGATCTCACGACCGGGGAGGACCCCGAGACCGACAGCCCCTGGTACGCGGCAGGCCTCGCGGATCTCATACGGGCCGTTAGGGCGGAGACCGGGCTCCCGGTCATGATCTCGCCGGGGCTGGTCTCGGGGCGGGCCCTGAGGCTTTTCGCCGAGGCGGGCGCCCTCTTCTACGCCTGCTACCAGGAGACCCACTGTCCGGAGCTCTTCGCGCGGCTCCGCGCGGGCCAGGACTACGGTGCCCGCTGGCGGGCGAAGCTGAAGGCCCGCCGCGCCGGCCTCCTCGTGGAGGAGGGCGTCCTGTGCGGCGTGGGCGAATCCGCCCGCGACCTGGCTGAGTCGGTCATGGCCATGAGGGCCCTGGGGGCCGCCCAGGTGCGGGCCATGGCCTTCGTGCCGCCCGCGCACGACGGCCCCGGCCCCTTCCTGGACGACCCGGCCCAGGACACGGCCCGCGAGCGGGAACTCCTCATGATAGCCGCCATGCGCCTCGCGTTCCCGGACGCCCTCATCCCCGCCTCCCTGGACGTTGAGGGCCTGGCGGGCCTGGCCCCGAGACTGGACTCCGGCGCGAACGTCGTGACCTCGCTGGTCCCGGCCGGGCTGGGTCTCGCGGGGGTCGCGCAGGGGAGCCTGGACATCCAGAACCGGGGCAGGAGCCTCGCGTCTGTCCTCCCGGTCCTGTCCGGGCTGGGGCTGACCCACGGGACCCCGGCGGAATACCTGAAAAACGCCGGAAGGGGGCTCGCGGGCATGTAGGAAGGTCCGTCCGTCCCTGAGCCGGCCGGGGCCCCGGAGCCAGGGAAGCCGGGGGACGGTGCCGGCCCGCAGAGGTGCCTGCGGAGGACCGCTACAGCCGGGGTCTGCTCAGTTCCGACGTCTGGCACCAGATTTAGCCTGCAGCCCGGACATTTTGGAGCGCGGGACGCCCTGTCACGGAAACCCGGCACACCCGGACCCAGGTTCCGGAAGGCCCGGGAGCGCTCCCGGGCTACGGTTCCGGAAGGCTCCAAGACAGCCCGGCACCCCTTATCCCGGTTCCGGAAGGCCCGGAGGCGCTTCCGGACTCCGGTTCCGGAAGGCCCCGGGGCGCTCCCGGACTACGGTTCCGGAAGGTTCCCGGACAGCCCGGCCCCCCGGAGGCAGGCAGGCACAGCACTTTTTAAGTGAGGAGACGGCAGTTGGCATTCAGGATCGGGATTCTGGGAGGCGGGCTCCAGGGTACGGAGGCGGCGTTCCTGGCCAGGATGGCGGGGTGGGAGACCCTGGTGGTGGACGCGAGGCCGGCCCCGCCGGCCTCGGGGCTGGCGGGGAAGTTCGTGCGTGCCGAGGTGAGGAGGCCCTCGGACCTGGACAGGGCATTCCAGGGGGTGGACCTTGTGCTCCCGGCCCTGGAGAACCCGGAGGCTCTCCGCGTGGCCGAGGCCTGGCGGGACCGCTGGGCATCGCCGCCCGTGGCCTTCGACTTCGCGGCGTTCGGCGTCAGCCGGGACAAGCGCCTCTCCAAGGCCCTCTTCCGTGAGACCGGGGTCCCCTGCCCCCTGGAGCACCCCGAGGCGGAACTCCCGCTGATAGCGAAGCCCGCCGACATGAGCGGGTCCAAGGGCGTCAGGATTCTGGAGACCCCGGAAGAGCTCCGGGAGGCGCTGGAGTCGGGCGGGGATCCCCTCGTGGAGGAGCACTGCCCCGGCCCCTCCTACTCGCTGGAGGTTACGGGCAGTCCCGGATGCTACCGCACGTGGCAGGTGACGCGCCTGGAGATGGACGAGGTCTTCGACTGCCGGAAGGTGACAGCGCCCGCTGACCTCGGCCCGGAGGCGGAGGCTGAGCTCCGGGGCCACGCCGTTTCACTGGCCGGGGCCCTGGGGCTCAGGGGGATAATGGACATCGAGATCATCATGTCCCCCTGCGGGATGAAGGTGCTTGAGATAGACGCCCGGCTTCCCAGCCAGACCCCTGCCTGCGTCTACCTCTCCACCGGCGAGAACCTGGTGGCCATCCTGGCCCGGATCTTCGCGGACGGGGCCGGCGGGGACGAGGGCCCCGCCCCCTGCGTGCCCAGGGGCGCCGTCTACGAGCACCTGGCGCTCGGACCCGGTCGCATCCGGGGCACGGGCGAGCACCGCCTGGCGTCGGCCGGACCCCTGCGTATAACGGAAGGATTCATGGGATGCGACTACGCGCTCCTCGATCCCGCCGGCGCCGCCCCGGGAGGCGTGGTCACCCTGCTGGCATCCGGGAAGGATCTTGCCGAGGCCGAGGGCATAAGGGACGAGGCCGTGGCCCGCATGGCGAGAGATCTCGGACTTGAGGCGGCCGTCTAGTCAGGCTGCCTTGCCTCCAGCCGAGGATTCCGGGCTGCCGGGAGGGTTCCGGCCCGCCGGGAAGATTCCTTCCCGCAGGGAGGGTTCCGGCCCGCCGTGAAGATTTAGCCCCGCCGAGAAGATTTAGGCCCCGCCACGGGAAGCGGGGCGGCGGTGTGCCCGGCTTCCGGGACGGGGCCCGGCCTCGGGCCGAGGCCGCCGCCATGTCCACCGGAAGTCATTTTCCGCAAAAGTCACTATATAATAGGTGGAGGGCAGCCCTGCTGCTCGCGGGAACAGGACGTTTCGCTGAAAAACCGTGTTGGTCCGGGAGAGAGGCCGTCACCGGCCCGGAATACGGTCGCCCCGCCCGGAAGACGACCGCCCGGCCTCCAGGAAGCGGACGAATGCGTCAGGATTATCTGACAGGCGGCGGCAAGCCGCGCGTGCGGGGTGCAGGATGGGTTCAGATCTGGGGATAGTGGCCTGCGACGTGGTCAGAGGCGAGATAGAGATGGTGCTCGGCGGTCGGAACTTCCCTCTGAAGGTCCTGGAGTTCGCGCTCCACGAGAGGCCCGCCGAGATGCCGGCGGCGGTGAACAGGGCCGTGGAGGAGATGATCTCGCTCGAGGGGTGCGGGAGGGTGGCCCTGGGCTACGGGCTCTGCTCGAACGGCACGGTCGGGGTGTCCTGCCCCGGAGGGTCCCTGACGGTCCCCCGCTGCCACGACTGCATCTCCATGCTCCTTGGCAGCCCCGCCCGCTACATGAAGTTCTTCGCCGAGAATCCCGGCACCATGTGGTACACGGACGGCTGGATCAGGAACGGGGCGGATCCCCTGTCCTTCTACGAGAACCGCTACGCCCCGAGGATGGGCGCCAAGAAGGCCCTGAAGGCCATGGGCCTGGAGATCGCGAACTACACGGCCTTCTGCCTCATCAACAACGGCGTGGGCGACATCCCCTATCTCCGGGAGAGGGTCCGGGAGAGCGCCAAGCTCTTCGGCAAGGAGTACAGGGAGGTGGAGGCGGATCTCGGCTACTTCGAGGTCTTCGTGGACGGCCCCTGGTCCGGGGAGGACTTCCTGGTCCTACCGGTCGGGGAGAAGGTCGACGCGTCCTCCTTCTACGCGAGCCCCGAGACGTTCACAAAAGGAGGCGGGCCCGGGACGCCCCCTGCCTGAGAGGCGCCAATTCACGACCGGAGAGGGAAAGGGCCGGCTCCAGGCCAGGCGCGAATCCTGCCCGGGGGACATGCATGGCTCGTCTCCCTTCTGAATCGGGCCGGACTCGGTCCGGACTCTCCGAGCCAGGGTCAGACCCACCTCCTGGGTCAGACTCATCTCCAGACTCGAGCCGGCCATTTCCCAGAGCTGACCGGGGCACCTCCCTCCTGACTCCTGGTGACCATGACGGCCTTTCCTTAAGTCCACGGCGGTCCTCCGCCTGACCAAGGCCGGCCTACTTTCTGGCTGAAGGCGGCCTTCCGCCTGGCCCGGGCCGCCCTGCCTTCTGGCTGAAGGCGGCCTTGCTCCGGGTCCGCGGCGGCCATCCTCCCGACCCGGGCCGGCCTGCCTTCTGGCCTGAAGGCGGCCTTGCTCCGGGTTCTCAACGGACTTCGCTGGACGCAGCGCCACTCGCGCGTAATCTTCACCTGTATCTGTTCACAGACGAAAGCGGGGGAACCTACAGCAGGACCAAGAGCTCCATCATTCCTGGTGCAGTTCGGCTTTCTTCCAGGGCCTGGACGGCCTCCCGCCGGGGCCTGGACTGTC
>JAISFP010000189.1 GCA_031263525.1 Deltaproteobacteria bacterium | reverse complement strand
GCGGCGTCCACCTCGTCGTCGAAGAAGTCGGCGATCTTCAGGAGCATGGCGTCCAGGGCACCGGCCTCCTCGCCGACGGCTATCATGGAGGTGACCATGTTGGGGAAGACCTGGGACTCTATGAGGGGGTCCACGAGCGGGCGGCCCTCGGCGATGGCTGCCCTGGAGTCGTTCAGGGCCTCCTCCACGACCTTGTTGCCGGCCGTGCCGGCCACTATCTCCAGGCTCGTTATGATGGGCACGCCGGCCTGGAGCATGGTGGCGAGAGTCCTCGTGAACTTGGAGACCGCGACCTTGCGCACGAGGTCCCCGAAGATGGGGACGACGAGCGAGTACTTGTCGAAGAGGTAGGCGCCCGTGTCCGTCTTCAGGAACCTTCTCAGGGCGATGACGAAGGCTATGACGATGGGGATGATGATGTACCACTGGCCGGTGATGACGTTGGACGCGTCGATGACGAGCTGGGTCAGGCTCGGGAGCTCCCTCCCCATGCCCTCGAACATCTCCTGGAAGGTCGGGATGACGAAGATCATGATGACGAGCATGACGACCACGCCGACGAAGATGACGATGACCGGGTAGGCCATGGCCCCCTTCACCTTCCTCTTGAGCTTCTCGGCCTTCTCGATGTACTCCGCGAGCCGCTTCAGGATCGTGTCCAGGATACCGGCTGTCTCCCCAGCGGCCACCAGGTTGCAGTAGAGGCTGTCGAAGTGGTCGGGGTACTTCCGGAGGGCGTCCGAGAGGGTGGCCCCGGACTGGACGGAGTTGTTGATGTCGCGGACCATGCTCTTGAAGGTGGGGTTCTCCGACTGGTCCGCCATGATCTTCAGGCACTGGACCAGGGGGAGGCCGGCGTCGATCATGGTCGAGAACTGCCTCGTGAAGAGCATGATGTCCTTCACGGAGACCTTCGGCGCGAACATGGCCAGCCCGGAGAAGAGGTCCTTCGGGGCCTCCCTGATGGTGTAGTCGGAGATCCTGAGCCGCTTCAGGAAGGCCTCCACCTGGCGGGTGTCCTGGGCCTCCATGGTCCCGCTCCGCCTCTTGCCCTTGAAGTTGATTCCCTTCCACGCGAATATCTGCATGTTCCCTCCACTGTCGGTTAGGACGGGCGGCCCGCCGGGGCAGGCGGCTCTCTGGCCGGCCAGGCGGGCCTTCGGCCGTGCCGGCTCGGGCGGACGCCGCGGGGGCGGCCCCCCGAGCGGGCATTCCGGCCTGCGGAGTCGGCCTGGGACCTGGGGTTGGGGCCGGAGGGCCCCTGAGATGGGGCCGGGGCCCCGGGCGAGAAGCCGGGCGGGGTTTGCGGTCCCGGCCGGGACCGGCCGGGGCGGGGACAGCAGGCAGGGGTACCGGAGAGGGAGGCCAGCAGGGAGGCCACTCTCGGCAAAAAAAAACGAGGCAACCCCGGAAGAATCAGGAAGCCCCGGCTCCACAGACAATCTAGCAGACTTTCGAGCTTATTTCCAGGACCCCCGCGCCGGCCCGGAGAGGCCGGCATCCGGCACGGGCGGGCCATGAAAGCCTTGCCGCCGGGCTTCCGCGGGCCCGGCAACGCCTGCGGAAAGGGACCCGCGCCCAACGTCTGCGCCTCCCTTAACATCGGGCTCAGGGGCTTCCGTCCCCCCGACTGGGAGGAGGTCCGCCCCAACGTGCTCCGCCCCGCCGAGGCCGACGCCCCGTCCCCGGACGCCGCCGCGGGGACGGGGACGGAGCGCCCGTCACGGCCGCGCGGTCGGGTGACGGGGCCGCCGCGAAGAAGGTGAGCAGGAAGAACGTCTTCAGGCGGCCCGCCGCCCCAGGCGGCGGGGTGACGTTGCGCTCGGCCTTCGACCGCTTCAGCCTGGCGGAATCCATGGGGTTCCGCGTCGCCCTGCGACTCAGCCGCTCCAACGCCGTGCGGGGGAGCCCGCGGACCGGCCAGGCGCTGCCCGGCATGGCCTGACGGGCCGGCGCCCTGGCCGAGATTCAGGCCGCTTCCTTCCCGTGCCTGATTTCCCGGATCGCGAGTCCGCTCGAGGGGCGAGCGGACGAGACGGCGGCCGGGTCGCATAATCCCCGCAGGCGCGCCTCCCCGCGGGGACGCTCCGCCCGCGCGGTCCTTCACGCCTCCCCCGGCCCCGGCATTTCCAGGCCACTAGCCTGCCAGGTAGGCCCCGTTCCATCCATGGCGCTCCAGAGGACCCGACACCCGAGCCGGCCCTCGGTTCTGACGGCTTCCGCCCCTGGCGGCAGGCCCATCGCTGACCCTGGAGGACGGTCGCAAGGCCGCCTCCCCCCCCCCATGAATTGGTTCTTTATGGTGGTATAGTCTAGCTTAAATGTATGCTGGCCCCCTGCTTGCAGGGCGAACAGAAACCCAAGAGATACCGGAGCCCGGTCGTCCCCCCATCTCTTGCCCAGAAACCCGGAGGGCCCCCGTGACTCCGGCCCTGCAGCCAGGACGGCATCCTTCCCGCGACTCTTGCCCCGAAGTCAGCTTGGCCTCGCCCCGCAAGGCTCGGATTTTGCTGAAGCACTCCAAAGATCAGGCACTTTCTGCCAGACTCGGCCCATGAAACCCGCGTATCCGTTCACGGGTAGGTCGCCCCGGCCATGGAGGTAGCCTGTCATTGAGCTGGAAGAAGGCCGCTCTGACTCTGGAGGATGGCCAATCCTTGCCAGGGGGGAAAGCCGTTCAGCTT